>NZ_JAFKRK010000007.1:0-14289 GCF_019038535.1 Synechococcus sp. CCAP 1479/9 | reverse complement strand
GGTGCGGTAGTTGATCGTTTCCGGCTTGGTGACCTCACCCACCACCTGTCCGTTGGGCAGCGTGCGCTGCCCCCACTGCATGATCCGCTCGGGGGAAGCGAGCGTGATCTTCACGTAGTCGAAGTGGTTTTCGGTGCGGAGGTTGCTGTTGGACATGGCGGGGACGCAGGGTGATCGAGAGAGACGGAGAAATCAGAGCCGGTGAATCAAGCGATCAGTCATCGTCGTAATCCGCGACACCGAGGGATTCGTAGGTGGGACGGCTGGGGGTGCTGCGGCGCGGGTTGACGTCCTGCATCAGGTCGACCTCCTCGCCGGCATCGGTGTAGACGGCGATGTCGAGACCGAGGGACTGCAGCTCCCGCATCAGCACCTTGAACGACTCCGGCGTGCCAGGCCGGGGGATGGGCTTGCCCTTGGCGATGGCGTTGAGGGCCTCGTTGCGGCCCTGCATGTCGTCGGACTTGACGGTGAGCAGTTCCTGCAGGGTGTAGGCGGCGCCGTAGGCCTCCAGGGCCCACACCTCCATCTCCCCGAGCCGCTGGCCGCCCTGCTGGGCCTTGCCGCCCAGGGGCTGCTGGGTCACCAGGGAGTAGGGGCCGGTGGAGCGGGCGTGGATCTTGTCGTCCACCAGGTGCACCAGCTTGAGGATGTGGGCGTAGCCCACGGTCACCGGCTGGTCGAAGGGTTCGCCGCTGCGGCCGTCGATCAGCTGGATCTTGCCGGGGTTGGCGGGGTTGTAGACCCAGTCCTTGCCGGGCAGCTTGGCGGCTTCCTCGAGGTAGGCCTGCACCGTCTGCTTCGACTTCTCGGGGCCGTACATCTCATCGAACGGCACCACCTTGACGCGGCAGTCGAGGTGGGAGGAGGCCCAGCCCATCAGGCACTCGAACACCTGGCCCACGTTCATGCGGCTCGGCACCCCCAGGGGGTTGAGCACGATGTCGATGGGGGTGCCGTCGGGCAGGTAGGGCATGTCCTCCCGGGGAAGGATGCGGCTGATGATGCCCTTGTTGCCGTGGCGGCCGGCCATCTTGTCGCCCACCTGGATCTTGCGGCGCTGGGCCACGTAGACCCGCACGACCATGTTCGCGCCCGGCGGCAGTTCGTCGCCCTGCTCGCGGGTGTAGATGCGCACGTCGACCACCCGGCCCCGTTCGGTGCTGGGCACCCGCAGGGAGTTGTCGCGCACGTCACGGGCCTTCTCGCCGAAGATGGCGCGCAGCAGCTTCTCTTCCGGCGGCTGATCCGACTCGCCCTTGGGGGTCACCTTGCCCACCAGGATGTCGCCGGATTCGACATAGGCGCCGATGCGGATGATGCCCATCTCGTCGAGGTGGCCCAGGCTCTCCTCGGCCACGTTCGGGATCTCCCGGGTGATCTCCTCGGGACCGAGCTTGGTCTGGCGGGCTTCGATCTCGTACTTCTCGATGTGCACCGAGGTGTACAGGTCGTCCTGGACCAGACGGTCGCTCACCAGGATGGCGTCCTCGTAGTTGTAGCCCTCCCAGGGCATGTAGGCGATCAGCACGTTCTGGCCGAGGGCGATCTCACCGCCTTCGCAGGCGGAGCCGTTGGCCAGCACCTGGCCGGCGATCACCGGATCGCCCTGGCGGACGATCGGCCGCTGGTTGAGGCAGGTGTCCTGGTTGGAGCGCTGGTACTTCTGCAGGAAGTGGGTGTGGTCGCGGCCCTGGTCGTCACGGATGACGATGGCGGTGGCATCGACGAAGGAGACGGTGCCGTTCACCTTGGTGATGGGCACCATGCCGGAGTCGCGGGCGACCTGGGTTTCCAGGCCCGTGCCCACCAGGGGCCGTTCGGGGCGCAGCAGGGGCACGGCCTGGCGCTGCATGTTCGAGCCCATCAGGGCCCGGTTGGCGTCGTCGTGCTCGAGGAAGGGGATCAGGGAGGTGGCCACCGAGATCACCTGCACCGGTGACAGCTGGACGTAGTCCACCTGCTCGGGGGGCACCTTCTCGAAGTCCTGGCGGTAGCGGACCGGCACCAGATCGACGGTGATGCGTCCGGTGGCGTCGGTCGGCACGTCACCCGGGGCCACCCGGCACTCGTCTTCGAGGTCGGCGGAGAGGTAGAGGGGATCGCCCTGCTTGAGGACGATGCCGTTCTCGACGCGCCAGAAGGGGGTTTCGATGAAGCCGTACTCGTTCACCCGGGCGTGGGTGGCGAGCGAACCGATCAGGCCGGCGTTGGGGCCTTCCGGGGTCTCGATCGGGCAGATGCGGCCGTAGTGGGAGGGGTGGATGTCGCGCACGGCGAAGCCGGCCCGCTCCCGGGTGAGACCGCCGGGGCCGAGGGCGCTGATGCGGCGCTTGTGGGTCAGCTCGGCCAGGGGGTTGGTCTGGTCCATGAACTGACTCAGCTGGCTGGAGCCGAAGAACTCCTTGACCGCCGCCACCAGGGGTTTGGGGTTGACCAGCTGGGCGGGGGTGAGGGATTCGGTCTCGCCGACGGTCATCCGTTCCTTGATGATCCGCTCCAGGCGATTGAGGCCCACGCGCACCTGGTTCTGCAGCAGCTCACCCACCGAGCGCACCCGGCGGTTGCCCAGGTGGTCGATGTCATCGAGGCAGGCGCCGCCCACATCGAGCTCCAGGTTGATCAGGTAGTCGATCGTGGAGAGGACGTCCTCGGCGGTGAGGGTGCGCACCGCATCGGGGATGGTGAGACGCAGCTTCTTGTTGATCTTGTAGCGGCCCACCCGGCCCAGGTCGTAGCGCTTGGGATCGAAGAAGCGGCTGTGGAGCAGCTGCTGGCCACCGCTCACCGAGGGCGGCTCACCGGGACGCAGCTTCTTGTAGAGCTCCAGCAGGGCCTGGTCTTCCGAGGAGATGCCCTCCTCGTTGGAGGCCTCGATCGACTTCTGGTAGTACTCCGGGTGCCGCAGCTTGTCGAGGACGTCGTTGTCGGACAGGCCGATGGCCCGCATCAGCACGTGGGCGTTGATCTTGCGGGTCTTGTCGACGCGAACGTGCAGCAGGTCGTTCTTGTCGGTCTCGAATTTGAGCCAGGCGCCCCGGTTGGGGATCAGGCTGGCGTTGAAGGTCTTGCGGCCGTTCTTGTCCTGCTCGTCCTTGAAGTAGACGCCGGGGCTGCGGACGATCTGGTTGACGATCACCCGCTCGGCGCCGTTGATGATGAAGGTGCCGCGCTCGGTCATCAGGGGAAGCTCCCCGATGAAGACCTCCTGCTCCTTGATCTCACCGGTCTCCTTGTTGACCAGGCGGCAGGTGACGTACATCTGGGAGGCGAAGGTCGCATCGCGACGCTTGGCCTCTTCCACGTCGTGGCGAGGGCGTTTCAGGCGATACTGGTCGCCGATGAAATGCAGCTCCAGCTTGCCGGTGTAGTCGGTGATCGGGGAGAAGCTGTCCAGCTCCTCGATCAGGCCCTTCTCCAGGAACCATTTGAAGCTCGCCCTCTGTACCTCCACGAGATCGGGAAGGTAAGTGACGGTCTTGGCGACCTGGATCGCGCTGCTCATGCGGTGAACCTGCAGGAACGAGGTGGTGGGGCGGACCTGGACGGGGACGGATCGGCTGGACGGGCCATGCCAACAGGCGCTCAGCCGAAACGTCCGCCCCTGGAACAGGGACGAACGATCCGGCGGGGGCGCTTACAGGGCTCGCTGCTGGTTTGCCGACTCAATTGATGCCGTCGTGGACAAAAGGAGCGCTTCCGCTTCCAGGCCAATAAGACATCATACAACCTGGAGGGGCAGCCGAAAAAGACGGGCGGCATTGGCGGTGGTCGTCGTCGCCACCTCGTGGAGCGTCTCGCCCCGGAGTTCGGCCACCCGGGCGGCCACCGAGGCCACGTAGGCGGGCTCGTTGCGCTTGCCGCGGCGGGGCACCGGCGCCAGGAAGGGGCAGTCGGTCTCGACGAGGTAGCGATCGGCCGGCACCAGCCGGGCGCATTCATGGATGGGCTCGGCCTTGGGGAAGGTGACCGTGCCGCTGAAGCTGATGAACATCCCGAGCGCGAGGAAGCCGGCCATCTCCTCGGGGGTGCCCCCCCAGCAGTGCATCACGCCGCGGGGGCAGCGGCCGTCGCGCTCGCGGCGGCGCAGTTCGTCGAGCATCGGTTCGGCCGCGTCCCGGCAGTGGATGATCACCGGCAGATCCAGGGCCACCGCCAGGTCCAGCTGGGGCCCCAGGGCCGCCAGCTGCTCGTCGAGGTTGGTGGCCTTGAACAGGTCGAGGCCCAGTTCACCGATCGCCACCACCCGGTCGTCGGCACGGGCCGCCGCTTCGAGCGTGGCGGCGGTGTCGCTGTGCCAGTGATGGGTGTCGAGGGGATGGACCCCGACGGCATAGCGCAGTTCGGGGAAGCGATCGGCCAGGGCCCGGATCGCCGGAATCTCCGCGGGCTCCACGCAGGCATGGACCAGGGCCTTGACCCCCGCCTCACGCCAGCGGCCGGCCACGTCATCGAGGTCCGGCTCGAAATTGCGGAACACGATGTGGCAGTGGCTGTCGACCAGGGGTGGGGCGCCCGGCTGGGAGCTCACGGCCATGGGGAGGGTTCAGGCGCCGGCGCTGCCAGCTGCGGTGGGCTCAAGCACCTTCTTCACCGCCACGCTCAGGCGCGACTTCTGGTTGGCGCCGGTGTTGCGGTGCACCACACCCACCTTGACCGCCTTGTCGATCTTGCTGAAGGCGGCGCTCATGCTGGACTGGACAGCGGCCTTGGCCTCCTCGCCGGGCTGCTGGCCATAGGCGCTGCAGGCGGTGAGGCAGCGCTTCATCAGGGTGCGCAGGGCGGACTTGTAGGTGCGGTTGCGCAGGCGATTGCGTTCGGCGATCTCGATGCGCTTCTTCGAAGACTTGTTATTGGCCACAGGCGTAGGGGCGCTGACTCGGCAAACGCGGATCCTACCGTGTGGGCCCCGGCCGTTTCCAGGCCCTAGTTTCAAGGCAGCCCTCCGCCTCCGGCACCGCCCCGTGGTCGCTTCCACCCCAACCGGCAGCAGCCCTGCCGGCACCACCCCCGCCCGAGCCGTCGCCCCTGCCGCCACCGGTGACGCCGATGGAGACCGGCCGGCGCTGCGGATCACCTGCCTGCGGGACAGTCAGCGGGCCGGCGAACGGCTCGAAGCGATCGCCGCCCGCACCGAGGGTGGCCGGATGCGCGAGGAGGAGGCGCGGGTCGCGGCGATCCTGGCCGAGGTGCGGGAACGCGGCGACGCGGCCCTGCTCGACTTCAGCGAACGCTTCGACGGCCTGCGGCCCGATCCCCTGCGGGTGCCCCCCGAGCGGCTGGCCCAGGCCTGGCACGACTGTCCCGAACCCCTGCGCCGGGCCCTCGACCTTGCCCACGACCGGATCCTGGAGTTCCACCGCCGCCAGATGCCGGCGGATCTGGCCGTGACCGGCCCCCATGGCGAGCGGCTGGGGCGCCGTTGGCGCCCGGTGCAGCGGGCGGGGATCTACGTCCCCGGCGGCCGGGCCTCCTACCCCAGCACGGTGCTGATGAATGCGATTCCCGCCCGGGTGGCGGGCGTGGAACGGCTGGTGATGGTCACCCCGCCCGGCGCCGGCGGCGAGCCGAACGCCACCGTTCTGGCCGCCGCCCACCGGACCGGGGTGGAGGAGGTCTACCGGGTGGGCGGCGCCCAGGCGGTCGGGGCCCTGGCCTACGGCACCGAAACGATCCCTGCGGTCGATGTGATCAGCGGCCCCGGCAACCTCTACGTGACCCTGGCCAAGAAGGCGGTCTACGGAACGGTGGGCATCGATTCCCTGGCCGGCCCCAGCGAGGTGCTGGTGATCGCCGACCACACCGCCCTGCCCGCCCAGGTGGCCGCCGACCTGATGGCCCAGGCGGAGCACGATCCCCTGGCGGCGGCGATCCTGATCACCACCAGCGAGGCGCTGGCCGCGGCCGTTCCGGCCGCCATCGAAGCCCAGCTGGAGCAGCACCCCCGGGCCGCCATCACCCTGCAGGCCCTCAACGACTGGGGCCTGATCGTGGTCTGCGACGATCTCGCCGAGGCGGCGGCCCTCAGTGACCGGTTCGCCCCGGAGCACCTCGAGCTGCTGGTGGACGATCCCGAATCCCTGGCGGATCGGATCACCCATGCCGGCGCCATCTTCCTCGGCCCCTGGTCGCCCGAGGCGGTGGGCGACTACCTGGCCGGCCCCAACCACACCCTGCCCACCTCCGGCACCGCCCGCTTCGCCGGCGCCCTCAGCGTCGAGACCTTCCTGCGCCACACCAGCCTGATCCACTTCAACCGGGCGGCCCTGGAGGCCACCGGTCCGGCGGTGGTCACCCTGGCCGAGAGCGAGGGGCTGCACAGCCACGCCGAATCGGTGCGCCAGCGGCTCGGGGCCCCGGACAGCTGAGCGAACCGCTGCTCATCCGCCTGCGGAGGGCGGGAGGTTCCAGCCGGGCAGGTCCTCCGCCGGCATCGGCCGGGCGATGGCGAATCCCTGGGCCAGTTCACAGCCCATCGCCCGCAACGCCTGCAGGTGCTCAGGCGTCTCCGCTCCTTCGGCCACGCAGGTGCGGCCGAAGGCATGGGCCAGATCCACCACCGCCTTGACGATGGCCTGATCGGCGGGGTCCACCAACATTCTGGCCACGAACGAGCGGTCGATCTTGATCGTGGAGATCGGCAGCCGCCGCAGGTAAGTGAGCGAGGAGTAGCCGGTACCGAAGTCGTCGAGGGCAAAGCTCACACCCAGGTCCTGGCAGCGGGCGATGTTCTGGGCCACCTGCTCCAGATCCTCCAGGGCGGCTGTTTCCAGCACCTCCAGTCTCAGCGCAGAGGCGGGCAGATCGGCATGGCGGGCCAGGGCCGCGCCGATCCGCTCCGCGAAGCCTGGATCGCGCAGCTCCCGGGCCGACATGTTCACGCTCACGGCCACACCCTGTCCTGCCCGCATCCAGGCGGAGCAGTGGCGCAGGGCCTGTTCCAGCACCCAGTCGCCGAGGCGGCTGATCTCCGGTTGATCCTCGATCCAGCCCAGCCAGGCCTCCGGCGACAGCAGCCCCTGCTGGGGGTGCTGCCAGCGCACAAGGGCTTCGGCAAAGCACAGCTGCCCGGTGGCCAGGTCGATCACCGGCTGCACGAACAGGCGCAGCTGCTGCCCTTCGATTGCCTGGCGCACCCGCTCCAGACGGGAGCGCTGCAGCAACTGGCGCCGTTCCAGCTCCACGTCGAAGTGGTGCATCCGCCCCGGACCGTCTCGCTTGGCCGCATACATGGCCTGGTCGGCCTGGCGCAGCAAGGTATCCGGATCGGCATCGTCGGGAGGCACCAGCCGGAAGCCGATGCTGGTGCTCAAGGCCACGCAGAGCGTCTCGCCGATGAGCGTGGGCTGGGCCACCGCGCTGAGCAGCTGTTCCCCCAGCGGCTCCAGCTCGGCCAGGCTGCTGAGGCCGGGAAGGATCACCACGAATTCGTCCCCCCCCAGCCTGCCCACCGTGTCGCCCGGTCGCAGGCAACGGCAGAGGCGCTCGGCGACGGCCACCAGCAACTGGTCTCCGACGGCATGGCCGTGGCTGTCATTGATGGGCTTGAAGTTGTCCAGATCGAGGTAGCCCACCGCCAGGTGGGTGCCGTTGCGCCTGGCCCGCTCCAGCTCCTCGCCGAGACGCTGACTCAGCAGGGAGCGATTGGGCAGGCGAGTGAGCGGATCCTCGTAGGCCAGCTGACGCAGTTGCTGGTCAATCAGACGACGTTCGAATCCCTGGGCGAAGCCGCTCACCACGATCGAGAGCACGGCCACCTCCTGCTCGCTCCAGCGGCGGCAGCCGCGGATGTGGTCAAAACCCGCGAACCCCTCCAGCTCGCCCCGCCGCACCAGGGGGAGCATCAGCACCGACTGAATGCCCAGGGAACTCAGCATCTCCCATTCGTGGCCGGCCTCGGCAGGAAGATCAGCCAGCGACTCCAGACTGATGGCCCGCCCGGCCAGCAGTTCTGCCAAAAACCAGGGGATCGACCCTTCCGACACCTGCTGGAGCAGGTGGATCTGCGGTTCCACTCCAGGCGCGCACCACTCGTGGGTGTTGCTGACATTCCCCGGATACAGGGTCCGGGAGAACACATAGGCCCGATCCACATCGAACAGGCCGCCGATGGACGCCAGGGTGCGATCGATCGTGGCGTCCAGTTCACTCGTGGGCTCGACGATGAACGCCTCTGCCGTCTCCGCCAGCAGCTGGAGCAGCGGCTTGCTGAGGTCGCCGTGGGGCACCGTTCGCCTAGCCCACAGAGGACCCCTCCATTCTGAAGGCCAGCCCCCAGGTGGCCCAGCGGAAGCGGGGCTCAGCGCCTCGCCAGGTCGCGCACCCCGGCCTCGCCGTCCACGACCTCACCCACCAGCACCTGGTCGGCGAGGTTCACGAACAGCCCGTTCTCCAGCACCCCGGGGATGTTGTTGATCGTTGCCTCCAGGGCGGCGGGATCGTCGATACCGCCGTCGAAGGCCACATCCAGCACCAGATTGCCCTGGTCGGTGACCACCGGACCGGCCTTGCGCACGGCCATGCGCAGCTCGACGCGGCTGCCCATGGCGGTGAGTTCATCCCGCACCTGGCGCCAGGCCCCGGGCAGCACTTCCACCGGCAGCAGGAAGCCCAGGTTGAGGCGTTCCACCAGCTTGGTGGCATCCACCACCACCACGAAGCGGTCGGCCCGGCGGGCCACCAGCTTCTCCTGCACGTGGCAGGCCCCACCCCCCTTGATCAGCTGGAAGGAGGGATCCACCTCATCGGCGCCGTCGATGGCCAGATCGATGCGCTGCACGGCATTCAGCGCCTGCAGGGGGATGCCCAGCTCGGCGGCCAGCACCTCCCCCTGGAAGGAGGTGGTGACCCCGACGATGCCGCTGAGTTCGCCCTGCTGCAGCTTGCGGCCAAGGGCCCGGATCATCAGGGCCGCCGTGGAGCCCGAGCCCAGCCCCACCACCATGCCGTCACGGATCTGGTCCACCGCCGCCGTGGCCACGGCCTCCTTCATGCGGTCCTGAAGATCGGACATCGGGGTCTGCCGGAAATGGCGCAGACCGTAGCAAGGGGGACTGTCCTGCCCCCCTCGGCGCCTAGCCCGCCTGGGGCAGGGCCGCCGGCCGGATCGAGAGCTGCAGCTCCCGCTGGCCGCGCACCACCTTCAGCGGCAGGGGCTGGCCCACCTGGGCCTGCTCCACCTGCTGGAGCAGGGCCGAAGGGGTGTTCACCGGCTGGTCGGCGATGGCCACCACCAGATCGCCGCGGTGCAGACCGGCCGCCTCCGCCGGACTTTCCGGCAGCACCCGCTGCACCAGGGCGCCATCCCGCTCGGGGAGCTGCAGCAGGGCATCGGGATCCCGGTTGTTGTCGCGGGCCATCCGGGCCGTGAGCGGCACCAGCTGGAGGCCGAGGTAGGGGTGAACGACGCTGCCACCCTCGCCGAGCTGGTCGGCCACCTTCTTGGCCAGATTGATGGGGATGGCGAAGCCCAGCCCGGCCCCCGGTCCGGAGCGCACCAGGGTGTTGATGCCGATCACTTCTCCGGCGGCGTTGATCAGGGGGCCACCGGAGTTGCCCGGATTGATGGCGGCGTCCGTCTGGATCAGGTCGAGGCGTTTGTCGGCGAAGCCCAGGCTGTTGATGTCCCGATGCAGGCTGCTGACGATGCCCAGGGTGACGGTGCGCTCGAGGCCGTAGGGACTGCCCAGGGCGATGGCCCAGTCGCCCACCTCCAGGGCCTCGGAATCCCCCAGGGGGGCGGCGCTCAGGGTTCCCTGGCCGGTGAGGCGCACCACCGCCAGATCGGTCACCGGATCCGTGCCCACCACGGTCCCGTCCAGCTGGCGGCCATCGGCCAGGGTGACGGTGACCCTGTCCACGCTGTCGACCACGTGGGCGTTGGTGAGCACCAGGGCGCGGCGGCTGTCGATCACCACCCCCGAGCCCTGGCCGCGTTCGCGCGTGCTGCCCGAGGGATCGCCGAACAGATCCCGCAGCAGGGGGTCCAGCAGGGCCGGATCGAACGGGGGCCGGGCCACGTTGCGCTCGGTGTCGATCCGCACCACCGCCGGCCCCACCCGCCGGGCCGCCTCGGCCACGAAGCTGTGGGGGGTCAGGACCGGGGGGGCCTCCTCGAGGGCCGCCGCCGGCAGGGGCAGGGCGGCGAACACCAGCAGCAGGGCCACCGCCATCAGGCCCCGCAGCCGCCGGATCAGGGAAGACAGGGGGAAGGGGCGTTGCATCAGCGGAGGCTAGGACCGTCGCGTGGCGCCCAGCGCAGCAACCGCTGCCCCAGGACGCCGTCCTCCCCGAGCGCCAGCCAGCGCCCGCCTGGGTCGGCCGGCCGCCCCAGGGGACAGGGCTGCACCGGTCCGAAGCTGCGCAGGGTGGACGGACAGCCCAGCAGGGGCACCGCCGGGCGCCCGGGAAACCCCGCCTGCCAGTGCTGGTGGATGTGGCCGAAGACCAGCCCCCGCAGGGCCGGCACCGGCCGCAGCAGATCCAGCAGGGCCTCCCCGTCCCGCAAACGGATGGCATCCATCTCGGCATCGCCGATCGGCACCGGGGGATGGTGCACCGCCACCACCAGGGGCCGCTCCTGATCGGCCGACCCGGCGGCCAGCCGACGCCGCGCCCAGTCCAGCTGGAGCCGACCCAGCTCGCCGGCGGTGTCGCCGCTGCGGTGGCTGTCGAGCAGCAGCAGCTGCCCGTTGCCGCAGGGGATCAGGGCCGGGGCGATCACGGCGCGACGCCCCAGGGCGGCCCGCAGCAGGGCGGGGTGGTCGTGGTTGCCCGCCAGCAGGGCCATCGGCAGCGGGACTTCCTGCAGCAGCTCGCCGAGGCGGACGTACCCGCCCAGGGTCTCGTCATCGCAGAGATCGCCGCTGATCAGCACCAGATCGGGGGCCTCGCCGTGGGTGCGGAGCTGGCCGAGGGCCTCACGAAGCCCGTGGCGGAGCAGGGCCAGCGCCGGCCGGCCATGGCAGCGGCCGTCGGGATCGGCGAGCAGATGGGGATCGCTGAGTTGAAGAATTCGCATCGGAGACGGCTCCGGCCGGCCCGGGGCGGGACCGCTCGACCTGAATCGGCTTAACTTTGCCCCCACTCCTCCCCGAGGCCATGGCCCCGATCCCCCCCGGCACGCGGCAGCGCTGCACCCTCTGCAAGGTGGAGATCCAGGGGATGGCCGGAGGCAACGACCTGGTCCACTTCAGCCAGGGGGCCCCGGGCAGCCGCGCCAAGCTCTGGGCCCGGGTGTGTCAGTACCTGCGCACGCCCGAGCAGTGCGGCCAGTGCCTCAACCAGGACCTCAGCCTGCGGGGCGAAGTCACCGCCAACGACTACTACGCCGAGGCTCCGATCCTGGAGATTCCCAGGCCACCGGAGGCCAATCCTCTAGGGTGAATCCGTGCCCGCCGGGCCTCACCCTTGTTCCGCACGGCCTTCCCCCAGACGGGAGGCAGCCTGGCGGTTGGGGGCAGTGAACACTGCAGCGCGCGGCGGACCATCCCGCCAGCGGGAGTCCTCTCCCTACGCCGCCCGTCCTTGCCCCATCCCCTCACTGACGACCTGGAGACGCTGGCTCGGCCGGTGGTCGCGGCGGCGCATCTCCAGGTGCAGTCGGTCGAGGTGCTGGCCCACCGCATCCCCCTGACGGTCGTCGTGCGGGTGCAGCGGGCCGACGGGAGCGATGTCAATCTCGATGAGTGTGCCGCCGTTAGCGGTCCCCTCGCCGAGGCCATCGAGGCCTCCGGGCTGCTGACGATGGCCTACGTCCTGGAGGTGAGCAGCCCCGGCATCGGGGAGGATCTCCACTCCGACCGGGATTTCGTCAGCTTCCGGGGCTTTCCGGTGGAGGTGATCCGCCGGGACGCTGACGGTGCAGAAGTGCGGCGAATGGGCCTCCTGCTCGGCCGCGATGCCGAGGTGGTGCAGCTCAACGAGCGCGGCCGCATCCTGCGCATCCCCCGCGACGACGTGCTGCGGGTGCGGCTCACCCAGGCGCCTCCCGATTCCTGAACCGCTCGGTTCACCCCCCGTTCCCTTTCCTGCCCCCACGCCCCCGAGTTCATGGCCCTGGTTCTGCTCCCCGGTCTCAACAACCTGATCGAGGACATCAGCGACGAGAAGAAGCTGGCTCCCCAGGTGGTGGAGGCGGCCCTGCGGGAGGCGCTGCTGAAGGGCTATGAGCGTTACCGCCGCACCCTTTATCTGGGCATCAGCGAGGACCCCTTCGAAGAGGACTACTTCAGCAACTTCGACGTCGCCCTCGATCTGGAGGAGGAGGGCTACAGGGTGCTGGCCAGCAAGATCATCGTCGAGGAGGTGGAAAGCGACGACCACCAGATCGCCATCGAGGAGGTGCGCCAGGTGGCGGAGGACGCCCAGATCGGCGACACGGTGGTGCTGGATGTGACCCCGGAGAAGGACGACTTCGGCCGCATGGCCGCATCCACCACCAAGCAGGTGCTGGCCCAGAAGCTGCGGGACCAGCAGCGCCGCATGATCCAGGAGGAATTCGCCGACCTGGAGGATCCGGTGCTCACCGCCCGGGTGATCCGGTTCGAGCGCCAGAGCGTGATCATGGCCGTCAGCAGCGGCCTGGGCCGGCCGGAGGTGGAGGCGGAGCTGCCCCGCCGTGACCAGCTGCCCAACGACAACTACCGCGCCAACGCCACCTTCAAGGTGTTCCTCAAGGAGGTCAGCGAAGTGCCCCGCCGCGGTCCCCAGCTGTTCGTCTCCCGGGCCAATGCGGGCCTGGTGGTCTATCTGTTCGAGAACGAGGTGCCCGAGATCCAGGAGGGTTCGGTGCGGATCGTCGCCGTGGCCCGTGAGGCCAATCCCCCCTCCCGCGCCGTCGGCCCCCGCACCAAGGTGGCCGTCGACAGTGTTGAGCGGGAGGTGGATCCGGTCGGGGCCTGCATCGGTGCCCGCGGCTCCCGCATCCAGCAGGTGGTGAACGAACTGCGTGGCGAGAAGATCGACGTGATCCGCTGGTCCCCGGACCCGGCCCAGTACCTGGCCAACTCCCTCAGCCCGGCGCGGGTGGAGATGGTGCGCCTGGTGGATCCCGAAGGGCACCACGCCCATGTGCTCGTACCCCACGATCAGCTGAGCCTGGCCATCGGCCGGGAGGGCCAGAACGTGCGCCTGGCGGCCCGCCTCACCGGCTGGAAGATCGACATCAAGGATGCCCAGGAGTACGACCAGGTCAGCGAAGACGAGAGGGTGGCGACGCTGATCGCCCAGCGCCAGGAGGAGGAGGCCCTGCAGGCCGAGGCCGAGGCCCGTCTGGAGGCCGAACAGGCCACCCGCGCCGAGGAGGACGCCCGCCTGCGGGAGCTTTACCCCCTGCCGGAAGACGAGGAGTCCTACGGCGAGGGTGATGGTGAGGAGGGCGGCGAGGACGTCGCCCCATCCGAAGCCGAGGCGGACGACCAGTCGGAGCCCCCCATCGACGAGGCCGTCGACGGGGCCACCGAGGAGACCCCTGGCGAGGACGTCCGGTGACGGCGCCGACCGGGCGGCCGGTGCTGCGGCGCTGCGTCTCCTGCCGCCGCCTGTGCGACCGCACCCAGCTCTGGCGTGTGGTGCGCCAGGCGGACGGGACGGTGAGCCTGGATGGGGGGATGGGCCGATCGGCCTATCTCTGCCCGCAACCGAGCTGCCTGGAGGAAGCCCGCCGCCGTCGCCGCCTCCAGCGCGGCCTGCGCTGCGCCGTCAGCGAGGCCATCCTCGCCAGCCTCGAGGCACGTCTCGAGCGATCGGCCCCGCGACCTCTGAGGCAAGATGAACCATGGTCGCCACGTGCGTGCGGCCCCGGGGTCCTTTCGGCCCCACCGTACGGAGACCTTTCTGAATGACCAGCAGCGGCAAAGTGAGAATCTACGAGCTGTCGAAGGACCTGGGCCTGGACAACAAGGACGTGCTCGATGCCGCCGAGAAGCTCTCCATTGCGGCCAAGAGCCACAGCAGCTCCATCAGTGATGACGAGGCGTCCCGGATCCGTTCCCTGATCGGTGTGACCGTCGCCACCCCGTCCCCGGCACGGCCCGAACCGCCGGCGCCCACCCCACCGGCCAAGGCGATCCTGGCGGTGAAGAAGGCCGCTCCGGCTCCGGTGAGCGCCCCCAGGCCCAGCGCTGCGTCCGCAGCTCCGGCCAACGCCGCTTCAGCCGCCGCACCCCCGGCTCCCCCCGCCAGCCGGCCCCCCGCGCCCCGCCCCGTGGCTGCGGCTCCGCCACCGGCCCCGGCCCCATCCCGCCCCGAACCCCCGGCGGCACGGCCCAGACCCGCGGGGGCCCCGGC
>NZ_JAFKRK010000006.1:0-64166 GCF_019038535.1 Synechococcus sp. CCAP 1479/9 | reverse complement strand
CCTGCTCAACGAAGGTCTGCGTGCCTGGATGGCGCCTGCCGACCAACCGCACGAAAACTTCATCTTCCCTGAAGAGGTTCTGCCCCGTGGAAACGCCCTTTAATTCCGGTCTCATCTCGGTCGGGGGCAAGGACCTCGACTCCACCGGCTATGCCTGGTGGGCGGGCAATGCCCGGCTGATCAACCTCTCCGGCCGTCTTCTCGGTGCCCACGTGGCCCACGCGGGCCTGATGGTCTTCTGGGCCGGCGCCATGATGCTGTTCGAGGTGAGCCACTTCACCTTCGACAAGCCCATGTACGAACAGGGCCTGATCCTGTTCCCCCACGTCGCCACCCTCGGCTACGGCGTCGGCCCCGGCGGCGAGGTCACCGACCTCTATCCGTTCTTCGTGGTCGGTGTCCTGCACCTGATCAGCTCCGCCGTGCTCGGCCTCGGCGGCCTGTATCACGCCCTGCGCGGCCCGGAGATCCTGGAGAACTACTCCGCGTTCTTCTCCCAGGACTGGCGCGATAAGAACCAGATGACCAACATCATTGGCTACCACCTCATCCTTCTCGGTGTGGGTGCCCTGCTGCTGGTGTTCAAGGCCATGTTCTTCGGCGGTGTCTATGACACCTGGGCCCCCGGCGGCGGTGATGTCCGTCTGATCAGCAACCCCACCCTCAGCCCCGGGGTGATCTTCGGCTACCTCACCCGCGCCCCCTTCGGTGGCGAGGGCTGGATCATCGGTGTCGACTCCATGGAGGACATCATCGGTGGCCACATCTGGATCGGTCTGATCTGCATCTTCGGTGGCATCTGGCACGTCATCACCAAGCCCTTCGGCTGGGTGCGTCGCGCCTTCATCTGGAACGGTGAGGCCTACCTGAGCTACAGCCTGGGCGCGCTGAGCTTCATGAGCTTCATCGCCTCGTCCTACATCTGGTTCAACAACACCGCCTACCCCTCGGAGTTCTACGGCCCCACCAACGCCGAAGCCTCCCAGGCCCAGAGCTTCACCTTCCTGGTGCGCGACCAACGCATGGGCGCCAACATCGGTTCCGCCATGGGCCCCACCGGCCTGGGCAAATACCTGATGCGCTCCCCCACCGGCGAGATCATCTTCGGTGGTGAAACCATGCGCTTCTGGGACTTCCGCGGTCCCTGGCTGGAGCCCCTGCGTGGCCCCAACGGTCTGAGCCTCGACAAGCTCCAGAACGACATCCAGCCCTGGCAGGTGCGTCGGGCGGCTGAGTACATGACCCACGCCCCCAACGCCTCCCTCAACTCGGTGGGCGGCATCATCACCGAGCCCAACTCGGTGAACTTCGTCAACATCCGCCAGTGGCTGGCCTCCACGCAGTTCGTGCTGGCCTTCTTCTTCCTGGTCGGTCACCTGTGGCATGCGGGCCGGGCCCGTGCCGCCGCAGCCGGTTTCGAGAAGGGCATCGACCGTCAGGCCGAGCCCACCCTGGCCATGCCGGACCTCGACTGATGCACCCGGGGGAACCGGTTCACCGATCCCCTTCCATCAGCCTCTGCCTCCGCCCCCGGGCGGGGGCTTTTTGCTGCCGTATCTTTGGGGCCGCCGCAGCCGTTGGGAGATCCGATGGGTGATCCTTCCCCCTCGGACGCTTCGAGCCTGTGGGGGAGGCTGACCGGCAAGGTCCGGCGATCGCCACGCACCCTCCGGGTCTTGCTTGGTCCCCGGATCCGGCGTCGCACCCAGGCCATCGAGGGGCAAATCAACCGGCGCCGGTTCTCAGCGACCCGACGCTCCCTGCGCCGGCGGAACCCGGAGGGGAACGGCCTGGTGCTCAACACGCGGCTGGTGGAGCCCACGATCCCCTCGATCGCCCACTGGGCGGACTGGAGCCTGACCCGCCATGGCTTCTTCGGCAACCTGGGCGTCCAGCCCCAACTCCTGTTCGTCAAGGCGGTGCCGGAGTGCCTGGATCTGTTTCTGGACCGCTATCTCCCCCGCATCGCGGCCCCATCCCGCTTCGTTCTGATCACGGGCGATGCCGACACCACCCTGCCCCGGCAGGTGGATCGGCGGTTCCCCGACTATCTCGGCTCCGGCCTGCAGCACCGGCTGCTCAGCCTCCTGGACGACCCCCGACTGCTGCACTGGTATGCGGAGAATCTGGACACGCCGCTGGACGGTGTCACCCCGATTCCGCTGGGCTGCATCAACAGTGATGGCCACGTCATCTACCGGCAGACCCTGGCAGACGACGCGCCGATCGCCATCCGGGAGCGGCCCCTCAAGGCCTTCTGCGCCCACTACGTGCGCGAAGGTCCGCAATGGGAGAACCGGCGAACGGTGATGCGGTTCGCCACCGGCGCGTGGCGGGCGTTCGTCGAGGTGCACGAGCAGATTCCCTACGACGATTTCTTCCCGACCCTCCAGCGCTATCCCTTCGTGATCTGCGCCGGCGGCGGCGGCCTCGATCCCTGCCCGAAGGCGTTCACGGCCCTGCTGGCCGGCGCTATTCCGATCATCGAGCGCAATCCCACCACCGTCGCCTTCGGCGATCTGCCGGTGGCCTTTGTCGACGGTTGGAACAGTCAAAGCCTCTCCCCCGCCCGGCTGGAGGCCTGGCGGGACGAGCTGCATCCCCGGTTCGAGGATCCGGCCCAGCGCCGCGCCGTGCTCGAGACCATGTCGATGGCCTACTGGCTGCGGCGGATCCGTGCCCATCACCCGGGCGCCTGAGCCAGGGTCCCGGGGCCGAGCCAGCGCCGCAGCAGGGGCAGGCTGAGGCCGATCACGTTGCTGAAACAGCCCTCCAGCCGCTCCACCACCAGACCGCCGCGGCCCTCGAGGGCAAAGCCGCCGGCACAGGCCAGGGGTTCACCGCTGGCCACATAGGCCTGGATGGCGGCCTCGTCGAGGGCGGCGAAGTGCACCCGCGTGGTCACGACCGCCTGCAGGTGCTCCTCTGGCTCCCCGGCAGCGGGGCGCCGCAGCAGGCCATGGCCGGTGTGCAGATCCCCCCAGCCTCCGGCCATGCGCCGCCAGCGGGCCACCGCCTCGGCGGCGTCCCGGGGCTTGCCCCAGGGCTCCCCCTGCACCTCCAGCAGGGAATCGCACCCGAGCACCCCAAACGGCGGCCAGTCCGCCGGCGACGGGAGCGTGGCGGCCACGGCCCGGGCCTTGGCCAGCGCCAGCTCCTGCACCAGGCGCCGGGGATCCGCCTCCCGGATCCCGTCCTCATCCACCCCGCTGACCTGGATGCGGTGGGGGATGCCGGCCTGCTCCAGCAGGCGGCGGCGGGCCGGGGAAGCGGAAGCCAGCAGCAGCAAGGGGGGTCTCCAGCGGGGTCTCCAGCCTGCCCGTCGATTGGGGAGAATGGGGCGATGGCACAGGCCGACACCGAGTCCCGTTCGCTGGCGCGGGCCGCCCTCTCCCTCCGCTGCCTCCCCTTCCGCCGCCGCTTCTACGAGGCGGTGGGGGAAGGGCCCCTGAGCAGCACGGAACTGGCCGGCCGCGTCGAGGTCCCTGCCCCCTTCACCTTCCTTCCCCTCAGCAGCGAGCGGACCGAGGACCATTTCCTCTGGCTGATCCGGCTGGGGGTACTGCGGCGGGAAGTCGATGGCCAGGGACTCACCGAGCGCGTGCGGCTGACGCCGATGGGCCGCCAGCTGCTGCGGCGCTGGCCGGGCGAAATTCCGCGGGCGGGCCGGCGGGAGCGGATCCTGGAGGCGCTGCGCCGCCACCGCCCCCGCCTTTGAACCGCCCCCACCCCGCCTCTCCCCGGCCGCTGATGGTGCTGGGCACCAGCAGCGGCGCCGGCAAATCGCTGATGACCGCCGCCCTCTGCCGGGTGCTGCGGCGCCGGGGGGAGCAGCCCCTGCCCTTCAAGGGGCAGAACATGAGCCTCAACGCCTGGGTCGACCCGCAGGGCGGGGAGATGGCCTACTCCCAGGCCCTGCAGGCCTGGGCCGCGGGCCTGGAGCCGCGGGTGGCGATGAACCCGGTGCTGCTCAAGCCCCGGGGCGACAGCACCAGTGAGGTGATCCACCTGGGGCGCTCGGTGGGCACGGCCCGGGCGGAGCACTACTACCGCGACTGGTTCCGGCCCGGCTGGGCGGCGATCCGGACGGGACTGGCGGAGCTCCAGGCCGCCCACCCCGGCGGCCGGCTGGTGCTGGAGGGGGCCGGCAGCCCGGTGGAGGTGAATCTGCAGGCCAGGGACCTCACCAACCTGCGGCTGGCCCAGTACCTGCGGGCCCGCTGCCTGCTGGTGGCGGACATCGAACGGGGCGGCGTCTTCGCCCAGATCGTCGGCACCCTGGCATTGCTGCGGCCGGTGGAGCGGCCCCTGATCGGCGGGCTGCTGATCAACCGCTTCCGCGGCCGCCGTTCCCTGTTCGATGCCGGCCGCGACTGGCTGGAGCAGCAGACCGGGGTGCCCGTGCTGGGGGTGATGCCCTGGCTCGACGAGCTGTTTCCCCCCGAGGACTCCCTCGACCTGCTGGAGCGGGGGAGCCGCAAGCCCCGCGCCGAGCTCGACCTGGTGGTGGTGCGCCTGCCCTCCCTGAGCAACTTCTCCGACCTCGACCCGCTCGAGGCGGAGCCCAGCGTGCGGCTTCGCTGGCAGCGGCCGGGGGAGCCCCTGGAGCAGCCCGACGCCGTGATCCTGCCCGGCAGCAAGCAGACCCTGCGGGACCTGGCGTCGCTGCGCAGCAGCGGGATGGCGGAGCAGCTGCGGTCCTACGTGGCCCGGGGGGGACAGGTGTTCGCCCTCTGCGGCGGCCTGCAGATGCTGGGCGAGGAACTGCACGACCCCGAAGGCCTCGAAGGGGGCCAGCCCGGGGAGCGGGTGGGCGGGCTGGGCCTGCTGCCCCTGCACACCGTCTTCCAGGGCGACAAGGCGCTGCGGCAACGGCAGAGCCGGGCCCTCTGGCCCCCCGGCCCGGGCGACTTCCCTGTGGTGGAGGGCTTCGAACTGCACCACGGCCGCAGCGAGCGGACCGACCCGGCAGGTTGCGCACCCCTGGCGCAGGACGGGGCCCTGGGCTGGTGGACGGAGTCCGGCGGCCAGGGGGGTCTGGTGGCCGGCACCTACCTGCACGGCATCTTCGAGAACGGGCCCTGGCGGCGCCGCTGGCTCAACCAGCTGCGGCAGCGGCGCCAGCTGCCGCCCCTGGAGGAGAACCAGCCCCACCACGGCCGCCAGCGGGACGCCCTGCTCGATCGCCTGGCCGACGCCTTCGAGGCCCACATCGACCTGGCGCCCCTGCTGGCCCCGGGTCCTCCCCCCCAGGGGCGACGGGCCTGAGCGGTCGCCACCCCCTAGATTTCCGCCAGAACAGCCCTCTCCCCATCGCCATCCCCCGCCCTGCCATCACCATCGCGTGGCCGGACGGACGCACCACGACGGCCCCCCCTGGCCAGGACTGGCTGGAGGCCGCCCGCCAGGCGGCGGTGTTGATCCCCACCGGTTGCCTGGGGGGCAGTTGCGGCGCCTGCGAGATCGAGGTCAATGGACGCATGGTGCGGGCCTGCGTGGCCACCGTGCCCTCCAGTCCGAGCGGCCGGCTGACCGTCAGCCTGGCCAGCGATCCCCACTGGTAGGCCGTGTGAGTTCCCCCCCCCGGTTCCACATCCTCTCGATCGATTTCCAGGATCTCGACGTGATCTGGAACGTGCGGTTGTTCTATCGGGCCGCGGGCTACGGGTTTGCCCGAGGCGGTGTCGATCCGGACCTCGACCTGCTGGTGATCCTGCGCGGCGATCCTGGCCACGCCTATCAGGACCACCGGGGAATCGTGCATGTGTACGACTACGTCAAGGAGCTCGAGGTGAACTGGCCTGAGCGCTTCCCCCGCGCCCGTGAGATCCGCCTCATTTCCCTGTTCCGACCAGACCAGGTGCCCGAGGGGCTGCGCTGGGTGCCGGGGTACCTGCCGGTGGTCCCCGAGTTCTGGCAACAGAGCCCGTTCCGCAAACGGGCCGGCAGGCCGCTGCACATCGCCAATTTCAAACCAATGGGCGACGACCCCTACCAGCAGGATCTGGCCCGGCTGGCGCGCCGGGGGCTGGTGCAGGTGTTCGGCGGCCGCTGGGACCGGCTGGGCCTGGCCACCCACGGCCTCAGCTACCTCGAAGCGAATCGCCAGCTGGCAGGCGCCTGGTGCTGCTACGGCCTGATGTACCCCTACCAGCGGGGCATCACCCTCTCCGGCCGCATGTGGCAGGCGCCCCTGCATGGCTGCCTGGTGATCAGCGAACAGGGCACCAACCCCCTGGGACTGCCCGGGATCCTCGAGGTGGGGCGCTTCTCGGCGGAGACGCTGCTGAGCGTCGGCTCGATCCGGGAGTGCTGGCAGATCAAGCAGGAGGCCACCCGGTACTGGCGCGAAGCCACCGAGCGGCTGGCCCTGCAGCTGGACCTGCCGGCCTACCGGGGTCCTTCGGCCGCCCAGCTGGCCAGCTGCCGGCGGGAGCGGATGGCCCAGCACCTGCGGGTGGCCTGGGGCCGGCGCCTGGGGCGGCTGGCGCGGTGGCTGGCGCCGCCGCCGGTCAGCTGCTGGTGGCGACGGCGCCAGCGGACGCTGCAGGGACTGGGGCGGCGCCTGCAGGGGGCCTCCGGCATGGGTGGACAGACAACGAACCGCTGAGTCGCCGCATCAGCCAGGTGGCTGCGGCGTCATCGTCGAATCGAAACCACAGGAGCTTCGATGTCAGCGGGCAGGAGCTACGATGCAAAGACGCAAGACGTTTCTGTAGGAATCTAGATGGCGCTGCCAACAGTCCTGAAGCGTGCCGTTCCGAAGAACGTGCAATCGGCTGTCAAGCGTTTTCTATGGCCTGAATACTCCCCTGTACCTCCCGGTCAGAAAGTCATTGAATTCTGGGTGGATGTGGTGAGTGGCTGCAATCTCCGCTGCACCGCCTGTCCCGTCGGCATGCCCGAGTACACGAACAGCATCGGCCAGAAGCTGACGGAGATGCCGATCGAGCTGTTCGAGAAGATCTGCCTGAAGGCCAAGGCCGACACCAATGGCAACTGCCGCTTCGGTCTGTACAACTGGACGGAACCGACGCTCCATTCCAAGCTCCATGAACTGATTGCCAGCGCCGAGAGCCATGGCGTCCCTTGCGGCATCTCCTCCAATCTCAATTACGACTACGACTGGTCCCTGCTCAAGCCCCTGCACCTCTGGAATTTCACGATCACGGTGTCGGGCTTCACCCAGCGCACCTACCAGATCAACCACAAGGGCGGCCGGATCGAACCGGTGCTCGCCAACCTGATCCGCATCTCCGAAACCCTCGGCGACTGGGAATGCTTCAAGAACATCGACGTGCGTTACCTGGTACACAAGGAGAACCTGCATGAAGTGCACCTGTTTAAGCACTTCTGCGAAAAGCTGGGGATGAAATTCAGCCCCTACCACGCCTATTACATGCCCATCGACAAGATGTTCGACGGGCTCGAAACGATCCCCCCGGAACTCGAGTACATCTACTACAGCCCCCAGCTGGTACAGCAGGCCATCGGTGACCACCGATCACAGAACTGCTTCATGCGCGAGTCCCAGGTCTGCCTCGACCACGAAGGCAACTTCTCGGTCTGCTGCGTGCAGTCCCCCTCCGCCCCATCGATCGCCAACTATCTGGACACCCCCTACCAGGTGATGCAGGCCAAGCGCTATGGCAGCGAACTCTGCAAGAAGTGCACCAGCACCGGCATCAACATCTTCGCCACCTATGGCATGCAGGAGCCGCCGGAGATCCAGCAATCGATCGAAAACCTTCTGCCCGTCGATCTGAAGGATTTTCGCTGATCAGTGACATCCAATGATGCCGCCTTGCGCCGCAAGGCCGACGCCCCCTCCTACGACTATCTGATCGTCGGCTGCGGGCTGTTCGGTGCCACCTTTGCCCGACTCGCCACCGATGCCGGCAAGCGTTGTCTGATCGTCGAGCGCCGCCCCCACATCGGTGGCAATTGCTATACGGAGAAGCTGGAAGGCATCAACGTCCATCGTTACGGCGCCCATATCTTTCACACCAGCAACAAGGCCGTCTGGGCCTTCGTCAACAGATTCGCTGAATTCAATAACTACATCAACTCGCCCAAGGCGATCTCCGGAGGCAAGCTCTATTCACTGCCGTTCAACATGAATACCTTCTACGAGCTCTGGCAGACGCGCACGCCCGAGGAAGCCCGCCAGAAGATCGCCTCGCAGCGCTTCACCGGCGAACCCACCAACCTGGAGGAGCAGGCCCTGTCGCTGGTGGGGAAGGACATCTACGAGACCCTGATCCGCGACTACACCCGCAAACAGTGGGGCAAGGATCCCCGTGAGCTGCCCGCCTTCATCATCAAGCGGCTGCCGTTGCGCTTCACCTACGACAACAACTATTTCTCCGACCGCTACCAGGGCATTCCGATCGGCGGTTACACGGCCCTGTTCGAGGCCATGCTGGAGGGCATCGAGGTCCGCCTCAACGTCGATTACTTCGCCGACCGCACCCCGCTGGGGCGCCTGGCCCAGAAGGTGGTCTACACCGGCTGCATCGACCAGTACTTCGACTACGCGCTGGGGCGGCTGGAGTACCGCTCCCTGGAGTTCGACAACGCCGTGGTGGAGACCGACAACGTCCAGGGGAATGCCGTGATCAATTACTGCGATACCAGCGAGCCCTTCACCCGGATCATCGAGCACAAGCACTTCGAAGGCTCCAGCTCCCCCGTCACCGTGATCACCAGGGAGTACCCCCGCCCCTGCAGCGGTGACGCCATCCCCTACTACCCGGTCAACGATGCCCACAACCAGGGGCTGTACCGGCGCTATCAGGAGCTCTCCCAGGGCACGGAGAACGTGATCTTCGGCGGCCGTCTCTCCGAGTACAAGTACATGGACATGCACGTGGTGATCGAATCGGCGATGAACCGGTTCCGCAGCGAGAGCCGTCAGGCGTCGGCCTGAATCAGCCCGCCACCGAGGAGCACCTCGCCGCTGTAGGCCACCGCCGCCTGCCCCGGAGCCACCGAGAACTGGGGCTCGGCGAAGTCGAGCCGGGCCCGATGGGGCCGTCCGGCGGCGTGGTCGGCGGCCGTTTCGGGCAGGGGCGTCAGCAGGGCCCGCTCCGGCAGGCTGCGGTAGCGCACCTGCACCTCCACCTCGACCGGCCCGCTGGGCGGCGCGATCGACACCCAATTGATGGCTCCCACCACACAGGACTGGCGCGTTGCCTCCCGCCGGGGGGCCACCACCACCCGGTTCATGGCCCCATCCAACCGCACCACATGGAGCGGTTCGCTCCAGGCGACCCCCAGCCCCTTGCGCTGTCCGATGGTGAAGTGCTCGATCCCGTCGTGCTGCCCGAGCACCGTGCCGTCCGCCAGGACGATCTCGCCCTGGCGGGGCGCCAGGTAGGCATCCAGGAACGCCCGCATCGAGCCGTGGTGGTCGGCGAGGCAGAGGTCCTGGCTTTCGGGCTTGGCGGCGGTGCGCAGGCCGAGGCGTGCGGCCTCGGCGCGGGTGGCCTCCTTGGTGAGCTCACCGAGGGGGAAGACCAGCCGGCCCAGCACGGACTGGGGCAGGTCGTAGAGGAAGTAGCTCTGGTCCTTGTGGGAATCCAGGCCCCGCAGCAGCTGGTGGCGGCCGTCCTGCCGCAGGCGGGCGTAGTGGCCCGTGGCGAGGCGGCCGATGCCGCGCTCCGCCTCGGCCCACTCCAGCATCGGAGCGAACTTCACCGCCCGGTTGCAGCGGGAGCAGGGCAGCGGGGTGAGGCCATCGCCGTACCCCTCCACCAGGAAATCGACGATCTGCTCCTGGAACCGGGTCCGGGAATCGACCACATGGTGGGGGACCCCCAGCTGGTCGCAGATGCCGGCCGCATCCACCAGACCCTCGGCGCAGCAGGCGCCCTTGCCGCTCATCAGCCAGAGGGTGAGGCCTTCCACCTCCCAGCCGGCCGCCACCAGCAGGGCCGCGGTCAGGGAACTGTCGACGCCGCCGGAGAGGCCCACCGCCACCCGCCGTTCACCCGGCCAGTCGCCAAGGCGTGCGAGCACCTCGGCCACCTCGGGGGTGACAGCGGGCGGCTGGGCGGGGGACTCAGGCGGAACGGAGACCGTGGCGGCGGTGGGGCTCAAGGATCCCGATGGGTGGAACGGGCGGACAGCTCCATCATGGGAGAGCACTGCTCGGGCCGCCGTGAACCTCGGGCCGATGCCCACCGCCTGGCCGCCGGCGGATGCCGATCACGTCCTGGTGAGCGGCGCCGCCATGGCCGCCATCGAGCAGGAGCTGTTCGCCAGCGGCCTGCCGGTGGAGGCCCTGATGGAGAAGGCCGCCCTGGCGGTGAGCCGCCGCCTGGCGGAACGGCCGGGTTGCGACCGCCAGCATGGCCTGCTGGTGCTCGTGGGTCCGGGCCATAACGGCGGCGATGGGTTGGTGGTGGCCAGGGAATGGCACCTGGCCGGGGGCCGGGTGCGGATCTGGTGCCCCTTCGAGCGTCGCCGCCCCCTCACCGAGGCCCACCTCCGCCATGCCCGCTGGCTCGGCATCCCCCTGCTGGAGGCCCCGCCCGATCCGGGCGATCCGGCCCTCTGGGTGGACGCCCTCTTCGGCATCGGCCAGCAGCGCCCGGCCGGCCCCCTGATCGAAGCCCTGCTGGAGGACCGGCAGCAGCGGCGGCCCGGCGGCCTGGTGGCCATCGATGTCCCCACCGGCCTGGACGCCGATGACGGTGGCCTGCTCGGCGGCGTGGCCGCCACGGCCGCCACCACCTACACCATCGGCCTGATCAAACGGGGGCTGGTTCAGGACACGGCCCTGCGCTGGGTGGGGCAGCTGGAGCGGATCGACCTCGGATTGCCGGCCACGCTCCTGGGCCAACCCGGCGGCGAGCCGCTGCTGGGCCTGGGGGCCAGCGACCAGGGCTCCGCCCCCTGGCCCGTCCCGGAACCGGCCGTTGGGAAATACGCCCGCGGCCGCCTGCTGGTCGTCGCCGGCAGCCGCCGCTTCCGGGGGGCCGCCCACCTGGCCCTGGCCGGCGCCACGGCGTCCGGGTGCGGCAGCCTCCGGGCCGCCCTGCCCCAGGAGGTCACCCCCCACCTCTGGCAGATCCACCCCCATGTGGTGCTGGAGCCCGGCCTGGGGGCCACCCCGACCGGGGGGCTGGCCCTGGCGGATCTGGACGCGGGCTGGCTGGATCGGCTGGATGCGGTGCTGCTGGGTCCCGGCCTGGGCGGGGTCGGCCCCGCCGGTGCGCCGCCAGCGGCGGAGATCGACGACCCGGAACGGCAGCGCTGGCAGGACCTGGCCGACTTCGGCGGCCTGCTGGTGCTCGATGCCGATGGGCTCAACCGCCTGGCGACCATGGGCAGCGACTGGCTCCAAACGCGCCGGGGCCCCACCTGGATCACCCCCCACGCGGAGGAGTTCCGCAGGCTCTTTCCCGACCTGGCCCCGCTCCCGCGGCCGGAGGCGGCGGCGGCGGCGGCCCGCCGCACCGGCGCCAGCGTGCTGCTCAAGGGGGCACGCAGCGTCGTGGCGGCCCCCGACGGGCGCCGCTGGCAGCTGCTGGAGGCCAGCCCGGAGGCGGCCAGGGCCGGACTCGGGGATGTGCTCGCCGGCTACGCGGCGGGCCGGGGGGCCCTGGCGCTGGCCGCCAGGGGGGGGCCGCAGGCCGGGGCACCGGCCGATGCCGCCTGGCTGGCGGCCGCCGCCCTCGACCACGCCCAGGCGGGAGTCCGGGGCCATCGCCGGCACGGGGCCGGCGGGGTCACCCCCCTCGCGGTGGCCGAGGGGTTGGCACGGGGAGCGACGGGGCAGGAGCGGGAGCCGGGGCAGGGGTCGCTGGGATGAAGATCCGGACCGCTCGACATAGGACGGTAAAGGCCACTTCCCCATCTGGCGACACTGGTGGTTCTTCGTGCAGGCCCACGGAAGATTTAGCCCTTTGCTCATCCAACCGGAGACAATCACTAAAGAAATCCGATTGTGTGTGGGTTCACATGTAAATCCTTAAAAGTTGTTCCAGACACTTTCTGCCCCTGCCAGTGGGTGGATAATCCGTTCACACTTTCGAAGGCGCCATTACGCCCCCTCCTATGACCGTCTCCGCCGTCGCGACGAGAAGGGAGGGCTCCACCCGCAGAGGGAGTGATTCCATCACCTGGTACCTCACCTCCATCGGGAGAGAGCCTCTGTTGACCCCGGCCGAGGAGATCGAGCTCGGCAACCAGGTGCAGGCGATGATGCACCTGGTGGAGGAATCGAAACCCGGATACTCCATCCAGGAGAACAAGACGATCAAGGTCGGCCGCCGCTCCAAGGAGCGGATGATGCGCGCCAATCTTCGTCTCGTGGTGAGCGTGGCCAAGAAGTATCAGGGCAAGGGCCTCGAGCTGCTCGATCTGATCCAGGAGGGCTCCCTCGGTCTCGAGCGTGCCGTCGAGAAGTTCGATCCCACCCGGGGCTACAAGTTCTCCACCTATGCCTTCTGGTGGATCCGCCAGAGCATGACCCGGGCGATCGCCTGCCAGTCCCGGGCCATCCGCCTGCCGGTGCACCTCAGCGAACGGCTGACGACGGTCCGCAAGGTGAGCCTGGAGCTGGCCCACAAGCTCGGCGCCATGCCCAGCCGCCGGGAGATCTCCGAGGCCATGGCCATTCCCGTCGAGGAACTCGATTCCCTGCTGCGCCAGGCGCTCACCATCTCCAGCCTGGATGCCCCCATCCATGCGGAAGACGGCCGCAGCTTCCTGGGCGACCTGATCGCCGATGGTTCCGCCGAGGAGCCGCTGGATCGCATCGAGCGGGGCATGCACCAGGAGCAGCTGGCCGAGCTCATGGGCCACCTCTCGGCCCAGGAGAAGGAGGTGCTGGCCCTTCGCTTCGGCCTCGACGGCATGGAGCGACACACCCTGGCCGAAATCGGTCGGCAGCTGGATGTCTCCCGAGAGCGGGTGCGGCAGATCGAACTCAAGGCCCTGCGCAAGCTGCGCTCCCTCTCGACCCGCAGCTCCGTTCCCCTGTCCTGATCGGCCGAGCCCTCAGCGGCGGCCCCCACCCACCAGAACCCGCTTCAACCAGCCCTTGGCCTGGAGCCCGGCGATCTTCAGCCGGCTCTCCCCCTTGAGGCCCCGGTCGCGGCGGATCTGGATCGGAGCCTCGCCGACCCTTTCCCAGTCCGGCAGCCAGCAGTTGTCGGCCCGTGGGAACCAGAACTCAAACACCGATGTCGTCGAGATGGGCAGCAACTTGCCGAGGATCGAATAGATCGACTGATCGTGGCGGTGCTCTATGAACCCCTCCAGATTGGGGGAACGGGACGGGCGGTCGTCGATCATCGAGAAATCCTCGCTGAACACCCTGACCCAGTGCCGCATGAAGTCCATGGCGGCAGGGCACTTGCGCACGAAGAAGGTGGTCGCCCCCAGTTGCTGGGTGCCCGTGATCTCGGGCCGGTCGCGCACCGCCAGCCGGTCCAGCAGGTCGCCCTTCGTCCACCTGGCCTCCAACTGGTCGGGGAACTGACGGCCCTCGTAGATGAGGGATCCGTTGGGAGGCAGACATTCGAAACCCTGCAGGCCTGAAGGGGCCGCCGCGGCCATGGAGAACAGCTCCAGCAGGCGCTCCCGTCCCGCCGGGTTGAGGTGGCAGCCGGAATCAACCCAGTGCACCAGGTCGCCATCCTGCAGGCGCTCGAGGGTCTGAAGAACGATCTGGGGCTTCCAGGCGTAGTAGCCGAAACCCCGGTGCTCCGGTGTCAGATACTCCTTAAAAAGCTGGCGAAAAGAAGGATCGAGATCGGACTCAGAAGCCCCCAAGATATCCGTGTACACCCCCATCTCTTTCGCCTGGCGGCATAGGCGACGGCGGGCCACTTTCATGCGGTGATCCGTGAAAGTGACAAGTACACGCTTGGCCATCAGACCCGCTGCCGTCCAGGCGATTTCAGCGATACTAACATCGGCTCAATGCAAGAACATCGCCTGGTCATCATGACGGAAGGCTGGGATAAAGCAGGGACATTTCAACAATCCCGGACGTCAGAAGTCGGCCCCATCCGAGCTGTTCCAGCATGGCCGGCGCCGTACCGCCAACAGCCTGCTGGTCAGTCGTCGGCCCAGATGTAGCGGGTGAGTTCACTGCCATCGGGCTCGGGGGCCGCCAGGGCGAACTCGACGCAATCGGCCACGACGGCGTCGATCTCCCTGTCGATCTCCTTGAGCTCCTCGGCCGCGGCCAGACCGTCCTCGACCAGGCGGCCGGCCAGTTGCTTGATGGGATCACGCTTGGCCCAGAACTCCTTCTCGGCCGCTTCGCGGAGTTCGTCGGGATCCGCCAGGGAGTGGCCGCGGAAGCGGTAAGTGAGACATTCCAGCAGGGTGGGACCCTCTCCGGCCCGGGCCCGGGCGATCGCCCGCTGGGCCGCCGCCCGCACGGCCAGCACATCCATGCCGTCGACCTCTTCGCCGACCATGCCGAAGCCCGCCGCCTTGCGCCAGATCTCCGGCTCGCTGGTGGCCCGGTTGTGGTCCATGCCGATGGCCCAACGGTTGTTCTCGACCACGAACAGGATCGGCAGTTTCCACAGCGAGGCCATGTTCAGGCATTCGTAGAACTGGCCGATGTTGCAGGTGCCATCCCCGAAGAAGGCCGCCGTGACCGCATCGCTGTCGGCCTGGCCGAGGGCATCACGCTTGTAGCGGCTGGTGAAGGCCGCCCCCAGCGCCACGGGGATGCCCTCGCCGATGAACGCATAGCCGCCGAGAAGATGGTGCTCCCGGGAGAACAGGTGCATCGACCCGCCCCGCCCCTTGCTGCAGCCGGTGGCCTTGCCGAACAGCTCGCTCATCACCTCCCGGGCCGGCACACCGCAGCTCAGGGCATGGACATGGTCGCGGTAAGTGCTGCAGAACCAGTCGTGCTGGAGGCGCATCGCCCGGATCACCCCGGTGGAAACGGCCTCCTGGCCGTTGTACAGATGCACAAAGCCGAACATCTTGCCGCGGTAGTACATCTCGGCGCACTTGTCCTCGAAGCGGCGCCCCAGGGTCATGTCGCGGTAGAGCATCAGGCCCTCCTCCCGGCTGACACTGGCCCGCTCTGCGGGGTACAGACCCTCGAGCCGCACCGCATGGCTGCCGGCCTCCTCGGTCGAGGAGCTTGCCCCGACGATGCCGGGCTGCGCTGCCCGCGCCGCGGTCAATTCCTGAGTCATGGCAGGAAGGCGATGCGATTCGTGGCCACGACTGTACGGGGTCCGTTCCCTGATGACAGTCAAAACCACTGCCTCTGACTACAGTCGCGCCCCAGCGGCCTCATCGGATTGGACCTGCCGATCGATCACTTCCGGTTGCTGGGCGTCTCTCCCTCCGCCGACGCCCAGGGGGTCCTGCGCACCCTCCAGTCGCGACTGGACCGGCTGCCCCACGCGGGCTTCACCCCGGAAACCCTGCAGGCGCGGGCCGACCTGCTCCGCGCCAGCGCCGACCTGCTCTGTGACCATGATCGTCGTGCCGCCTACGAAGCGGAACTGACGGGGCTGGCCGACACCGCCGGCTCCCTGCAGCCCGCCCTCGAGATCGCCACCACCCGCCAGGTGGGCGGACTGCTGCTGCTGATGGAGGGCGGCCAGCCCCTGGACGCCTTCGAGCTGGCCAGCCGCTGCCTGCAGCTGCCCCAGGCCCCCACCCTGGGCAGCGGCCGCGAAACCGATCTGACCCTCCTGGCGGGACTGTCCTGCCTCGAGGCCGCCAAGGAGCTGGAGGAGCAGCGGCGCTTCGAAGCCGCCGCCCGCACCCTGCGGCAGGGCCTGCAGCTGCTGCAACGTCTCGGCAGGCAACCCGAGCTCAGGGAAACCATGAACGCCCGGCTGGATCGGCTCACCCCCTATCGCGTCCTCGATCTGCTCAGCCGTGATCTGGCCGCCGGCACCGAGCGGCGCGAGGGACTGGCGCTGCTGGAGCAGCTGGTGCAGCGGCGCGGGGGCCTCGAAGGGGATGGCGATCCCCACTTCCCCCGCCAGGACTTCCAGACCTTCTTCCACCAGATCCGCTCCTTCCTCACCGTCCAGGAACAGGTGGATCTGTTCAGCCGCTGGGCGGCCAGCGGATCCGAGGCGGCCGACTTCCTGGCCACCATCGCCCTCACCGCCTCCGGTTTCGCCCAGCGCAAACCCGAACGCATCGCCGATGCCAGAAACCGCCTGCAGCGCAGCGGACGGGAGGGCGTCGAGCCCCTGCTCGCCAACCTGCACCTGCTGCTGGGGGAAGCCGACACGGCGAGGGCCTGCTTCGACAGCGGCGCCAGCGAGGACCTCAAGGCCTGGGCGGCCGCCAAGAGTGACGATCCCCTCGGCCAGCTCTGCGCCTACTGCAGCGACTGGCTGGTGCGGGACGTGCTGCCCGGCTACCGGGACCTGGAAGCGGAACCGGATCTGGTGGCCTACTTCAGCGACCGGGACGTGGTGGCCTATGTGGAGCGGGAGGACCAGCGCCGGGGCCGTGCCTACCTCTCGGCGCCGGCGGCGCCGGCCGCTGCGGCCCCTCCCCCCTTCCCCACCTTCGACACCCCTGACTTTCCGGCCTCCGCATCCTTCGCTCCCCCCGCCTCGGCCCCGGAGGTCTTCGCCCCCCTTTCTGCACCGGGCGCAGAACCGGATGCCGACGACGACGGGGAACTGGATGACGAGGTGCCCCTGCGCTGGCCCGTGCCCCCCCGGCCCTGGCTGCTGGCGGGCGGCGCCGCCCTGCTGCTGCTGCTGGCCGGCGCCTGGGTGCTGCGGCAGCGCCAGAGCGCGCCGCCACCGCCGCCGCCGGCTCCGCTGCCGGCTCCCCCCGCCAAGCCTCCAGCCGCCCCGGCGCCCACCCCCGCCCCGGCGATCAGCCAGAGCCTCACGCCCCTCACCAGCCCCCGTCCGGATGCGGCCCAGGTCCGCCGGCTGCTGGAGAACTGGCTGACGGTCAAGGGTGACGTGCTGGCCGGTGAGCCCATGCCCCAGGGGCTGGATCGCATCGCCCGGGAAGGGCCGGTGGAGCGGCTCGCCAGCGAGCGCCGCAGTGATGCCGCCAAGGGCCAGACCCAGCGGCTGGACGTGCGGATCACCGACCTGACCCTTTCGGAAAGCGGGCCCCGGCGCATCGTCGCCGTCGCCCGGCTCCGCTACAGCGACCGGCGCCTCGATGACAAGGGGACGGTGGTGGAGACCACGGCGCCCATGGAGCTGCGCAATGGTTATGTATTCGGACGCGACGGCGACAGCTGGCGCCTGGTGGCCACCCAATCCCTCAACTGATGTTCGACGAACTCTCCCAGCGCTTTGAAGACGCGGTCAAGGGACTGCGGGGCCAGGCGGCCATCTCGGAGACAAACGTCGATGGCGCCCTCCGCGATGTGAGGCGGGCCCTGCTGGAGGCCGATGTCAGCCTGCCGGTGGTGAAGGAGTTCATCGAGGAGGTGCGGCGCAAGGCGGTGGGCGCCGAGGTGGTGCGCGGGGTGAGCCCGGACCAGCAGTTCATCCAGCTGGTGCACGGACAGCTCGTGGAGACCATGGGCGGCGCCAATGCCCCCCTGGCCCGGGCCGCCGAAGGGCCCACCGTGATCCTGATGGCCGGCCTGCAGGGGGCCGGCAAGACCACCGCCACCGCCAAGCTGGGGCTGCACCTGAAGGAGCAGGGCCGCCGTCCCCTGCTGGTGGCCGCCGACGTCTACCGGCCGGCCGCCATCGACCAGCTCCAGACCCTGGGCCGCCAGATCGGCGTGGAGGTCTTCAGCCTCGGCAGCGACGCCGCCCCGGAGGCGATCGCCGCCGCCGGCGTGGCCAAGGGACGGGACGAGGGCTTCGACACCGTTCTGGTGGACACCGCCGGCCGCCTCCAGATCGACACCTCGATGATGGAGGAGATGGTCCGGATCCGGGAGGCTTCGGCGCCGGATGAGGTGCTGCTGGTGGTGGATTCGATGATCGGCCAGGAGGCGGCCGATCTGACCAGGGCCTTCCACGAGCAGGTGGGCATCACCGGCGCCGTGCTCACCAAGCTGGACGGCGATTCCCGCGGCGGGGCCGCCCTCTCGATCCGCAAGGTCAGCGGCGCCCCGATCAAGTTCATCGGCACCGGCGAGAAGGTGGAGGCCCTGCAGCCGTTCCACCCCGAACGGATGGCCAGCCGGATCCTGGGCATGGGCGATGTGCTCACCCTGGTGGAGAAGGCCACCAAGGAGGTGGAGCTGGCCGACGTGGAGAAGATGCAGCGCAAGCTGCAGGAAGCCAGCTTCGACTTCTCCGATTTCGTGCAGCAGATGCGCCTGATCAAGCGCATGGGCTCCCTGGGCGGGCTGATGAAGCTGATCCCGGGGATGAACAAGATCGACGACGGCATGCTCCGGCAGGGGGAGAGCCAGCTGAAGCGCATCGAGGCCATGATCGGCTCGATGACCGAGGCCGAACGCCGCCAGCCCGAACTGCTCGCCGCCCAGCCCTCCCGCCGCCGCCGCATCGCCGCCGGCAGCGGCCACACCCCGGCGGATGTGGACAAGGTGCTCCAGGACTTCCAGAAGATGCGCGGCTTCATGCAGCAGATGACCCGGGGCGGGATGCCGGGGATGCCCGGGATGCCTGGCATGGGTGGTTTTCCCGGCATGGGCGGCATGCCCGGGATGGGCGGCATGCCCGGGATGCCGGGAATGGGTGGCATGCCGGGGATGGGCGGCCCCGGTGGGCGCGGCGGCGGCCAGCCCCGCAAACCCCCCAAGCCGGCCAAGAAGCGCAAGGGATTCGGACAGCTCTGAGCCGGCCTGTAGGATTGGGGGCTGCATTTCGAGCACCCTTTTCCAGATGATCAAGCTCCGGCTGAAGCGGTTCGGCAAGAAACGGGAAGCGAGTTTCCGTCTGGTGGCCACCAACAGCACCTCCCGCCGCGACGGCCGTCCGCTCGAGGAACTGGGCTTCTACAACCCCCGCACCAAGGAAACCCGCCTCGACGCCGAGGCCATCCGCGTCCGTCTGGGCCAGGGAGCCCAGCCCACCGACACCGTGCGCAGCCTGCTCGAGAAGGGCGGCCTGATCGAGAAGACCACCCGTCCGGCCGAGACCGTCGGCAAGCTCAAGCAGGCTGCGGCCCGTGAGGAAGCCGCCGCTGCTGCGGTCAAGGAAGCGGCCGCCGCCAAGGAAGCCGAGGCCGCCAAGCAGGCCGCTGAGGCTGCCGCCGCCGCCGAAGCTGCCGCTGCCGCCGAACCTGCCGCCGCCGAGGCCTGAGCGAGCTCTCCTCCACGTTCGCCCTGCCCGACAGCGCCGCCGCCATCGCCCTGGCCGGCACCGACGGTGCTTCCCTGCGTCGGCTTGAAGCCCTCACAGGTGCCCAGATCGTCCTGAGGGGCCTCGATCTTCAGATCCGGGGCCGCAGTGCCCAGGTGGAGCGGCTGCAGGCCCTGGTCCAGCTCCTTGAGCCGCTGTGGCAACGGGGCGAACCCATCGGACCGGTGGACATCCAGGCGGCCATGACGGCCCTGGACACGGGGCGCTCCGACCAGCACCGCAGCATGGGGCTCCAGGTGCTGGCCACAAGCGTCACCGGACGTCCCCTGCGTCCCCGCACCCTGCGGCAGAACAGCTATGTCGAGGCGATTGAACGCCACGACCTGACCCTGGCGATCGGCCCCGCCGGCACCGGCAAGACCTTCCTGGCCACGATCCTGGCCGTGCGGATGCTGCAGGAGCGCAAGGTGGAGCGGCTGGTGCTGACCCGGCCGGCGGTGGAAGCCGGCGAGCGGCTCGGGTTTCTGCCCGGCGACCTGCAGCAGAAGGTGGATCCCTATCTGCGTCCCCTCTACGACGCCCTCCACGGGCTCCTGGGTCAGGAGCGCACCAGCCAGCTCCTGGAGAAGGGCGTGATCGAGGTGGCCCCCCTGGCCTTCATGCGCGGACGCACCCTGGCCGATGCCTTCGTGATCCTCGATGAGGCCCAGAACACCACCTGCGCCCAGATGCGCATGGTGCTCACCCGGCTGGGGGAGAACTCCCGCATGGTCGTGACCGGTGACACCACCCAGATCGACCTGCCCCCGGGCCAGCTGAGCGGCCTGGTGGAGGCGGAGCAGGTGCTGGCCGGGGTCGAAGGCGTGGCGATCTGCCGCTTCTCCGACGCCGACGTGGTGCGCCATCCGCTGGTGCAAAGGCTCGTGCAGGCCTACGCCCGCCGCGATGCCCGCCCAGGCTCCCCCCCAGCCAGGAAACGGACGGACGCCCCCCCTGCCCGATCGGAACCATGAACTCGGAACCATGAAGAGCGCCGAACGGCTGCGCATTCCCGCCCAGATCGCGGTGGCCGCCCTGGTGGCCTACCTGCTGGGCTTCTGGTTCACGAGCCTGTTTCCCGGCTATCTGCCCAAGATCGGCGCCCTCTGGTCGGCGATCTCCGCCGTCATGGTCACCCAGGTGACCCGCAAGGATGCGGCCTCCTCCGCCTCGCTGCGGATTCTGGGGTCGGCGATCGGCGCCATCACCAGTGCGGTGTACCTGACGCTGCTGCCCTTTCACCCCCTCGGCATGGCCCTGGCGATCTTCGCCACGGTGATGCTCTGCGCGGCGATCAACGTGCCCAGCCACGGCCGCCTGGCGGCGATCACGGTGATCGTCGTGATGGTCACCGGCAGCCTGGATCCGGCCCTGAGTCCGGGGGTGAATGCCCTGCTGCGCTTCCTGGAATCCTGCATCGGCACGGCCGTGGCCCTGCTGGCGGTGTGGCTGTGGCCCGGATCGCGGCGCCAGCCCCTGGACGAGGCCTGAAGCCTGTCCGCACAAGGGGCCCCCATGGGGAGATCCGAACCGGCGCCCCCGCCGCAACCCTGGGGCCGCTGGCAAGATGGATTCAGTTTGAAATGCCAGCGCCATGCCGGCCCGCAGCAACTTTCAGGAAGCGATTCGCGAAGCCCAGTCCAGCGCCCTGGTCGGACCCAACGTGGTCAACAAGGCCCTCCCCTACGTGGGCGGCGGCATGGTGCTCACGGCCGTCGGTGTGGTCGGTGGCCTCTCGATGATCGGCAACCCGATCTTCATGCCCCTGTTCTGGGTGTCGCTGATCGGCAACTTCATCCTGTTCTTCGTGGCCCAGAACGCCGCCATGAAGGGCAATAACGGCACCGCCCTGCCGATCCTGGCCACCTACAGCCTGATCACCGGCTTCACCCTCAGCGGCATCGTGGCGATGGCCATCGGCACCGCCGGCATCGGAGCGATCGGCACCGCGGCCCTGGCCACCGGCATCACCTTCGTGATCGCCTCGGTGGTGGGCCGCAACATGAGCGACAACCTCGGCCAGGCCCTGAGCGGGGTGGTGGGCCTGGGCATCGTCGGCCTGCTGATCGCCATGGTGGTGCAGCTGGTGGGCGGGATCTTCATCCCCGGCTTCGGCGGCAACGGTTTCGAGCTGATGATCGCCGGCTTCGGCACCGTCCTGTTCGTGGGAGCCGCCTTCGTCGACTTCTACACCATGCCCCGCACCTACAGCGACGACCAGTATCTGGCCGGCGCCCTGGGCATGTATCTCACCTACATCAACCTGTTCATCTTCATCCTGCGCCTGATCATCGCCCTGCAGGGTGGCGGCCGCCGCGACTGAGGCCGTCCCAGGCCTTGATCGTTCTCCTCATCCAAGCCTTCCCCATGGGCCTGTCCATTCCGGATGGGTCCATCTTTTTTTGTCGCGATCCATCGGCGCCGGTCAGCACGATCTCCCTCCCCACCACCGTCACCGCCCATCTCCAGGCGCCGCTGTGGCGACCATCGGCGGACGCCCCCCGACGGCCCGGCTAAGCTCCCAGCGACTCCTGCCGGACCCGCCAGGCATGGCCCAGCACCAGGGGCAACCTGCACGCCGCCTCGGCAGGCGTGGCCCCATCACCTTCTGAACACAACGGAAACCCCATGACCAAAACGGCTCTGATCACCGGGATCACCGGCCAGGACGGTTCCTACCTGGCGGAGTTGCTCCTGGAGAAAGGGTATGTGGTGCATGGGATCAAACGGCGGGCCAGCAGCTTCAACACCGACAGGATCGACCACCTCTACCAGGATCCCCACGAGCAGAATCCCCGCCTGGTTCTGCACTACGGCGATCTGACGGACTCCACCAATCTGATCAGGATCGTTCAACAGATCCAGCCGGACGAGATCTACAACCTCGGAGCCCAGAGCCACGTGGCCGTGAGCTTCGAAAGTCCCGAATACACGGCCAACTCCGATGCCCTCGGCACCCTGCGGATCCTGGAAGCCGTCCGCATCCTTGGGCTGACGGACAAGACCCGCATCTACCAGGCCAGCACCAGCGAACTCTATGGGCTGGTGCAGGAGATTCCCCAGAAGGAAACCACCCCCTTCTATCCGCGCAGTCCCTACGGCGTGGCCAAGCTCTACGCCTACTGGATCACGGTCAACTACCGGGAGGCCTACGGCATGTACGCCTGCAACGGCATCCTGTTCAACCACGAAAGCCCCCGGCGGGGAGAGACCTTCGTCACCCGCAAGATCACCCGGGGTCTGGCCCGCATCGATGCCGGTCTGGATCAGGGCCTGTTCATGGGCAACCTCGACTCCCTGCGGGACTGGGGTCACGCCCGGGATTACGTGGAAATGCAGTGGCGGATGCTGCAGCAGGAGAAACCCGAGGACTTCGTGATCGCCACGGGGCGGCAGGAGTCGGTGCGCCGTTTCATCGAGCTCACCGCCGAGGAACTCGGCTGGGGCGGCATCGTCTGGAACGGCAGCGGCGTCGAGGAGACGGGCGCCCGGCGCGACACCGGCGCCACGGTGGTGCGCATCGACCGGCGCTACTTCCGGCCGGCGGAGGTGGAGACCCTGCTGGGGGATCCCACCCGGGCCCGGGAGCGGCTGGGCTGGACCCCCACCACCACCCTGGAGGAACTGGTGGCGGAGATGGTGGCCACCGACAAGGAGGAGGCCGCCAAGGAGGCCACCCTGCGACGGGAAGGGTTCACCGTCGTCGGCTCGATGGAGAATCCCCCCCAGGTCGGGGTGACGGCCGCCCCGTGAATCGGCCTGAGAAACGCCGCTATGGTCAGGGCCGTGACCCGTTCTCGTCGAAGCGGACCTTCGCTGGAACGACGCCCTCTCCCGCGGTCCGCAACCCCGCCCGGCAGCGCGGGGGCCTGACGATTTCCCCATGCTGATCTCAACGAACGATCGGATCTTCATCGCCGGCCATCGCGGCATGGCCGGCTCGGCCATCGCCCGGCGCCTGGAGGCGGAAGGCCACCGCCACCTGCTCCGCGTGGGCCGCTCGGACCTCGACCTCATGGACGGCCCCGCTGTGGCGGCCTGGTTCGCCGACCAGCGGCCCGACGTGGTGGTGCTGGCGGCGGCGCGGGTGGGGGGCATCCTCGCCAACGCCACCTACCCGGCCGACTTCCTGCTCGACAACCTCAAGATCCAGCAGAACGTGATCGAGAGCTCCTGGAGGCAGGGCACCCGGCGCCTGCTGTTCCTCGGCAGCAGCTGCATCTACCCCAAGCTGGCCGAGCAGCCGATCCGGGAGGAGGCCCTGCTCGGCGGGCCCCTGGAGCCCACCAACGAGTGGTACGCCATCGCCAAGATCACCGGCATCCAGCTGTGTCGCGCCCTGCGGCAGCAGCACGGCTTCGATGCCATCAGCCTGATGCCCACCAATCTCTATGGCCCGGGCGACAACTACCACCCCACCAACAGCCATGTGCTGCCCGGCCTGATCCGTCGCTTCCAGGAGGCCCGGGAGACCGGCGCCGAGGAGGTGGTCTGCTGGGGCAGCGGCAGCCCGCGGCGGGAGTTCCTCCACGTCGATGATCTGGCGGATGCGGCCCTGTTCTGCCTGCGCCACTGGCAACCGGGCGCCGATGAGCTCCAGCACATCAACGTGGGAACGGGAACGGACGTGAGCATCAAGGAGCTGGCCACCATGGTGGCCGAGGCGGTCGGGTTCCGCGGACGCATCGCCTGGGACACCTCCAAGCCGGACGGCACCCCCCGCAAGCTCCTGGATGTGGGCCGCCTGGCCGGCCTGGGCTGGCGGGCGACGATTCCCCTGCCGGACGGACTGCGCCGCACCGTGGCGGAGTTCGTCAGCGAGCGGGCCAGCGGTGCCGAGGTGCGGCTGTGAGGATCCTCGTCACCGGGGGCGCCGGCTACATCGGCAGCCATGCCGTCCGGGCCCTGACCAGGGCGGGGCACCAGCCCGTGGTGCTCGACAACCTGGTCTACGGCCATGCCGACATCGTCGAAAAGACCCTGAAGGTGCCGCTGGTGCTGGGCCAGGTGGGCGACCGTGAGGTGCTCGAACCCCTGCTGCGGGGCCGCCATCCCGCCCTGGACGGCACCGCCCTGGAGGGCAAGCCGATCGAGGCGGTGCTGCACTTCGCCGCCTACGCCTATGTGGGCGAATCGGTGACCGATCCCGCCAAGTACTACCGCAACAACCTGGGCGACACCCTCACCCTGCTCGAGGCCCTGGTGGCCACCGAGCGGCCGTTGCCGATCGTGTTCTCCTCCACCTGCGCCACCTACGGCATTCCCCAGCAGGTGCCGATCACCGAGGACCACCCCCAGGCCCCGATCAATCCCTACGGCCGCAGCAAGTGGATGGTGGAGCAGCTGCTCACCGACTTCGCGGCGGCCTACGGCCTGCCCAGCGTGATCTTCCGCTACTTCAATGCCGCCGGTGCCGACCCCGACGGTGACCTGGGGGAGGATCACAACCCGGAGACCCACCTGATCCCCAGGGTGCTCGACACCATGAGCGGCCGGGAGCCTTACCTGCAGATCTTCGGCGACGACTACCCCACCCCGGACGGCACCTGCATCCGCGATTACATCCACGTGGCCGACCTGGCCGACGCCCACGTCCTGGGGCTGGAGCGGTTGCTGCGGCTGCGGGAACGGGAGGAGAGCGAGCGCCGACCGCTGATCTACAACCTCGGCAACGGCACCGGCTACTCGGTGCAGCAGGTGATCGAAACCGCCAAGGCCGTCACCGGCCGGGGCCTGCTGGCCCATGTGGCCAAGCGCCGCGACGGTGACCCTCCCCAGCTGGTGGCCGGGGCCACCCGGGCCCACCAGGAACTCGGCTGGCGACCCCGCTTCCCGGAGCTGGAAACGATCATCGAGCACGCCTGGGCGTGGCACCAGCGGCGTCACCAGGGCTGACGCCACCCACCACTGGCCAGGGTCTGGCCAGGGGCTCGCCGATGAACACCCCCTGACCGGGCATGGCCACACTGCGCCAGTAGCTCTCGATCAGGGTGTCGCCACGGAGGTAGTAGGCGAGCAGCAGGCCGGGATCGGGAAACTTGGCCGGGAAACTGCACGGTTCCACCACGGTGCCGTAACTGCCGGTGGCGCCGGCCTCGAGCCAGCGGAGCGCACTCATCTGCGGGCTGTCGGTCAGCTGCCCCCCGAAGGAGGTGAGATGGTCGGCGACGGCACCGGGCCGGAAGCGGTTGGTGCGCAGGCCCACGGGGAAGGCCAGCCCGGTGACGTAGGCCATCACGTCCTGGGCGCCCACCAGGGTGTCGCTCTCGATGATCCGCACCCGCAGGCGGGAGCCGATGGCCGCCATGACCCGGTTGTAACCGGCGGCCCGTCGGTTGCGCCTGGCATCGCTGGTGCTCAGCAGGTAGGCCGTCCCCGGTGGTGCGGTCCCGTCCGAAGCCACGCCCTGCTGGATCAGGCGCCGGGCCGCCGCCCCGCTGGTGGCCGCCAGCATCATGCTGGGCCGGACCCGCAGCTGATCCCAGGGGCGGCGCACGTCACCGCGGGCGAACAGGGGGCTCAGGGCGGTGGGGCGGCAACCGCTGGCGCAGAAGCGCGCATCGAGGCCGAAGCTGAAGGCGCTGGTGATCGACTGGCACCCGACCCGGTACGGGGCTGCCCAGGCCAGGGCATAGACCTGGACATGGGGCGGGGTCTGCCGGTCGACGCTGGCCTTGATGCGGCGGAACAGCCCAGGGTTGAGCGACGCCTTCCCGGGCGGGAAGCGCACCCGGATCACCTGGTCCGGGGGGATCAGCCGGGCCGCCTGGTACTCCCGCCCGATGGTCTCGCTGAGGGGATCGGCGGCGTTGATGATGATCGCCAGGTGGCGATGGTCGAGGGGGCCGCGGGAGGGAGTCCCGGCGCCGAGGGAGCCTTTCCCGCTCCAGGGGCTGCCACTGGCCGCCAGGGTCAGGGGCAGCAGCAGCGCCACCCCCACGGCCAGGCGGCGGCGCCACGCACGTGGCGGAGGAGGGGCCATGGCGGAAGCGGTGAGGCTGGGGACGGGGCCGGCAGTTGCGGCTGCGCAGCCGGATCAGTCCTGGGAAGGAGGGGCGAAGAGAGTGGGTGACAGGAGGTCAAGGGCTGACGGACGGCGACCCAAACGGCGTCCTGCCCTGCGGCGATACCAATCGTAGGACCAGCCCAACGTCGTGCAGGACCCCGGTAGCGGCCTAGATTTGAGGTCACCGGCCTCCCAGATCGTTGCCATCCCGATCCCCTGGCCCGCCGGGCTGATGCAAGCCTCAGATCTGAGCTCGCCTCGTGAGACCCGGAGGCGACACCCCGACCGGAATCGGCACCCCGCCACAGCCCCGATTCCCCAGCCGCCGATTCCTGCTCCCTTTCCGCCTCACCGTTGATGCCGCTTCTCCATCGCATCGCCAGACGACTCCCCAGCCCCCTGCTAGCCCCCCTGACCGACCAGAGGCCCGCAGCACGTCTGATCCGTCATTCGGCGAAGAAATACTGGAAGCTTCTGGCGCTCAACTTCTCCACCAGTCTGGTCGCCAGCCTCAGTGAGGGCGCCACCCTCGGGATCATCTTTCTTTCGGTCAGCCTGATCAGTGCTCCCGAGAACAGTGACTGGAGCAAGATTTCCGTCCTCGGATCCCTGAGCCAGCTTCCCTGGTTGCACGACTGGCTGAACAGCACCCTCAGCACCCGCTCCGGTCGCGACGGCATCTTCATCCTGCTCCTGGCCACCGCCGTGGCCCTGCAGGGCCTGATGGCGGCGACCAGTTACATCAACAGCGTCAGCACCGCCGTGATGGGGGCCCGGATGGGCACCGAAATCACCGCCAAACTGAACGATCGGGTCCTCTCCCTGACCTTCGGCTGTGCCAGCCGGTACCGGGTGGGCGACCTGCTGAATTATGTCGGCTCCGGCGGCAGCACCGTTCAGAAGGAAATCAACCTGGCCAACGGGCTGTTGATGAACAGCCTGCAGCTGATCATCTACCTAGGCATCCTGGTGGCCATCTCCCCATGGCTTCTGCTGGTGGCCTTCGCCATGGCCAGCGTCATGCAGACCATCCAGAAAGTGCTGCTGCCCCGGATTCGCAGGAATTCACGCGAGCAGCAAACGGTGGGCGTCGAACTGTCCAGCCATCAGAACGAGCAGATCCAGGGTCTGCGGCTCCTGCACAGCACGGGGCAGCTGGAAAGTTCCAGGCAAAAACTGAAGGTACTGCTTGGCGAAAGCAAACGTCTGTCCATCCGACAGAGCAAGCTGTCGAACGTCGTGCAGCCGATTTCCAACATGCTGCCGATCATCTCGATCGCCATCATCGCGGCACTCAGCCTGATGGTGTTCAAGGATCGCAGCAGCGGCGTCCTGCCGAGCCTGGTGACCTTCATCATCGCCCTCCAGAGACTCAACCAGAGGGTCGGCACTCTCACAGGCCTGGCCACGGGCTATGCGGCCAACAGTGCCAGTGTGGAGCGTCTGAACGACATCCTGCGCGATGACGACAAGGAATTCATCCGCACCGGTGGCGTGCCCTTTACGGCACTCAGCGATCGGATTCAGCTGGACGACGTTTCCTTGCGCTACAGCCCCAATCTGCCGGAGGCCCTCTCCTCCATCCAGCTGACGATCGGCCGCGGCCAGACGGTGGCCCTGGTCGGCTCCAGCGGCGCCGGCAAGAGCTCCATCGCCGATCTGCTGGTGGGCCTCTACGAGCCCACCGGCGGCCGGATCCTCGTCGACGGCGTCGATATCCGGTCGATCAATCTGGCCAGCTGGCAGCAGCGGCTGGGGGTCGTCAGCCAGGACACCTTCCTGTTCAACGCCAGCATCGCCAGCAACATCGGCTTCGGTGTCGAGGACGCCTCCATGGACGACATCATGGCGGCGGCAGCCAAGGCCCAGGCCTCCCGCTTCATCAGCGACCTTCCCGAGGGCTACGACACCAAGATCGGAGAACGGGGCTACCGGCTCAGCGGCGGCCAACGCCAGAGAATCTCCCTGGCCAGGGCGATTCTGCGCCGACCTGAACTGCTGATCCTCGATGAGGCCACCAGTGCCCTCGACAGTCAGAGCGAACGTCTGGTGCAACAAGCGATCGAACAGTTCGAGCGCCAGCACACCGTTCTGGTGATCGCCCACCGTCTCAGTACGATCGTCAATGCCGACGTGATCTGTGTGCTTTCCGAAGGAAGAATCGTGGAGCGGGGCCGCCACCATGAGCTGCTGGCCCAGGAGGGTCTCTACGCCAGACTCTGGAATGACCAATCCAAACACCCCCAGCAAACGTCCCTATCGGCAGCACCCGTCTGATGGCTTTCCCACTCACTGGGCCGACCTTGCAGGAGCACGAATCGTTCTCATGATCATTGCCTGCACGATCGACAACAACTACATCCGGCACTGCGCCGTGATGCTGAAGTCCCTGCAGCTCTCCAATCCAACAGAAAGCCTCAGCGTCTATATCCTCCACGGTGTCATCGATGCCGCGGAACGAGCACGGCTGGCGGCCTATCTCGGCGAGTTCCTTCCTTCGGTCTCCTTTCTGCAGCTGGATGAGCAGATGCTCGCGGGTTTCCCCGTCTTCGGCCACATCAGCCTGGCCACCTATTTCCGGCTGCTGCTGCCGGCGGCCCTTCCCCATGCGGTGGAGAAGGTCCTCTACCTGGATTCCGACCTGATCGTGGTCGACACGCTGCGGGACCTCTGGGAATCACCACTGGAGGGGAACAGCATCGGTGCGGTGGAGGAACACAACCAGGAGTTCGACCGCAACCGCCTCGGCCTGGCGGAGGGCTCCCTCGTCTTCAATGCCGGGGCGATGCTCATCGATCTGGGCCGCTGGCGGCGGGAGAACATCCTGGCCAACGGGCTGGAGTTCGCCCGCACCCATCCCGAGCGGATCAAGCACTGGGACCAGGACGTGCTCAATTCCCTGCTCGAGGCCCGCTGGCGTCCCCTCGACTGGCGCTACAACGCCCTGCCCCACCTCTGGATGCATCCCGAGTACACCGCTGCCGACACCCCCCTGGGCCGGCAGGCGGAGCGGGCCCGGACGAGCCCCGCGGTGATCCACTTCGCAGGGTCGGGCGTGGCCAAGCCCTGGCACCATCGCTGCACCCACCCCTGGCGGCAGCGGTACCTGGAGATCCGCCAGCAGACGCCCTGGGGGCACCTGCCCCTGGAAGGCACCCCCAGCACCTCCCTGGGGGAACGGCTCGGACGCCTGCGGTTCCGGGTCAAGAAGGCCGGCAAGGCCATGCTCGGCAGGCTGGCCCCCCGCCACCGATGACCATCCAGATCGGCGACCATCGGCTCACCTGCATCGGCTACGCCGACAGCACCGAGGCGGATCTGCTGGGTCGCTTCCTGCGCCAGGGAAGCCGCGCCCTGGCCGAGACCCAGGGGGAGTACGCGCTGGTGATCGAGACCGACGCCGGGGACGTGACCGTGGTCACCTCGCCGGTGGGGGCCACCCATTACTACGTCCTTGAGCACGACGGCCGCCTCTTCCACGGCGACCGGGTCGCCGAGATCCTGCGCCGCAGCGGCCTGGCCTGGAGCTGGAACTGGCAGGCCCTCGGCGATCTCTGCCAGCTGGAGAACCTGACCGACAACCAGACCCTCCACCCGGCGATCCGCCGGGTGCCCCCCGGCAGCATCCTCCACTTCACCGATGGCAGGGTCTCCCTCCACACCGTCGCGGTTCTCGACCACATCCCGCCGGCCCCTGCCGACCCCGACGCCGCCGTCGACGCGCTCAACGCCGCGGTCCTGAGGCTGGCGGGAGACAACCCCTATCTCTCGCTTTCGGGCGGGTTCGATTCGCGGGTGATCCTGGCGTCGATGCTGCGCCAAGGCCTGCGTCCCCATCTGATCACGATGGGGCGGGAGGACGCGACCGACGTGCAGGTGGCCCGCCGCATGGCCCAGCGCTTCGATCTGCCCCACCAGCTGATCAGCCTCGAGCTGGACGACGTCTTCGCCCACGCGCCCACCATCTCCAGCGTCACCAACGGCACCAAGACCGCCTGGCACTGGCACACCTTCCTCTATCCCCTCAAGGCCGCGATCCCCGCCGAGGCCACGTTCTTCGTCGGCACCCTGGGGGAATTCGCCCGTTCCTACTACTTCGACCGCGGCTGGCTGGGCCGCTTCGCCTCCCTGGCCCCCGACGTCGCCCTCGGCCGGTTCTGGAGGATGAAACTGAACCGGCACCCCAGTTTCTCGGCCGAGGAACTGCACCACCTGGCGCCGCCGCTGGCCGCCGAGCTGGTGGCAGAGGGCCGCGACCGTCGGGCCGCTCGCCTGGCGGGCTTCTGCCGCGGTGGGTTCCTGGAAGGCCTCACCCGCTATTACTTCGAGCAGCGGGTGCCGAACTTCTACGCCAACGGCATCCGCATGTACCGGGCCTCCAGTGCCTGGCGCTCCCCGTTCCACGACCGCCGCTGGATCGAGGCGATCTGGAACCTTCCCGATGGCTGGAAGCTGGGCTCCAACTGGCACCGCCATGCCATCGCCCGCAACTGCCCCGAACTGCTGAGCTTTCCGGAGGAGAACGGCTTCGACCGGCGCCGCATGCTGCCCAAGGCCCCTCCCCTCTACTGGACGCCGCCGATGCGGCGGGCCCGCTACGTGAGCTACGACCTCAGCGCCGACTGGTACCGCGACCCGCGGATGCATGCCTTCCTGCTCGACCACGCCGGACGGATCGACGATCTGGTCGATCCCGAGCTGATCGGGCGGATCCTGGAGGCCCACCGCAGCGGCACCGACCGGACCAGGACCCTGGCCTTCCTGCTCACCCTGATTGTCTGGAAGCAGGTGATCGCCCCATGAGGGTGCTGTTCGTCTCCCACATGGCCACCCGCAGTGGTGCCCCGCTGCTGCTGCTCTGGCTGCTGCGCTGGCTGATGGCGCAGAAGCGCGGCATCGAACCGGCGGTCGTGCTGCTCAGTGATGGTCCCCTGCGCCCCGATTTCGAAGCCCTGGCGCCCACCGAGGCCTGGAGCCGGCCGCTCTTCCAGCCCCTGCGCGAGCGTGTTGCCGCCCGGCTGGGACGGGGAAGGGCGGCCAGTCCCGCCGAGCTGCTGGAGGGGGCGGTGCAGCGTCACCGGCCGGAGCTGATCTACCTGAACACCCTGGTGCTGGGCCAGCACCTCCGGGGCCTCGCCGCCGATCCGGCCCGCCCGGCCTGCCTCAGCCATGTCCATGAACTGGAAACGACCCTGGCCACCATGAGCAGCCCGGAGGCCGTGGCCCGCCAGCTGTCCATGTCCAGCGTCGTGGTGGCCTGCGCCGAAGGGGTGAGGCAATCCCTGCACACCCACCACGGACTGCCCCTGCAGCGCTGCACCGTGATTCCGGGATTCCTGCCCTACGCCGCCCCCGGACAGGGCCAGCCCCCGCCGGAGACCCTGCCGGGCGAGCCCACCAGCCTGGAGCCCGCACTGGAGCCCGCACTGGAGCCCCTGGAAGCGGCCCTGGCGGCGGGCACCTTCGTGTTCGGCTTCGCAGGCCAGGCGATCACCCGCAAGGGTTTCGACCTCTTCCCCCTGCTGGTGAAGGAATGTGAGCGGGTCTTCGCCGGCCAGCCTTTCCTGGCCGTCTGGCTCGGGGCCTCGCCAGGGCAGGAGCCAGTGCTGATGGCCCGGCGGGATCTGCAGCTGCTGGGGCTCGAGCACCGGGCCCTGCTGCTGCCACCGATGCCCTCCGCCATCGGCGTCATCGGCCGCTTCGCCGTCCATGGCCTGCTGTCGCGGGAGGACCCCTATCCCCTGGTGGCCCTCGAGGCCGCCGCCTCGGCCGTGCCGACCATCTGCTTCGAGGGCGGCGGCGGCATCGTCGACTTCGTGGCCGACGGCTGCGGGCTGGCCGTCCCCTACCTCGACCTGGCGGCCTTCGCCGCCGGCCTGCACCGGCTCAGCAACGACCCGGACAGCCGGCGCCGCCTGGGGGAGCGCAGCCGGGCCAGGGTGTGGCGGGAGTCCGGCATCGACGACGTGGCGCCCCGTCTGCTGGCCTGCATGGAACGGGCCGTCGCGGCCGGACCCCACCATGGCTGAGGTGCCCCTGCCCGAAACCCGCCCCCTCTACGGCTGGTCCGGAGCCGCGGCCATTTCCGTGCCCGATCGGTTCCGCAGCGACCCGGACCGGCCGCTCTTCTCCATCGTCATCCCCACCCTCAACCAGGGGGCCTACATCGAGGACACCCTGCTCTCGATCCTCTGGCAGGGCTACGACAACGTCGAGATCATCGTGGTGGATGGGGGCAGCACCGACGACACCCCGGCGGTGCTGGAGCGCTACCGCCCCTGGATCTCGGTGCTGATCAGCGAGCCCGACCGGGGCCAGTCGGACGCGATCAACAAGGGCTTCCGCCGGGCCAGCGGTTCGATCCTGGCCTGGCTCAACTCCGACGACGTCTATCTGCCCGGTGCCTTCCACACCGTGCTGGCCTGCTTCGCCGCCAAGCCCGGCGGCCGCTGGGTGATCGGCAGTGGCGACATCATCAGCGCCGACCAGCAGTTCCTGCGCCATGTGCCGGGCCGGGAGGGATCCGAGGACACCATGCTGGCGATCGAGAATGGCTGCTTCCTCCTGCAGCAGAGCTGCTTCTGGAGCGCTTCCCTCTGGCAGGAGGCCGGGGGGCAGGTGGACGAGTCCCTGAGCCTGCTGATGGACTACGACCTCTGGTGGCGCTTCTCGCAGCGCTGCTCCGGCATCGTCACCCAGGAGAAACTGGGGGCGATGCGCTATTACCCCACCGTGAAGACCCGGCGCCAGGGGGAACGTTTTCCGGCCGAACTGGCCACCATCTACGCCCGCTACGGGGCCAGCGCCTCCCTCGATCGCCTGGTGCAGCGGCTGCTGGCGGAGAAGTCCGCCCTCGGCGAGCGACTCTCGGCCCTGGAGCGCCAGCTGCCGGTGCGGCTGCTGCGCCGCCTGCGGCTCCTCCCCCGACCATGACGACCCCCGAACTCTTCGTCGGCATCACCAGCTGGAACAGCGAGCTGTTCCTGCCCCACTGCCTGGAGGCGCTCCAGCGCACCACCCGGGGCCTGGAGACCCACGTCTGCGTGCTGGACAATGGCTCCACCGACCGCTCCGTGGCGATCGCCAGCGAGCGGGGGGCCGAGGTGGTGCAGCGCCGCTGCAGCCAGCCGGACGCGCTCAATGCCCTGCTGAACCGTTCCCGTTCTCCGTACACGCTGCTGTTGCATGCGGACGTGATCCTGCTGGCACCGGACTGGTTCCAGCTGTGCCGTTCGCGTTTCCACGAGGGGGTGGCGCTGGTCTCACCGCAGGACATCGGCTGCGGACCGCTCACCCGCCCCTTCGGTGCGGGCATGCCGGAGAGCTCCTTCCTGCTGATGCACACCCAGCGGTTCCGCCGCTGCCGGCGCCTCCACTGGCGGCGCAAGGGGCGGTTCCCGCGGCCGCGCTACGAGGTGGACTTCCAGGGCCCCCACATCACCCACCACCTGCCGATGGAACTGAAGCGGCGCCGGCTCAGCTGGGTGCCCATGGACGTCTATGTGTCCAACCGGGCCAGCGAGCCGTTGTTCACGCCGGCCTCCCCACCGGCGATCTGGAGCGACGAGCTGGCCTACCTGCGCTACGGGCTCGGCAACTTCTACGGGCTCGACGGCACGATCACCCACTACCACAACTGGTACGACCGGATCGCCGCCCGGGAGAAGACCGAAACGGCGCCGAACCCCTCGCGCAAGGATTTCCCGGTGGACTTCATCCGCTCCTACACCCACCGGCTGCTGGAGGACTACAGCGCCGGCAGGCTGGAGCTTCCCACCGACCTCAGCACCACCCGCACCCCCAGGGCGCTCTAGCCCCATCGTTTCCTCCATGACCGGTCCCTCGTCGCCACGGCCGATCGCCGCCCACTTCCTGCTGGTGCCGGAGCTGCTGCACTCGCCCCCCAACGAGGCGATCATCTCCGCCCTGCTGGAGAACGGCTACGACGTCCATGTCTTCGCCCCCGGGCCCTGCGGCAGCACCGCCCCCTACGGCGACCGGGTCAGCACGCACCCGGTGGCCTATTCGATGCGCTGGCTGCTCAGCCAGGCCTGGCGGCCGCGCTGGCGCCGCTACGCCTGCTTCTCGGGCACCACCGAGGATCCGATCGCCGTGGTGGGCGTGCTGGCCCGCCTGCACCGCCGTCCCTCCTTCGTCCTGGGGGACGAGATCCGCGCCGGCAGCTACCGGGGCCCCCGCTCGGAACGCTGGAAAGGGCTCTGCCTGCAGGCCTACCGGCGGGCGCGCTTCACCATCGTCAACGACACCCACCGGGTGGATCTGGTGCGCGACTATGCCGGCCTGCCGCCGGACCAGCCCGTTCTGGTCTACCCCGGCTGTTTCCGGCAGCCCCCCCAGCGGGATCAGGTGCTGCGCCGGGAGCTTCGCCAGCGCTGGGGCCTGCCATCGGATGCCCTCACCCTGGCCATCTCCGGGGGCTTCAACCTCACCGCCGGCGCCGACTGGCTGCTCGACGCCCTGCATGAGGATCCGGCGCTCTGCGCCGTGGTCCAGCCCCTGGGGGTGGACCCCCTGGCGCTCTACCTGCTGCGGCGCCTGAGCCTGGGGGGCCGGCTCCACATCGAGACCGGCCGGCTGTCCTGGCAGGAGGCCTGGCGATCGGCCGTGGGCTACGACATCGGCCTCGCCGTCTACACCAATCCGGCGCCCCAGTTCCAGGCCATGGGGGTCAGCTCCAACCGGCTGTGCATGTACCTCGCCATGGGGGTGCCAGTGATCTGCAGCCGCCAGCCGAGCTTCCAGTTCGTCGAGGACTTCGGCTGCGGCGTGATGGTCGACGACGGCGCCGGCTTCCTGGCGGCGGCCCACCACCTGGGGGCCGACCTGGACGCCCGGCGGGAGGACTGTGCCCGCTGCTTCCGCGACCACATCCGCCCCCAGGAGCGTTACCGCGCCCTGGTGGAGGCGATCGGCGCCCTGGGGCGCCCCTGAGGGAGCACCCACCACCGCCGCCATGAACCGCTCCTCCCTCAACCTGCGCCTCTACCTCGCCGCCCGGGCCGTGGTCCACGGCAGCCGCCGCCGCATCCCGCGGGCCCTGCTGCCGCCGCGGCGGCCCCTCGGCGACCGCTTCAGCTTCGCGATCACCACCTTCGAGGCCCGCTACGAGACCTACTTCCGTCCCCTCTACCGCTCCCTGCGGCGCAGCTTTCCGGAGGTGCCGATCCTGGTGGTGGTCAACGGCCACGGTGATGGGGCCAGCCAGAGCCGCTACCTGGAGCGGCTGTGCCGCGAGCTGGCCAACGGCGAGCCGCCCCATCGCCGCTTCCTGCTGCATGAGCGGGTGGTGGGGCTCTGCCAGATGTGGAACGAACTCCTTCAGGCCAGCCCCACCGCCACCACCCTGGTGCTCAACGACGATCTGCGCATCGACCCCTACCTGCGGCGCTGGGCCGAAGCGATGGCCTGGGAGTCGGTGGACCTCAGCCTGCTGAACAACACCTGGTCCCACTTCGCCATCAGCCGCCGCTGCTGGGAGCGGATCGGCGCCTTCGACCAGAGCTTCAGCGGCATCGGCTTCGAGGACATGGACTACACCGCCCGGGCCTCCCTCGCGGGGGTGCGGATCGGTGGAGTGGCCTGTCCCTATCTGCACCATGCGAACGACCAGCCCGCCACCACCTCCTTCGACGGCCAGTCGGAGCGCGTCTGGGGCAAGTACACCTCCGCCAACCAGGAGGTGTTCGTCCGCAAGTGGGAACGCTGCCCGGGGCCGGAGGGGACCTACATCCGCCAGCTCGGCCACCACGTGCGGCCCATCGCCCCCCTGCCGCACCTGCCCGTGCCGCCCCTGAACGCGGCCGGGCCGGGGATCGTGCACCTGGATCGGACGCCATGAGGGTGCTGGTGCTCGCCCCGTCCGCCTACCTGCTCGGCGGTGTCCAGGACTGGCTGGCGAACCTGGTGCCTGGCCTGCGGGAGGGGGGGCTGGAGGTGACCGTGGCGGTGCCCGACGGGGACCATCACCGCCATGGTCCCTACGCCCGGGCCTATCCGGCCCTGGCGGCCGAGCCGATCGTCAACCCCAGCGGCAGCGCCGAAGGCCGAATCCGCGCCATCGCCAGCCTGCTCGGCAGGCTGGACCCGGACCTGGTGCTCGGCGTCAACCTCGTCGACCTTTACCCCGCGGCCCAGCGGGCCCGGCGCCAGGGCCGGTTCCACGGACGGGTGGTGATGACCCTGCATGCGCTGCAGGCGGACTACTTCGGCGACCTGCTGGTTCACGGCGCCGGCATCGACGCGGTGATCGCCACCAACCGCCTGGCCTGCCGGCTGGCGAGCGGGCGGAGCGGGATGGATCCGAGCCGGGTGCTCTACGCCCCCTACGGCGTGCCGGTGCCGGCCTGGCAGCCCCCCGGCGGCGATCCGGCCACCACCCTGCGGCTGGCCTGGGTGGGGCGGCTGGAGCAGCCCCAGAAGCGGGTCCACGATCTGCCGCCGTTGCTGGAGGCGCTGCAGGCCCGGGGCATCAACGTCCAGCTCAGCATCGCCGGTGACGGCAGGGAGCGTCCGGTCCTGGAGGCCTCCCTGACCCCCTGGATCGAACGCGGCCACGTGCGCATGCTCGGCCATGTCGACCAGGGCCGGCTGGCGGCGGAGATCTACGGCCATCACCATGCCCTGGTGATCACCTCCTCCTGGGAGACGGGCCCGATCGTGGCCTGGCAGGCCATGGCCAGTGGCATGGCCGTGGTGAGCAGCCGCTACGTGGGGGCGGGCCTGGAGGGGGCCCTGGTGCACGACGCCACGGCCCTGCTGTTCCCCTGCGGGGATACGGACGCCGCGGCCGGCGAACTGGCGCGGCTGCGGGACCCCGCCCTGCTGGAGCGGCTGTCCAGGGCCGGTCACGGCCTGGTGGCGGGGCGCTACAGCGAGGCGGCCTCCCTGGCCGCCTGGCGCCGCGCCCTCGACCAGGTGATGGAACTGCCCCCCCTGCCGGAGGCCCCCTCCGAGCCGGCGCCGCCCCCCGCCGGACGGCTGGACCGCTGGCTGGGCCGTCGGCGGGGCGAGGGGCTGCGCCGGCTGCTGGGGCTCCGCTTCCGCCACGGCAGCGCCGGCAGCGAGTGGCCCCACTCCGGCGGCACAGGCGCCGGCAGTGCCGCAGGCGGAGGGGCGGCTGGCGAGGACCTGCTGACGGCGGCGGCCCGCCTCGACGACCCCGGTGCCTCCCATGGCTGAAGCGGCAGGGCCCACCCCGCGGGAGCGGCTGGGGGTGTGGCTGATGGACCGGCTCCGCTACGAGGGGCTGCTGCGCCGGCCGGCACCGGCCCAGCTCCGGATCGCCAACCGCCGCGAGCGGCTGGAGGCCGCTCCCGACGGATGGGGCCAGGCCTGCCTGTGGCGCTACACCTCCCGCCTGCACGCGCCGGCCATCCAGCCGGAGCTGGGCCGACGCCTGCTGCGCCGCTGCCTGGCGACGGCGCCGATCCGGCGCCGCGCCAGCCCCGGCTGGGCCGATGGGCCGCCGGAGCTGAGCGTGCTGATCGGCCACCGGGGCAGCGAGCGGCTGCCCCTGCTGCTGGCCACCCTGGAGTCCCTCGCCGCCCAGGAGGGCGTGCGGCTGGAGTGCCTGGTGATCGAGCAGGACAGCGAGCCCCGCATCGCCGACCGCCTGCCGCCCTGGGTGCGCCACGTCCATGGGCCCCTGCCGGACCCGGCCGCCCCCTACAACCGCTCCCACACCTTCAACCTCGGCGCCCGCGAGGCCCGAGCCCCGGTGCTGCTCCTGCACGACAACGACATGCTCGTGCCCACCGGCTACGCCCGCCGCCTGCTGGAGCGGATCGCCCGCGGCTACGCGGTGGTGAACCCGAAGCGGTTCGTCTTCTACCTCGACGAGGCCCACAGCGCGGCCGTGCTGGCCGGCTCCGACGCCTACGACGCACGGCCGGCGGAGGCGATCGTGCAGAACCTGGAGGCCGGCGGCTCGATGGCCATCACCGCCGAGGCCTATGCCGCCATCGGCGGCATGGATGAGGGCTTCGTCGGCTGGGGCGGCGAGGACAACGAGTTCTGGGACCGCTGCCTCACCCGGCCCACCTGGATCTGGGGCTACGAGCCGATCGTGCACCTCTGGCACCGCGGCCAGCCCCTCAAGCACCAGAAGGACAATCCCAACCTGGAGCGGGCCCGGGCCGTGATGCGGCGCCCCGCCCTCGAGCGCATCGCCGACCTGCGGCCCGCCCCGGTGCCCGGCCTGGTCAGCACGATCATCCCGGTGCACAACCGCGCCGCCCTGCTGCGCGAAGCGGTGGCCAGCGTGCTCCAGCAGGACCACCGGCCGATCGAGATCGTCATCGTCGACGACGGCTCCAGCGACGACACCGCCGCGGTGGCCGATGGCCTGGCCGCCGCCCATCCGGACCTCATCCGGGTGATCCACCAGCCCAACGGCGGCCCCGGCGCCGCCCGCCAGCGGGGCCTGGACCACAGCCGCGGCGAATTCGTCCAGTACCTCGACAGCGACGACCTGCTGCTGGCCGGCAAGTTCAGCGCCCAGGTGGGGGCCCTGCAGCGCTCTCCCGGGGCCGGGATCGCCTACGGCCCCAGCCTGGAGGAGGACCATTCCCGGCGGCCCGTCGAACGGCGCGGCCCGATGCGGGCCACCGGCCAGCACCTGGAGCGGCTGTTCCCCCGGCTGCTGCTGGAGCGCTGGTGGACCACCAGCTGTCCCCTCTACCGGCGCGACCTGCTCGACCGCATCGGCCCCTGGCAGCCCTGGATCAACGAGGAGGACTGGGAGTACGACGGCCGGGCCGGCGCGACCGGGACGCCCCTGGTGTGGGTGCCTGGCGAGGTGTCGGTGCGGCGGATCCACATGGGCGACGACCACCTCAGCGACCGGGGCCACCTCGACCCCCGCAAGCTGGCGGACCGGGCCCGGGCCCAGGACTCCCTGCTGCGCAGCGCCCTGGCCGCCGGCGTCAACCCCGACGGCCCCGAGATGGCCCGCTTCTGCCGCTCCGCCTTCCTGCTCAGCCGCCAATGCGGCGCCGCCGGCGCCGAGCAGGCCGCCCGACGTCTGTTCCAGCTGGCTCGGCGCCACGGAGCCCGGCGGCCGCGACGGCAGCTGGAGTTCCTGCTCTACGGCCTGCTGGCCACGGCCCTGGGCTGGGGGCGGGCGGCCCGGCTGAGCATGGGAGTCCGGACACGGCTGCAGCCAGAACCCCGCCCCGGGGGGGAACATGACCTGAGGTGATGCAGGAGACTGTGGAGCACGAATCCGGCACGGCCCCGCTGGTGTCGGTGGTGATGGGGGTTCGCAACGGCGGGGCCGGCCTCGCCGCCGGCCTCGATTCCCTCGCCGGTCAGGAGGGGGTGAACCTGGAGGTGGTGGTCGTCAACGACGGCTCCAGCGACGACACGGGCGCCCTGCTGGCGGCGCGGGCCGCCGCCGACCCGCGGCTGCGGGTGCTGGAGCGGCCGGGCCGGGGCCTGACCCGCTCGCTGATCGAGGGCTGCCAGGTGGCGCGCGGGGTCTTCATCGCCCGCCAGGACGCCGGTGACATCTCCCTGCCGGGCCGGCTGCTGCGGCAGGTGCGCTGCCTGGAGGACAACCCGGAAGCCAGCCTCTGCTCCACCCATGTGCGGCTGGTGGTGCCGGAAGGGGCGACCGTGCGCGTGAACGCTCCGGAGCCCGGGGAGCTGGCCGATGGCCTCACCGGTCCGGCCATCCACGGCTCGGTGATGATGCGGCGCAGCGCCTATGAGCGCGCCGGAGGCTATCGGCCGATGTTCTATTTCGCCCAGGACATCGATCTCTGGAGCCGCATGGTGGAGCTCGGCAGCCACCTGGTGGTGCCGGAGGTGCTCTACGAGGCCACCCTCTCCCCCGGCTCGATCAGCGGCTCCCGGCGCCGGGAACAGGAGGCGTTCCATGCCCTGATCGTGGCGGCCACCCGGGCCCGCCGCGGCGGGCAGCCGGAGGCGCCCGTCCTGGAGGAGGCCGAGGCCCTGAGCGAACGCTGCCGCGGCCTGCGGGCCCAACCGCGCCGGCAGGCCGACGGGGCCTACTTCATCGGCGCCTGCCTCAGCCACGAGCGTCCGGATCTGGCCCGCCAGTACCTGCGCCAGGCCCTGGCCCTCAACCCCTGGCACCTCAAGGCCAGGCTCAAGCTGGCCGCCTTGCCATGACCCTCAGCGTCGCCATTCCCACCTTCGGCCGCGATCAGGTGCTGATCGACAGCGTTGCCGCCCTGCTGGCGCTGGATCCACCCCCGTTCGAGCTGCTGGTGGTCGACCAGACGCCCCGCCACGATCCCGACTGCGAAGCCCGGCTGGGCGCCTGGCAGGCGGAGGGACGGATCAAGTGGCTGCGCTTGCCGACCCCCTCGATCACCGGCGCCATGAACGTGGCCCTGCGGGAGGCCCGCGGCGATCGGGTGCTGTTCCTTGACGACGACATCCTGCCGGACCCGGAGCTGCTCAACGCCCACGAACGGGCCGGCGGGGCCGAGCCCGACGCCATGCTGGCCGGGCGGGTGCTGCAGCCCTGGCACCGGGGCCAGAGCGACCCGGAGGAGGGGCCGTTCCTGTTCAACAGCCTGCGGCCCCGCTCGGTGGAGGAATTCATGGGGGGCAACGTGGCCATCCCCCGCCGGCTGGCCCTGGAGCTGGGCGGTTTCGACCAGAACTTCGTGCGGGTGGCCTACCGCTTCGAGGCTGAATTCGCCTTCCGCTGGCGCCAGGCCGGCCATCCGATCCAGTACGTGCCCGGTGCCCTGATCCACCACCTCCGGGCCGAGCGGGGCGGCACCCGCAGCTACGGCAAGCACCTCACCACCGTGAAGCCCGACCATGCCGTGGGGCGCTACTACTTCCAGCTGCGCACCCAGTCCCTGCCAGCGGCCCTGGGGGCCTGCCTGGGCGGCTGGCTGGGGTCGGTGCGCAGCCGTCACCACCTGCGCCATCCCTGGTGGATCCCCCCCACCCTCATCGCCGAAGGGCGCGGCCTGCTCTGGGCCCTGCGCCTGCAGCGCAAGGGTCCGGCCCTGCTGCCCACCCGCCGCCGGCGGCTGCTGATCGCCGGCAGCCACCCGGTGCAGTACCAGACGCCCCTGTTCCAGGCCCTCGCCGCCGCCCCCGGCGTGGCCACGGACGTGCTCTACCTCACCCTTCCGGACGCCCGCACCCAGGGCCTGGGGTTCGGGGTCTCCTTCGAGTGGGACGTGCCGCTGCTGGAGGGGTACCCCTGGCACCGCGCCGCCAGCGGCCGGGGCCGCGGCATCACCTCCGGCTACCGGGGCGTGTGGCTGACCCGGCCCCTGGGGGAACTGGGGTTCGGCCCGGCCCGGCAGCGACCCGATGCCCTGCTGCTGACCGGCTGGCACTTCCTGGGCATGGTGCAGCTGTTCATCGCCGCCCGGCTGCAGGGCCTGCCGGTGCTGCTGCGGATGGACTCCAATGCCTTCCGTCCCAGGCCCTGGCCCCTGAACCTCACCTACTGGATCCTGTTCCGCGGGGTGTCGGTGGGCCTTCCCGTGGGCACGGCCAATGCCCGCTGGTACCGCCAGTTCGGTGTGCCCCAGAACCGGCTGGTGCCCTCGCCCCACTTCGTCGACAACGCCTACTTCGGCGAGCGGGCCGCGGCCCTGCGCCCCCGCCGGGATGAGCTGCGCCAGGACTGGGCCATCCCCCGGGAGGCCTTCTGTTTTCTGTTCGCCGGCAAGCTCCAGCCCAAGAAACGCCCGCTCGACCTGCTCGAAGCGCTGCGGCAGCTGGTGATGGAGCCCCTGTCCCACCCGGTGCATCTGTTGATCGTGGGCACCGGCCCCCTTGAGGAGGCCTGCAGGGCACTGGCCAGCCAGCAAGGCCTGCCGGTGAGTTTCGCCGGCTTCGTGAACCAGTCGGGCATGCCCTCGGCCTATGCGGTGGCCGACGCCCTGGTGCTGCCCTCCGACCACGGCGAGACCTGGGGGCTGGTGGTGAACGAGGCCATGGCCTGCGGGCTGCCGGCGATCGTGAGCGACCAGGTGGGCTGTGCCGAGGATCTGGTCTTCGAGGGCCGCACGGGCCTGGTGAGCCCCGTCGGCCAGCCGGCGGCCCTGGCCGCGGCCATGGGGCGGATGGCCGCCGATCCGGCCGGCGCCGCCCGGATGGGGGAGACGGCGCGGGAGCTCGTCAACAGCCACTTCAGTGTGCGGACGGCCGCAGACGGCATCCTGGCGGGGCTGGCCCTGCTGGAGCGCCCCTGAGATGCCCAGGGCCCTGATCCTCTCCCTCCAGCCGCCCGGGGGCGGCGGCGTCCAGGCCCGCCGCTACGCCAAGCTCCTGCCCCATCTGCCGGCGGCCGGCTGGGAATTCCATGTCGTCGGCCCCGACCCCCGGCTCGATGCGGTCACCCCGGAGCCCTTCCCCGGCCAGGAGCGCTTCTGCCACTACAGCCGGCGGGTCTCCCGCTCCCAGCGCTGCGCCATCCGCAGGAACCGGCGCCGGCCCGGCACCCCGCTCCACCTCTGGTTCGGCCTGCGCCAGCTGATCCACCGGTGGCTGGAGCGGCTGGGGCGCCACGACCCCCAGGCCCATGCCCTCGAGGGCCTCAGGGCCACCGCCCTGGCGACGGCGGCGCGCCTCCCCTGCGATGTGGTGGCCGGCATCTGCCCGGATTTCCGCGTGCTTGAGGTGGCCCGGGAGGTGGCCGGGCGGCTCGGCAAACCCTTCATCGCCATCTACGACGATCCCTTCGGCCACCGGGAGAAGGGCCACTTCCATCCGGCCCACCCCGAGCGCCAGCGGGCCGTGCTGGCCGCCGCCGCGGGGGCCGTGTTCGCCTCACCCCTCACCCTGGAGCGCTACCGGGAGGAGGGACTGCTGGGCGCCACGCCGGCCCGGTTCCTGCCCGACTGCTTCGAACCCGGCGAAGCTCCGCCGGCTGCCCCTCCAGACCCCGCGACCCTGACGCTGTTCCATCCCGGCAACCTCGGGCCCTGGCGGCCGATCGAGCCGCTGCTCGAGGCCGCGCGGCGCTGGCGGCCCGAGGAGCAGGGTGGGCTCCAGATCCAGCTCTACGGCTATCTCTACGCAGCGGCGCGCGCGGCCATCCGCAGCGACCCCCGCCTGCGCCAGATCGTGCAGGTCCATGCCGCGGCGAGCAACGAGCGCTCCCACCAGCTGGCGGAGGCGGCCGATGGCCTGCTGGTGCTGATCGGCCCCCGCCACAACGACAACCTGCCCTCCAAGTTCTTCGAATACCTGCCCCACGCCACGCCGGTGCTGGTGGCCGGACCGGCGGGCAACCCGCTGCAGTGGATCGTCGAGGACCTGGAGAAGGGGATCTACTGCGACATCGAGAGCAGCGCGGCCATCTTCGACGCCCTGGTGGAGCTGCGGCGCCGGGCCGGCTGGTTCCGTGAGCGCCATCGGCACAACCTGGACGCCATCGCCGCCTATGCCGCCCCGGCGGTGGCCGCGGCCTGGGGGGCGGCCTTCGACGGCTTCCTGGCCGCTCGGCCGGCGCCATGAAGGTTCTGCATGTCATCCCCTCGATCAGCCCGCTGCGGGGCGGCCCCAGCCGGGCCGTGATCGACATGGTGGCGGCCCTGCGGCTCCGGGAGGTGGACGCGGCCATCCTGACCACCAACGACCATGGCCCCGGGCTGCATCCCGATCTGGTCACCGGCCGCTGGCAGCAGCACCAGGGGGTGCCGGTGCTGGCCTTTCCCCGCTGGAGTCCGCCCGTCGGCGCCCTGCGGGAGTTCGCCGTCAGTCCCGGTCTCAGCCTCTGGCTGGCCCGCCACCTGAAGGACTACGACCTGCTCCATATCCATGCCCTGTTCTCCTACCCGTCCACCAGTGCCATGGCCCAGGCCCGCTGGGCCGGCGTTCCCTACATCCTGCGCAGCATCGGCCAGCTGAGCCCGTGGAGCCTGGCCCAGAGCCGCGGCCGCAAACGTCTGATGCTGGGGCTGATCGAACGGCGCAACCTGCAGCGGGCGGCCGCCCTGCACTTCACCACCGGCGCCGAACGGGATGAGGCCGCCGCCCTCGGCCTGGCTCCCCCCACCCTGGTGCTGCCCCTGGGGGTGCGTGGCCCCGAACCAGGGGCCCCAGCGGCGGCCGGCCGGGACGGCGCCGCACCGGTCCGCTTCCTGTTCCTGTCGCGGCTGCACCCCAAGAAGCGTCTGGAGAACCTGCTGGACGCCCTGGCCCTGCTGCAGCGGCGCCAGCCCGACGCCCCGTGGGAGCTGGCCATCGCCGGGGACGGTGAGCCGCGGTACGTCGCTGGCCTGCAGGAGCGCAGCCGTCGGCTGGGCCTCGAAACCCGCTGCCGCTGGCTGGGGTTCGTGGAGGGGGAGGCCAAGTGGCGGGCGCTGCAGGCCGCTGACTGGTACGTGCTGCCGTCGGCGGCGGAGAACTTCGGCATCGCCGCCGTGGAGGCCCTGGCCGCCGGCACCCCGGTGATCCTGTCCCCGGAGGTGGCCGTGGCCGCCGATGTGGACCGTTGCGGGGCCGGCCTGGTCTGTGGCAGCGACCCCGAAGCCCTCGCCCAGGCCCTGGCCACCGCCCTGGTGCGGCCATCCCTGTCAATGCGGGCGTCCGCCCTTAACCTGGCTCAGATGGAATTTTCCTGGAGCACGATCGCCCTTCAGCTGCGTGACGCTTACCGCCAGGTGCTGACCTCCTCCGCCGGCCGATGACCATCCTGCTGCTGATCGTGCTCTTCGGCGCCCTGGCCGCCGTGCTGCTCGACGGCGACTGGCGGGCCGGCCTGATGGTCACCCTGCTGATCGGCTTCGTGCAGGATCCCCTGCGCAAGATCACCCCGGACCAGCCCGGCTACATGGTCGGCCTCGTGCTGATCGGCTTTGCCCTGTGCGGCGTGGTGCTGTTCGAGCGAGCCGGCCGCTTCAATCTGCGGGCGATGTTCTGGACCGTGCCGCAGTTCGACGGCTGGGTGACCGTCTACTTCACCCTGATCGCCCTGCAGAGCCTCAACAGCTTCGCCCGCTTCTCCGACATCCGCCTCACCGCCATCGGGGCCGCCTTCTTCCTGGCCCCGGCCTTCGGTCTCTGGGTGGGCTTCCAGGTGGGCTGCTCCCTGCCGTTCCTCAAGCGCCTGCTGACGCTCTACCTGGTCGGGTCGACGGTGATGGCCTTCACCGTCTATCTCAGCTTCCAGGGGGTCGACCATCCCACCCTCCAGGAGGTGGGTGAGGGCCTGCTTATCACGTTCCGCCACGGCTTCTCCGCCCAGGGGGCCTCCGGCTTCTGGCGCACCAGTGAGATCGCCTCCTGGCAGCTGTCGGCGGCGGCCTGCATCGCCGCGTCGATGGGCATCGCCAGCCAGAAATCCACCAACCAGTTCGGGCTGCTGCTGCTGGCCGCGGGCTTCGCCTTCCTGACGATCCTCACCGGCCGACGCAAGGCCCAGGTGCTGATCATGGCCTTCGTGGCCATCTATCTGCTGCTCTTCAGCCGCCGGGCCAGCCCCGCCTCCAAGGAGCGGGTCATCACCAGTGTGCTCGGGGTGGCCGGCATCGCCTATCCCCTCTATGCCTTCATCCTCTCGGAGAATCTCGGCGAAAACTTCGGCGAGTACACCAACCGCTCCCTGACCATCCAGCAGGACCTGGTCGAGCGCTTTGATTCCCAGGGCATCGGCGCCACCCTGAGGGCCATCGAGATCTCCGACGGCATCGGCATGGGGGTGGGTGCCGGGGCCAGCACCGGCGGCCTGGTCAGGAATGCCGCCCGCGATGCCATCCAGAGCGTGGGCTTCGTCTCCGAAGGGGGCGGCGGCCGCCTCATCCTTGAACTCGGCATCCCGGGCATCGTGGTGCTCGGGGTGATCTTCGTGCTGCTGGCCCTGGTGCTGCTGCGCAACTTCCGCCTGCTGAAGCAGCTGCCCCAGTCCACCTCCGCCCTGCTGATGGGGCTGATGTCCTTCGCCCTGGCCAACGTGCCGGCGTTCTTCTCGGCGGCCCAGCTCTACGGCGATCCCTTCGTGCTCATCCTGATGAGCCTTTGCCTGGGTTCCTTCCTGGCCATCCCCACCCTGGTGTCCCAGCAGCAGGAGCAATTGGCCCTGTGGCAGGAGCAGCAGCGCCAGCGGCAGATCTTCCTGGAGCAGCACTCCCAGCCCCAGGCATGAGTCTGTCCGAGCCCCCTGCCGCGCTCCTCACCGCCCTCATCCTGACCCACAACGAAGAGGCCAACATCGGCCGCACCCTCGACCATCTGGGCTGGCTGGACTCCATCCTGGTGATCGACAGCGGCAGCAGCGACGCCACCCTCACGATCCTCGCCGGCCATGGGTCCGTCCGGGTGCTGCACCGGCCATTCGACAGCTTCGCCGACCAGTGCAACTTCGGCCTCGACCAGATCAGCTCCCCCTGGGTGCTGAGCCTGGATGCGGACTACCTGATCCCGCCGCCGCTGGCCGCCGAAATCCAGGCGGTGATCAGGGATCCGGCCGCCACCGCGATGGCCGGCTATGCCATCCCGTTCCGCTACTGCATCGGCGGCCGGCCCCTGCGCAGCGGCATGCTGCCCCCGCGCACCAGCCTCTATCGCCGTGGCCTGGGCCGCTACCGCAACGACGGCCACGGCCACCGCATCGTCCTGTCGGGACCCGTGGGACGGCTGCGGCAGCCGATCTTCCACGACGACCGCAAGCCCCTGCAGCGCTGGCTGGCCTCCCAGGGCTCCTACCTGGCGATCGAGGCGGCCAAGCTGCGGGCCACCCCCTGGCGCCAGCTGTCGGTGGCGGATCGGCTGCGGAAGCACACCCCCCTGGCCCCCTTCGCGGCCCTGCTGTTCTGCCTGGTCTGGAAGGGGGGGGTGCTGGAGGGCTGGCGCGGCTGGGCCTACGCCCAGCAGCGCATGTATGCCGAACTGCTGCTCCATCTGATGCTCCTGGAGGGCCGCTGCAGCCCCTCGACTCCCCCCTGAATGCCCACAGGACCCTGCAGGATCTGGAGGTTGCCCTAAGGTCCGCCCTGACCGCCGGACTGCCCGCTTCGAGTCACCCGTCGATTCCCCCGTCTCGCTCTTCTCGATGCCCTCGATCCTGATCACCGGCGGCGCCGGTTTCATCGGCGTCAACGCCGCCCAGCACTTCGCTTCCCTGGGGTGGGAGGTCGCGATCCTCGACAACCTCTCCCGCCGGGGCACCGAGGACAACCTCCGCTGGCTGCTCGATCAGCATCCCGCCATCGCCTTCCACCGGGTCGACATCCGCCAGGCCGAAGCCCTCGCCGAGGTGGTGGCCGCCGTCCGGCCATCCATGTTGCTGCACCTGGCGGCCCAGGTGGCGGTGACCACCTCCTACACCAACCCCCGGGAGGATTTCGAGATCAACGCCCTGGGCACCTTCAACGTGATGGAGGCCGTGCGACTCCATTCGCCTGAGAGCTTCGTGCTCTACGCCTCGACCAACAAGGTCTACGGCGGCATGGAATCGGTGCCGGTGGAACTGACCTCCCACGGCTATCGCTTCCGCGATCTCCCCTCCGGCGTGCCGGAAAGCCAGCCCCTCGATTTCCACTCCCCCTACGGCTGCTCCAAGGGGGTCGCTGACCAGTACACGATCGACTACGCCCGCATCTACGACCTGCACACCTGCGCCTTCCGCCAGTCCTGCATCTACGGCACCCGCCAGTTCGGCATCGAGGACCAGGGCTGGGTGGCCTGGTTCAGCATCGCCGCCCTGCTGGAACGGCCGATCACCCTCTACGGCGACGGCTGGCAGACCCGGGACGTGCTGGACGTGCGCGACCTGGCCCGGGCCTATGAAGCCGCCTGGCACAGCCGCGACCGCATCAGCGGCCAGGCCTTCAACATCGGCGGCGGCCCCGTCAACACCCTCTGCCTGCGGGATCTGCTGCGCTTCCTGGAGGAGGAGCTGGCCATCACGCTCTCGCCCCTCAGCGGCCAGTCCCGGCCGGGCGACCAGCCGGTGTTCATCTGTGACGTCAGCAAGGCCGCCGAGCAGCTGGGCTGGGCGCCGGAGATCAGCGTCGATGCCGGCGTGCGCCACCTGATCCGCTGGGTCCGTGACAACCGCGATCTGTTCGGCTGGCTCAGGCAATGAGGCGGCCCCGGGCCCTGGTCAGCACCATCGAACCGGTGGACGGCGGCGTGCCCGCCATGACCACCGCGGTCACCCGGATGCTCGAGGAGCTCGACATCGAGCCCGTCTTCGCCTGGTACGCCCCCTGGAGCAGCCATCCCCGTCTGTCGGTGCCGCTGCATGCGGTCCCCAGCGGCCGAAAGCCGGCCCAGACCCAGCGCCGCGTCTACGGCGACCATGAGGGCCATGGCCTGGGGGCCTGGCTGCCGGAGCTGGAGTTCACCCACTACCTGCCGCGGCGGGCCTGGAGGGAGCTGGTGGCCGGCTGCGACCTGCACCTGTCGGTGACGGGCAATCCCCTCTGCGCCGTCCCCTTCGCCCGCCTGGGGATTCCCTTCCTGGCCTGGGTGGCCACCCCCTGGAAGGAGGATCGCGTCGACCGCGTCAGGGGCTTCTCCCGGCCCCGGCGGCTGCTCGACCGGATGCTCAACGGACCGGTGCTGCAGCGGCTGGAGCGCCAGGTGCTGCGGGCCCCCCGCGGGCGGATCCTGGCGTTGAGCGGCTACACCGCCAGGGCCCTGGAGGCACTGGCCCACCGCCCCATGGACGGCGTGATGCGGATGCCCGTGAATCCCGCCATCTTCCGTCCCGCCCCCGAACGGCTGGTGCCCTGGCGCGTCGGCTTCGCCGGGCGCTACGGGGATCCCCGCAAGCACATCACCCTGCTGCTGGAGGCCGTGGCCCGCCTCGTCGCCGCCGGCCACCCCGTCGAGCTCGTGCTGGCCGGCGAACAGGACGTCGATCGCCTGCGCGGGCCCCTGGTGGCGATGGGACTGGCCGAGCGGGTGCGCTGCCTGCCCTGTCTGGCCCCCGGGGCCCTGGCGGAGCTGCTGCAGACCCTGGATGTGTTCGTGATCCCCTCCCACCAGGAAGGGCTGTGCATCGCGGCCCTGGAGGCGATGGCCTGCGGCGTTCCGGTCGTCAGCACCCGCTGCGGCGGCCCGGAAGACTACGTGATCGACGACCGCACCGGCCAGCTGGTGGCCAGTGATCCCACCGCAATGGCGGCGGCGATCGCGGCGATCGGTGCCGACCGGGACCGGCGCGAACGCCTCTCCGCCGGCGCGCTCACGTGGGTGCGGGAGCAGGCGAGCCCCCAGGCGGCCCGGCGCACCTTCCTCGCCCACCTGGAGGCGATTGCCCCCCCCGGCAGGATTCCCTCCCTGCGGGAGGCCTAGGGCCGATGTGCGGCATCGCGGGCCAGCTGGGAAGGGACCCGGGCGACTTCGCCGCCAGGGTCGGCCCACGTCTCGCCCACCGGGGCCCGGATGATGCCGGCGTCTGGCAGGACGCCGGGGCCTGCCTGGTGCATCGGCGCCTGGCGATCCTGGATCTCTCTCCCCTGGGCCACCAGCCGATGGCCTCCGCCTGCGGCCGCTGGCAGCTGGTGTTCAACGGCGAGATCTACAACCATGCCGAGCTGCGTCGCCGGCTTGAGGCGGAGGGGCAGCGTTTCCGGGGCAGCGGCGACACGGAGGTGCTGCTGGCCTGGCTGGTGAGCCGGGGCCAGGACGGGCTGGGGGCGCTGCGGGGCATGTTCGCCTTCTGCCTCTACGACACCCGGGAGCGCAGCGCCCTGCTCGCCCGTGATCCCCACGGCATCAAGCCCCTCTACCTGCGCAGCGGTCCGGGGGGCTGCCTCGCCTTCGCCTCGGAGCTGCGGGCCCTGCTGGCCGCCGACGGCCAGCCGCCGAGCCTGAACCGCCAGGCCCTGGGGCGCTACCTGGCCACCGGATCGGTGAGCGAGCCCGACACCCTGGTGGCGGGGGTGCAGCGCCTTCCCTGCGGCCACGCCGCCACCTGGCGCCAGGGTCGGCTGACGGTGCAGCCCTGGGGGGCCCTGCCCGAGAGCCTGGTGGGCGCCACCGGCGAAACCAGCATGACGGCGGCCGAGGCGGTGGCCCTCACCCGCTCGGCCCTCGAGGATTCGGTGGCGGCCCACATGGTCAGCGATGTGCCGGTAGGGCTGTTCCTCAGCGCCGGACTCGATTCGGCCTCCTTGCTGGCGCTCGCCCCCCGGGGCCTGCACACCTTCACGATCGGCTTCGCGACCCCGGGCGCCGGCGGCTTCGATGAATCCGGGCCGGCCGCCCGCATCGCCGCCCACTTCGGGGCCCATCACACGCCCCTGAACCTCACGGCCGACCAGGCCCGTCAGTGGCTGCCGGCCTTCCTGGCCAGCCAGGACCAGCCCTCCATCGACGGGTACAACACCTGGTGCGTGGCCAGGCTGGCGACGGAGCACGGGCTGAAGGTGGCCCTCTCCGGGCTCGGCGGGGATGAGCTGTTCGGTGGCTACCCCAGCTTCCGGATGGTGCCGAAACTGCGGCGCTGGCGGAGCCTGATCGGCCCCGCCGGGCCGCCGGCGGCGTGGCTGCTGAGGCGGCTGCCCCAGGGGCGTGGCGCCAGGCTGCAGCGGATCAGCGGACTCCTGGAAGCGCCCGCCTCCCTGGCGGAGGCCTACGGCTGCTTCCGGGGCCTGTTCTCCCCCGCCGAAACCCAGCGTCTGCTGGCGCACTGGGGTCTGAACGCCGGACCCGCGGTGCCGGCGGTGGCCCGCGGCGGGATCGGGGGAGGCGGCGGCGGCGGCCAAGTGCCGGGGGGCCGCGAAGGGGTCGCCTGGCTGGAGGGCAGCCGCTACCTGCGCAACCAGTTGCTGCCGGACAGCGACGTGATGGCGATGGCCGCCGGGCTGGAGCTGCGCCTGCCCCTGGTGGACGCCCAGCTGCAGCGCCGACTGGCGCCGATCCCCGCCGCCCTGCGGCTGGCGGAGGGCAAGCAGCTGCTGGCCCGCAGCGTGCCGGAACTGCCCGACTGGTTCCTGAACCGCCCCAAGCAGGGGTTCCGGTTCCCGTTCCAGCTGTGGCTGGACGACCCGGCCTCGCCCCTGGCCCTGCGACTGCCCTCGACACCCCGGGGGATCGATCTGACGCCCTGGTACCGGCGCTGGAGCCTGATGGTGCTCCAGCACTGGCTGGAGGCGCACCTCGGCCTCAGCCTCTCGCCGGCGCCCCGCCCATGAGCCGGTTCCCGGCGTGGCCGTCGGCGATGGCCGGGATGGCTCCGGAAAGGTCGCCTAGAATCCCGCCGCCGGCGGACTCCTTCTCCGCGGTGTCATCCGCTGCCCATCTCCATCCCTTGATCCGGTCCATCCCTTGATCCGGCCGTCCGACCGGGGATGTCGAGGCCGACCGGGTGGTGGGGACCATCGGGAGGGCTCCAGCGCCTCTGGCCCGGACAGGATTCCGCCCACCCCCCATCGCGGGGCCGCACCCGTCCAGCCCGTCCTCCACCCGCCATCCGGTTCCGCAGCTCCATGACGCTCATCCTGGGCATCAATGCCTTCCACGCCGATGCGGCCGCCGCCCTGGTGCGGGATGGGGTGATCGTCGCCGCCGCCGAGGAGGAGCGCTTCCGCCGCATCAAGCACTGGGCAGGGTTCCCAGCGGAGGCCATCGCCTGGTGCCTGGCCGATGCCGGCGTCGGGCCCGCCGACCTCGACCACGTCGCCATCAATTCCCAGCCGGGGGCCCACCGCTGGCGCAAGGTGGCCTACACCCTGGGCCACCGTCCCGATCCCCGCTTCCTGGTCGCCCGCTGGCGCAACAAGCGGGAACGGGCCGATCTGGGCCAGCAGCTGGCCCAGGCCTTCCCCGGGGCGGCGATCAGGGCCCAGCTGCACTTCGTGGAGCACCACCGGGCCCACCTGGCCTCGGCCTTCTTCGCCTCCCCCTTCGAGGAGGCGGCGGTGATCTCGGTGGACGGCTTCGGTGACTTCGCCAGCGGTGCCTGGGGGTATGGCCAGGGGAACCAGCTCAGCCTCGATGGCCAGATCTGGTTCCCCCATTCCCTGGGCGCCTTCTACACGGCCATCACCCAGTACCTGGGCTTCCCCAACTACGGCGACGAATACAAGGTGATGGGACTGGCGCCCTACGGCCAGCCCACCCGGATGGAGGCGATGCGCCGCATCGTGCGGCTGCAGGACGACGGCACCTACCGCCTGGATCTGCGCTACTTCCTCCACGCCACCCAGAAGCTGCCCCACCAATGGAGCAACGGCGCTCCTGTGGTGGGCAGCCACTGGAGCCCGGAGCTGGAAGCCCTGCTCGGCCCCGCCCGCCGCGCGGATCAACCGCTGGAGCAGCACCACATGGACATCGCCCGCTCGGCCCAGGCGATGTATGAGGAGGCCTTCTTCCACCTGCTGCGGGCCCTGCACCGAAGCCACCCCAGCGACCAGCTCTGCATCGCTGGGGGCTGCGGCGCCAACTCCGTGGCCAACGGCAAGGTGACCCTGGCCACCCCCTTCCGGCGCGTCTATGTCCAGGCGGCCGCCGGCGACGCCGGGGGTGCCCTCGGCGCCGCCCTCGAGGTCTGGCACGGTCTGGGCCAGCCCCGTTCCACGCCGATGCGCCATGCCTACCTGGGCACTCAGCCGGCCCCCGCTGAAGTGGAGGAGCTCCTGGCCAGCGCGGACACCCGCACGGCCCTGGAGCAGGCGGGATGCAGCCTGGAGCGGCCGGAGGAGGGGGTCCTGTGCGAGCAGGTGGCCGCGGCGATCGCCGAGGGGCTGGTGATCGGCTGGTTCGACGGCCGCATGGAGTGGGGACCCAGGGCGCTGGGCCACCGCTCCATCCTCGGGGACCCGCGCCGCGCCGACATGAAGGACATCCTCAACCTGAAGATCAAGCGCCGGGAATCGTTCCGCCCCTTCGCCCCTTCGGTGCTCGCCGAGTCGGTGGGCGAGTGGTTCAGCCTCGACGGGGAGGTCCCGTTCATGATGCAGGTGTACCCGATCCGGGAGGAGCAGCGCCCCCGCATCCCGGCCGTCACCCACGTGGACGGCAGCGGCCGGCTCCAGACCGTCAATGCCGCCGACAACGGCCGCTACTACCGCCTGATCCGGGCCTTCGCCGACCTCACCGGCGTGCCCATGGTGCTCAACACCTCGTTCAACGAGAACGAACCGATCGTCTGTACCCCCGCCCAGGCCCTCGACTGCTTCCTGCGCACCCGCATGGACCTGCTCGTGCTCGGCGACGTGCTGATCCGCCGGCAGGGGTGAGCGCCACGCCGCCATCCGGCCCCGCCACCGGCGCTAGGCCGCCCGACGGTGCCGCCGCCGCCGGGCTCACGCTGATCGTTCCCACCCTCGATTCCCACCAGCTGCTGCCGCGGCTGGTGAACTCCCTGCAGCGCCAGAGCTGGCCCCACTGGAAGGTGCTGTTCATCGACGGGCCCAGCGGAGCGGAGCACCGGACCTGGCTGGAGGCTCTCTGCCACCGGGACCATCGCTTCCGCTGGCAACCCCAGGATCCGGCGCTCCCCGGCATCTTCGGGGCCATGAACCAGGGCTTCCGCGCTGCGCCCCCGGAGGACTGGCTGCTGTTCTGGGGCAGTGACGACTGGGCGCCCTCCCGCACCGTGCTCGAGGAAGCCATGGAGGCGACGCGGTGGGGCCCCCGCGGGGGCCAGCCGCCGGATCTGGTGGTCTGCAGCGGCCGCTACGCGGGCAAGGGGCCGGACGGGGCCACGCGGCTGGGACGGCGCACCGCCTTCTCCAGCTGCAGGGCCTTCCGGCTCAGCCTGTTCCTCGGGTCCACCCCTCCCCACCAGGCCACCCTGATCGGCCCCGGGGCCCGGCGGCGCCTCGACCATTACGCCGAACCCTTCCGGCTCTCCGCCGACCTCGACTACTTCCTGCGCCTCAGCACCAGCCGGGATCTGTCGGCCAGGGGACTGGATCTGGAACTGGTCCACATGGGGGAAGCGGGGGCCAGCGGTCAGCAGACCGGCCGGCGGCTTCAGGAGGTCACCCTGGCCTATCGCCGGTCCTTCGGGTGGCTCTGGGGGCTCCCCTTCGGCCTGCGCTACGTCCGGCGCCTCTGGAGTCGCCGGCCCGGGGCCGGGCAGGGGCCGAGACCCCCCAGACGGGACCGATAAGCTTGGCCAGGCCTGCGCAGCGATTCCCTTGCCCGAGGAGGAGAGGCCACCTGGGGACGACCGGGAACCGCGGCGGCAACGGGTCCGCAGGAAAAAGCCGCGGCAGAGGGAGGGCTCCCTGCTGCAGCGGCTCTGGTGGAACCGGAAGACCCGGCTGGGGATCCTGGCCCTGGGTGTCGCCGGCGGCCTCGCCTGGTTCTTCGCTCCCGCCTGGCAGGGGACACGGGGCGCCTCCCCCCGGCCGTCGCGGCAGGCCGTCACGAACGTCCCGAAGGCCCCCGCCACGGGCCCGGACGTCATCTCCGCCTTCATCGAGGATCCCTGGCGCAGCCAGTCCGCCATGCTCCTCTGGCGGGACCGGCCGGGGGCCTATCTGGTGCTGCAGGGCAACGCCGAGTACCAGGCCATCACCACCAACCACCTGAAGGATCGCCAGCTCTGGCCAAAGGACACCTCCAGGATCGTGCGACTGCTGCCGGCCTGCGACACGGTGGGCCTCGTCACCCATCTGGCCAGGCTGCTGGAGAAGTGGCCGAAACCCGGCCAGGTCACGATCGTGACCGCCCCGACCCATATGGAACGCACCCTGGCGATCGCCCGGATCGTCTATGCCGGCACAGGTTGGCGGGTGGTCGGCTCCGAAGCCGAGACCGGTGATCTGCGGCCCGAATCCGAGTTTCGCCTCCGGCGCGACCAGCTGCGCGCCTCCCTGTGGCGCCTCACCGGATGGGACGGCCGCCTTGACGGCAACGACTGCGTCTGATCCCCTTGGTCCCCCCCATGCCTGCGCCGATCACGCTCTTCGGGGCCACCAGCCCGAGCGGCCAGGCCCTGATCGCTCTGGCGGCAGGGCGGGAGCTGGTGGTGGCGGGGCGCCGGCCGCCGCTGCCCCCGGCCAGCGGCGATAGCGGCGGTGGCGAGGCACCGCCGTTCCTGCGCTGCGACCTGGAGGACACCGGTGCCGGGGCCGAGGTGCCGGCGGGGCTGCTGGTCAGCTTTGCCCCGATCTGGTCGTTCGCCCCCTGGCTGGAGCGGTTCGCCGGCCGCGACCCTGCCGGCTTCGGCCGGCTGCAGGGGGTGATCGCCTGCTCCTCCTCCTCGGTGATCACCAAGCGCTTCGCCGCCAACCGCTTCGACCGCGATCTGGTGCGGCGGCTACGGCAGGCGGAGGAGTCGCTGAGCCGGACGTGCGCGGCCCACGCCCGCCCCCTGCGGATCCTGGCCCCCACCCTCATCTACGGCCAGGCCGGCCCCCTGGGTGATCGCAACCTCAGCCGGCTGCGCCAGCTGCTGCGCCGCCTGCCCCTGCTGCCCCTGCCCGGCGAAGGAGGGCTGCGCCAGCCCATCCACTGCCGCCAGCTGGCCGCCGTGGCCCTGCACCTGGCCGACCGCCTGGCCGAGGACGGCTTCGACCCGTCCCAACCGGTGCACCTCCCCCTCGGCGGCGACGACACCCTGAGCTACGCGGCCATGCTCCGGCGCCTGCAGGACGCGACCGACCGGGGGGATCGGGCCCGCCGCTGCCGCCTGGTGGCGTTGCCGCCGCGGCTGTTCCTGGCCCTCGCCTCGCCGCTGCTGCTGCTCTCCCCGAAGCGCTTCGAGGCGGTGCTGCGCATGGGCGCCGACCTGGCCGGCTTCACGCCGGCCCACCACCTTCTGGGGGGATCCCCCGAACCCTTTCCCTTGCTGCCGCTGGTGCCATGACCCCCCTGCACGGCCCGGCGTTCCTGCTGCTGGGCGCCGGCCTCGGCGCGCTGCTGCTGCACCGGCTCCTGCCCCTGCTGCGGCGCCGGCTGGTGGATCAGCCCAACGCCCGCAGCTCCCATCAGCGGCCCACCCCCAGGGGCGGCGGGCTGGCCTTCGTGCTCGTGGGCAGCGCCCTGGCTCCGTTCGCCGGGGAGGGCTGGCCGGCCTGGATTCCCCTGATCTGTCTGCCGCTGGCCCTGGTGGGCCTGCTGGACGATCGCCTCGATCTGCCGGCCGCCTGGCGCTACGGCGTGCAGATCGCCACGGCCGTGGCGCTGGTGGCGATCTCCCCCCTGGCCCTGAGCTGGTGGCTGGTGCCGGTGGCGGTGTTCGCGGCCACGGCGGTGATCAACTTCGTCAACTTCAGCGACGGGCTCGACGGCCTCGTCGCCGGCTGCGCCGCGGTGCTGCTGACCGTGGCCGTGCTGGCGCTGCCCCCCGATGGCGGCCACGGCCTGGTGCCGCTGATCGGTGCCCTGCTGAGCTTCCTGGCCTGGAACTGGAGCCCGGCAAAAGTGTTCATGGGGGATGTGGGCAGCACCTTCCTGGGGGCGGTCATCGCCGGGATGGTGCTGCAGCAGGCCACGCCGGCCCTGGCCCTGGGCCTGCTGCTGGCGGGGTTCCCGCTGCTGGGGGACGCCTGCCTCTGCGTCCTGCGCCGGCTGGCCGCGGGGCAACCCATCTTCCAGGCCCACCGTCTGCACCTTTATCAGCGCCTGCATCAGGCCGGCTGGCCCCATGCCCGGGTGGCCCTGCTTTACATCGGCGCCACCGCCCTGCTGGGGGCGGCCCTGCTGCTCCAGGGCCTGCCCCTGGAGCTCGGCCTGCTGCTGCTGGAGCTGGCTCTGGGCCTGTGGCTCGATCGGCACCAGGCCGTCCCCTTCTCCCCCTGAATGGGCAGTAACGTCAAAGGGTGCAGGTATTGCCAAGGCCATGATCCATTCCGGCATCACACTATTGGTGTGTGAGAATGACGATCTCCATGTGATTGCCTAGCCTTGATCCGTCCAGTCGGCGCCAATCACTCCTCTCATGCATCTGCTCGCCTCCTGTTCGCTTGAGCGAAAGCGTTGTGCGGGCAAGTCATCGATGTAAGCCAACACTGGCGGGCAGCCATTCAGACGTCGATTCCTTCTCTTCGCCGCAGCTTTGTTTCACCGCTGCATTCCCACTGCATCCCCACTGCATTCCCTGATTCGTCGATCACCGCCGAACTGAACGATTGATTCCCCAGCTCTCATTTCTTCGTTACGTGCAGAAGCAGCTGCTGGCCCGCCGGCTGCTGCTTGTGGTCTTCGATGGTCTGATGATCGTCGCCTCCTATCTCGGCGCCTTCATCCTGCGTCTGCCGGACGCCACCACCCTGAAGGGCTTCATGCCCTCCACGATCCTGCTGCTGCCCCTGGCCGTCATCACCGGCCTGCCTGTTCTGGTGGTCTCGGGCTGGTATCGGGGGCTCACCCGCTACGCCGGCAGCCACTCCCTCTACGGGCTGGTGCCCCGCTCCGGCGCCATGGTGCTGATCCTGCTGTTGAGCAGCACCCTGATCGGCGGTGCCCAGCCACCAAGATCCTTCTGGATTCTCTACTGGCTGCTGTTCACCGGCGGGGCCATCGCCAGCCGCATCGTGCTGCGCGACGTCCTGGTCCATCACCTTGATCAACGGGAGAACCACTCCCCCGGCGGCTCCCAGGGTGATGGCACCCTCATCTACGGCGCCGGTGCCTCCGGCATGGGTCTGCTGCTGGCCCTGCGCAACGACCCCCGCTTCCGCATCGTCGGCTTCCTCGATGACGACGAGGGCCTGCAGGGCCGGACCCTCCAGAACATGGCCATCCACTCGCCCCTGCGGCTGCCCCGCCTGATCGAGCGTCACGACGTCCGCAAGGTCCTGCTGGCGATGCCGACCATGTCGCGGCGGCGCAAACGGCTGCTGGTGGATCAGCTCACCCACCGGGGCCTGGAAGTCCTTTCGGTCCCCTCCCTGGCCCAGATGGCCACCGGCCAGAGGATCGTCTCCGACCTGCAGCCGGTGGCGATCGAGGATCTTCTTGGCCGCGAACCCTCCAACCCCGACCCGGCGCTGCTCAAGGCCGGCGTCGCGGGGAAGGTGGTTCTGGTGACGGGCGCCGGTGGCTCGATCGGCAGCGAGCTGTGCCGCCAGGTCGTGGGCCTGGGCGCCGCCAGGCTGCTGCTGGTCGAGCGCAACGAATTCGCCCTCTACGCCATCGAGCGGGAGCTGGGCTCCCAGCCCTGCGGCGTCGAGCTCCATGCCGTCCTCGGCGATGCCTGTGACGCGGCCCGCCTCACCCTGATCTGCCGTCAGCACCGGGTCGACACGATCTTCCATGCCGCCGCCTACAAGCACGTTCCCCTCGTTGAGGCCAACCTCTGCGCCGGCATCGCCAACAACATCGGCGCCACCGAGGCCGTGATCGCCGCCACCCGGGCCTCGGGCGTGAGCCGGCTCACCCTGATCTCCACCGACAAGGCCGTTCGCCCCACCAATGTCATGGGAGCGAGCAAGCGCATCTGCGAACTGCTGATCCAGGCCGCTGCGGCCGAGATCGCGGACGGTGGCCCGATCCTCTCGATGGTCCGGTTCGGCAACGTGCTGGGCTCCTCCGGCTCGGTGATCCCCCTGTTCCATCAGCAGATCTCCAGAGGTGGGCCGGTCACCGTCACCCATCCGGCCATCACCCGCTACTTCATGACCATCCCGGAGGCGGTCCAGCTGGTCCTGCAGCCCACCGGCATGGCCATGGGCGGCGATCTCTTCCTGCTCGACATGGGCGAGCCGGTCCGGATCGCCGACCTGGCCCGCCAGATGATCGAGCTCTCCGGGCTGCGGGTGCGCGACGAGCACAACAGCGACGGGGACATCGCCATCCAGTACACCGGTCTGCGGCCGGGGGAAAAGCTCTACGAAGAGCTCCTGATCAGCGCCGCCGACCAGCCCACCCAGCACCCGCTGATCCGCAGGGCCACCGAACCCCATCGGGACAGCGAACAGCTGGGGCCCCTGATCCAGCAGCTGCATGAGGCACTCGCCCAGTGGGACGAAGCCGCCTCGAGCCAGCTGCTGCGGCGCCTGGTCCCGGAATACGATCCTGATGAGGGTCTCCCGGCCTCCCCTCTGCTCGACGCCCTGGCCCGATGAGCAACACCATCGAGCGACTCTCCAGCGGCCTCCTTCAGAGAATTCCTCCGGGCTGGCGGGCTGCGATCCCGGCCGTTCCCCCGCCCACGCCCCGCAACCTCTGGCTGGCCCTGGCCGCCGCCGTGGCGGTCCAGAACATCGCCGTCTTCCAGAGCAGCCAAAGCGAGCACATCACCGTGTTCGCGGTGCTGGTGTGGGGGGGGGCGGTGATCTGCATGGAGGACCAGTTCGAGGACCTCCGGCCCAGCCCAGGCGCCTGGGGACTGGTCATCGGCAGCCTGCTGCTGGTCTGGGTCCTGGCCCGCTCGGCGCTGATCCTGCACTGGGACGGTCTGCTGTTCGCCCTGGCGCCGGTCGGCGGCCTCAGCCTGGCTCTGATGGCGGAGAAACCGGCCAGCCTGGGCCGTTTCCGCGATCCGCTGCTCTGCCTGATGCTGCTTCCAAGCTTCGCCCTGCTGATGCGAACCCTGCCGGAAGCCCCCATCAGCCTGCTCACCGCGAGCCTCTCCGGTCTCTGGCTGAGCGTGCTCGGACTCGACGTCACGGTGAACGACCGCAGCGTGCTGCTGCCAGGCGGCGGCGTACGGGTGCTGGGCCCCTGCAACGGGGTCGACCTGATGGCCCAGATCGTCTGCGTGGCCGTGATCTTCCTGCTGGCCTTTCCGATCCGCTCCTGGACCAGCCGCACCGTGGTGCTGCTGGTGGCACCGGTGATCGGCCTGGTCTGCAACACCTTCCGCATCGCCCTGCTGGCGGTGTTCGCGGGCAACGGCCATTCCAAGGGCAGCTGGCTGTTCGACTTCTTCCACGAGAGCACCGGCTCCCTGGTCTTTTCCGGGGTGGCGGTGCTGATCTTCGGCATGGTCTACATGCGGCTGCTCGAGCGCGAACTGCCCCCCCTGCCCGCCCCGCCGCAATCGGGGGAAGGGGCGTGATCACCCCTCCCCTGCTGGTGCGGTGGTACGGCGCGCTGGCCATCGCTGCGTCCCTTCTGGCGACCCAGGCGATCCTGCTGCCGCGCTGGCCAGCGGCTCCGCGCCCTCTCCCGGCCGAGGATCTTGAGACCGCGCTGCGGGGGGCCCGGCTGCTGCCGGAGACGGCTCCCGCCCTCGCCCCCGCCTGGCCGGCGAAGCGCAGCTACGAAGTGGCGACATCGGCTCCGGTGGTCCTGCCCCTGCGGGACGGGTTCGAGCTGACCCTGATGGGCGGCGCGGTGCGCCAGCGTTTCAACTTCCAGACCAGTGTCATCGGCCGGGGGCAGGCCAGCCTGAATCTCAGCCAGCGCCGGCTGATCGGCACCCCAGTCCCGACGGCAAGGGGACTGACCCAGGACCGCCCCACCCTCCAGACCTGCCTGGTGCCAGGCCCTGGCCCGGAGAAGCCCTTCGGGGTCACCCGGGAACAGCTCACCACCATCACCGATCGTCTGGCGGTCGGCAGGGACTCCGCCATCGAGAAGGTGATCGGACTCCAGCCCCATCGCGTCTATGCCTGCACCCTGATCAGCCTGCGTGGGCCCAAGGGCAAGCCCCCCTCCGAGCGCCTCTGGCAGCAGGTGCTGGCCCTGGTGGAGCCGGTGCTGCGAACCCGGACGTGAGCGCAACCGACAAGCGCCACCCGTGGTGGGCACGCCGATGATGGGCCCCCTGCGGCGGTTTCTCCAGAGCCTGAGGCAGGACCGGCCCCTGCCGCCGATGTCCGACCGCTCCCTGCCCTGCAGCTGGGTGCTCAACGGTCAGCTGGCGATCGGTCCCATGCCGCGCACGGCCAGGCATTGGCAACAGCTGGAAGAGGCCGGGATCCGCAGCCGCTTCAGCTGCTGCTACCCGGAGGAGGAAAGCGCCCTGATCGTTCCCCCCGGCTGGAGCAGCGACCGGGTCTCCCTGCCCGACCACAGGCAACAGGAGCCCCTGCGTCAGGAGCGATTGGCCCTGGCCCTGGCGAGGGCGGAAGCGCTGGTGAACCAGGCTGCGCCCATCTATCTGCACTGCATGGCAGGGTACGAACGCTCCCCCCTTCTGGCGGTTGGCCTCACGGCCCGACTGCGCGGCATCGATCCGCTGGCGGCCCTGGCTTGGGTGCGTCGCTGCCACCCGATGGCCATGCCCATCTATGACCACCTGGTGATGCTCGAGATCCTGCTGTCCACCCGCCCAGCCCAGGGCGACGGGTGGGCGACGGGGCCGGTGGAGCCCCTCCTTGGCGGGGGGAACGGCCCCTGAAAAGGGCCCTCAGCCCCTGTTGCCGAAGCGCTTGCGCAGCCAGCCCATCGGGCCGCCACCACCTTCACTGGAGGCACGGTGGCGGCGGGAGGGAACCCTCTCGGCGGGAGGCAGGGAGCTGGAGGAGCCGGCGGTGGGTCCGAGGCCGCCATTGGTGGCGACGGGCGCAGACGGCTGATCCTCGTCGTCGCGGTAGTAGGTCTTGACGTCGGATTCGCCCTCGTTGTAGCGGGCGGAGATGTAGGAATTGGTCGCGGCACCCTTCATGTAGCTGTCGCGATAGCGCTGCACATAACTGCCGAATCCACCCGTGGAAGGTTCGCTGGCACTCTTGGCGTAACCCGACGCCGACGCGTAGGCGTAGTGGTAGTAGTAGCCGTATTCGTAGCCGTAATCGTTGAGGCGGCTGGGGAAGTTGACCTGGTTGCAGATGATCCCGAGCACATCCACCCCGGAGGCCCGGATGCGACGGCTGGCCTGGGGAGCCAGCTCACGACTCACCTTGCCGAGGCCGACCAGGAAGAGGATGCCGTCAAGCTTCTCTCCCAGCAGGATCGGATCGGCCAGCATCAGGCAGGGAGGGGCATCCACGATGATGATGTCGTAGCCGGGGAGGGCACGGATCTCGTCCATGATCTCCTTGCAGCGGCTGGAATTCAGCAGCTTAGCCGGATCGGGCGGCTTCGGGCCGGCCGGAAGCACATCCATGTTCTCGACAATGGAGTGGATGAAATCCGTCGGTTTGCGGGTCGAATCCGAGAGCAGCGTGGAGAGGCCATCGCCCTGCTCCACCCCCAGGTAGCGGGCCTGCATCGGCAGCCGCATGTCGGAGTCGATGACGAGCACCTTGAGGCCGAGGTCGGCCAGGGTGCGGGAGAACACGGCAACCGCCGTCGACTTGCCCTCCCCCTGGGTGGAGGAGGTGATCCCCACCATGCGGATGTTGCTGTCGGCGCGGAGCAGTCGGAAGGTGGTGAACAGGCTGCGCAGGGACTCCTTGATGGCGAAGCGCTCGCTCGAGGACATCTTGGAGATGCTGGTGGCGATGTCGACACCGGGCTCCAGGGGCAGGTAGGGGATCAGACCCAGAACTGGCAGTTGCAGATCCTTCTCCACCTCCATGGGGGTGTGGAAGACGTTGTCGGTCCGCTCGCGGAGGATGGCGGCACCGAGACCGGCCAGGAGACCGATCATGATCGCCCTCAGCAGGTTGCGCTGGATGTTGGGCTCCACCGGACTGCCGCCGAAATCGGGTGGTCCGATCACCTCCCAGGGGGAGATGGAACGGGCCATCTCGAGCCGGTAACGCTCCCTGGCCTGGATATAGGAGGAGTACTGCTCCCTGGCGATCGAGAGCCGCTGGTTGATGTTCTCGAACTCCGACATCTTCTGGGGATTGTTCCGGAAGTTCTCGCTCAGCAGAAGGATCTGGCGGTTGATCTCATCCTGCTGGGCCACGTTGGAAAGCAGCCGGGCCTTGACGGCGTCGGCGGCCTGCCGCTGCACAACGGGGAGCAGTTGGTTGCGGCGGGCGATCAGGGACTGAACGATCGGGGAGTTCTCCTTGAAGGTGCCCTTGGCGGTGGCCAGTTCCTGCTCGAACTGGTTGAGGAGGTCAAGGGGTGTCTTGGTGCCGCTGGCCGCCTCGGCTCCGGAAGAGCCTCCCCTGCCCGGCACCAGAATGCTGTTCCGGCCCAGTTGCTCAAGGGCCGTGGGGGCGCCGCTGGGGGTGAACTGCAGCTTGCCGGTCTGGATCGATTTCAGCTGGCTGTCGAGCTGCACCTGCTCGTTCTGAAGGGTGCGCAGCTGGTTGACGAGACCTTCCCGGGCCCCGAGGATCTGACTGGCCGCCGTGGCCGGGTCAACGAAATTGTTCCGTTCCCGGAACCTGAGCATCTCCTGGGAGAGCTTGGTGACCCGTTCCTCAATGGCGGGGGCCTGCTCGTCGAGGAAGCGGACACCGGAGTTGACCGCCGCCTGGCGCTGGGTCAGGGAGAAGGCGGTGTAATCCTTGGCGAGCTGGCGCAGGATGGCCTTGCCCTTGGCTGGATCGGGCCAGCGCAGGGACACGTTGAGGACGTTGTCGACCCTGGCCGACTCCTGATTGATGGAGAGGTTGCTCTCCAGGGCCCGGAGCGGCACGCCCTGGCGCTGGGCGACCGGCCCGAGCAGCAGGGGGCTGCGCATCAGAACGATGAGACTGGGCACATCGGTCTTGATCTCGCTGCGGGCGATCGTCTCAACGGAACCGCCGCCGCCACCGCCGCCCGGGTTGTCGAAGGGGTTGCTGATCTGCATCTGGAACCCCCCCTGGTAGACGGGGGAGAAGATGCGCTGACGCAGCGTGTTGATCGCCAGAACGCCGGTCACCACCGCGAAGGTGATCAGGAAGATGGACTGGCGGCGCTTGACCGTCCGTACGAGGCCCCCCAGGCCGCCGCCGCCGGACTGGCCCTCGCCGATGGGGCTGAGAGGGCTCTGCTGCGACGGATCGAAAGCGCCTGGACCCGGACCACCCGCGGCGGGAAGGGACAGCGGGCGCGCGCTTCCACCCGGAAAGGTCTCAGGAGGAACACCCGTCGTTGTCACGTTATGAACCGCAGGGAAAGTTGAGCCGATGATAATGGCAACCAGCAAAGAATGCCCCCTTGACTCGGGCGTCTATGGTGGTAATCCGATTAATGTCCTTCGGTGGCTTCTCCTCCCAGAACATCTGTACGCCAGGGATCTGCAGGCCAGT
>NZ_JAFKRK010000005.1:0-207208 GCF_019038535.1 Synechococcus sp. CCAP 1479/9 | reverse complement strand
GGCACGCCGGGAATCTGCCGCAGGTCAGGGATCTGCAGCCTCTGACGGAACCTCCCGTGGCAGGAGCCTTCGCCCCTCGATCCGGCGGCGTCTTTCCTCCCTCGGCGTGCTGGGTCTGGCCAGTGTGATGGTGGCCCCGACAGGCCTGAAGGCCTCGGTGCCCCAGGGGGTGGCGCCCCATTCCCCCTGGCGGGGTGCCGCGGCCGTGAGCGCCGCTCCCCAGGCTGGCCCCGCGTCCTCGGCCCCTCTGCCCCTCACGGTCACGGAGGTTTACAACGATCTTTACGTCCTCGGCCCCGGGGATGGTCTGCAACTCACCTTCACCGACCCTTCCGCCTCCGCCATCGGCGGCCCGGTCGTCATCCTTCCCGACGGCACCTCGACCCTGTCGCTGCTGGGATCGGTGCAGCTCACCGGCCTGACCATCGGTCAGGCCACCCGCTGGCTCACCTCCCTCTACGCCAAGCAACTGGTGCGGCCCGAGCTGATTCTCAGCCTCACCTCGCCCCGCCCCGTCAAGGTGACGATCATCGGCGAGGTGGGCCGTCCTGGCCTCTACCCCCTGGCCTCCTATTCCACCCCGGTCTCCGCGATCCAGACCGCCGGCGGCGTCACCCTGAACGCGGACATCCGCAAGGTGCTGCTGCGGCGTCTGGCCGGGCCCGACGGCAGCCAGAAGCAGACCGTTCTGGACCTGGCCCAGGTCTTCCAGGTCGGCAACCAGCGGCAGAACCCGATCCTGTTCGACGGCGACACGATCGTGGTCGCCCGCACGGAGGATCTGATCCCCGAGGAAATCCTCCAGATCGGAGCCACCAACCTGGCCCCGGCCACCATCAACGTCTCGGTGATCGGCGAGGTCCGCAGCCCCGGCAACCTCAGCCTTCCCGCCAACACCCCCCTGGCCGAGGCCATCTTCCGGGCCGGTGGTGCGGAAAACTGGCGGGCCAACAAGAACGACATCGAGCTCGTCCGACTCAACCGGAACGGCACCACCACCCGGGAGGTCTATAGCTACAGGGATGGGATCGGCGTCTCCAAGGGTCTGAATCCCCCGCTCCGGGACAGGGACACGATCATCGTCAACCGCACCTTCTACGCCGAGGCCCTCGACGTCATCAATCAGGTCATCGTTCCCCTCAGTCAGGCCGCCAGCTCCTATTATTTCTTCCGAGATACATTCAACGGCAACAGAAACAACAACAACTTCCGCTGACAACCGCTTCTCGAGCCCTCCCATGTACCGCGAACCCACCATCAGCCCCAAAGCCATCGCCTGGGCCCTGCTGAGCCAGTCCATCTGGCTGCCGCTGCTGGCCATCGATGCCCACGACCGCTGGCAGTCGCGGGTCAAGGACATGACCATCCCCCAGCCGGCTGATCCGAAGGGGACGGACGAAGCGATCGCCTCAGCGCCGGAGGCAGCGCCTGCCACCCCAGCGCCCGACACCTCCTCGCCCCTCGACGATCTGGGCACCACCACCGGCCATGTGCTGAGTTCGGCCTCCGAAAGGATCGGTTCGCTGCTGGATGCCCCCCTCGCACGCAGCCTCGATCTCAGCGGTCCCTCCAACGTGTCGCAGGCCCGGCCCGATCCCGGTCGCCGTCCCGCGGTCGCCCGCCGGAGCACCGCCCCGGTCCAGTTGGCCAAGGCCCCGTCCCGCCCGGCGTCCTTCCGCATTGATGGGCCTCCCCTCGGCACCACCGGCCTCGGCAGCGCCCAGACCCTGCTGCAGCGCAACTTCTCGAATTCCGAGCTCCTCGGTGGGGTGCTCACCATCCAGGACCTGGGCCTGCCCGCCATGCCCACCGTGGCCCGGGCGGAGCGGGCCCGCTGGGCCAGCAGCGGCGATCCGATGGCTCCCATTCCCCAGAACCTGAGGGAACCGATGCGCCAGGCGATCCGCACCCTTCCTGCCCCCACGCCCACCAAGACGGCCAAGCTCCAGCAGGCCCGGGTCATCCATGTGCCCTCGACCCGGGTCAGCAAGCCCACCCAGGTGCCCCTTGCGATCCAGGCGGACGGCAGCGTCGATGTGCTGAGCCAGCCGGATGATCCGGCGGTGATCGAGGACATCAAGGAGTGGTCCAGCCGCCAGCCGGCCCAGGCCCCCGGCACCGTCACCCCCACGGTCGTGAACCTGCAGCCGCTCCCGGCTGAGGACAGGGCCACCCCCGCCCCTGTGCGGGTCTCGCCGGTGGCCAGCAGCGCCCCGATCGCCCCGCCGCCGCCGCCGGCCGCTGCCACGGTGGCCCCTGCGGCGGAAGCTGCCGCCCCCACCCCGGCCCCGGCCGGTCCAGCCGGCGCCGCGGTGGCCCAGTGAAGCGCATCCGGCTCCACCCCGGCGGCACCCCCCTGGTGGGTCTTGCCTGCCTGGCCCTGGCTGCCGATCCGGGTCGGGCCCAGTCCCTGCCGGCGCCACCGGCTCCCTGGGTCCCCATCGCCCCGGAGCCCGCGGCGGCCGGCTGGGAACCCGTCACCGACGCGGCCACCCTTCCTGCCGACTACCTCCCGCCTCCGGCCAACCGGAATCCCGCCGAGTTGGCGATCGTGCCGCGCCAGGGCAAACCGATCGAGAACGTGGGCATCTACGGCATCGGTGGTGGCGTCAATTTCGGCAGTGACCTGCCCACCAGCGGGGTGTTCACCGGTCGGATCGGGTACAAACTCAATGAAACCCTGGCGGTCTCCCTGCGTCCCAGTGTGATCTTCGGCAACCGTGATGTGCTGGGCCGCTACAACGGCCAGACCTCCTTCCAGTTGCCCCTCACCCTGGATCTGTTCCGTCGCTCCGTGGTCTCCCCCTACCTGGGGGGCGGCATCGCCACCAACACCTATTCCACCGGCCAGACGAACGCCATGCTCACCGGCGGCGTCGATCTGAACATCACCCAGAACGTGACCCTCGGGTTCAACGTCAACTACGTCTTCCTGCCCGATGGCGTCACTTTCGACGCCCTTCAGGCCATGACGCTGCTCTACCTGAAGTTCTGAGGCCCAGGCCAGCATGTTGGTTGGGCTCGTGACTCAGTCGGCCACCGCTTCGATGGCGGCCGCGATCGCCTGACGCTGCTCGGCGTCGTACCCCCAGCGGTCGAGGAAGGTCCTGTCCTCCGCCACCGCCGTCTCGGCTCCAGCGTCCGCGGCTGCGGCCGCCAGCAGGGTCTCCAGGCGCTGCTTCACGGCCACGGGCTCCAGCTGGCGCAGCAGCTCGGTGCTGCGCCACTGCACCCGCTCCGAGCCGGCCTGGTGCTCCAGGTCCCCCGATCGCCGGTGGTGCAGCACCATCGCCGTGCTCATGGCCAGATTGCGCGCGGTGAGATCCACCACCCCCGGACCCGCCTGACGCAGGGCGGCAACCAGGGGTTCCGGCAGCCGGTCGAGCAGGGGCGCCTCACCGGTGAGGCCGACCACAAAAAAACCACGGGCCCCGTCCCTGCTCGCCACCAGCTCCCCCACCCGATCGGCCAGCACCTCGTCGCTGAGTTCCCCGGCTTCCCAGAGGCCGATCCACTGGGCTGCAATCTCCATGGCCTGGGGGAAGCTCGGCGCCAGCGGGGTCCCGTTCAGGGGAGTTTCGGTCAGCGGGGCGTCATCGGTCATGGCGGCGGACGGGCGGCGGGGCCCACGGACTGGCAGTGTTGAGGCTATGGACCCGAGCGCCCCGACCGCCAGCCCCGGCGATGCCCAGCCCGATGGGGGCAGCCCTGAAGCGCCTGTCTTCCGTTCCGGCTTCGTGGCCCTGATCGGCCGGCCGAACGTGGGCAAATCCACCCTGCTCAATCAGCTGGTGGGCCAGAAGGTGGCGATCACCTCCCCCGTGGCCCAGACCACCCGCAACCGGCTGCGGGCCATCCTGACCACCCCCGCCGCCCAGCTGATCCTGCTGGACACCCCGGGGATCCACAAACCCCACCATCTGCTGGGGGAACGCCTCGTCCAGAGCGCCCGGGGTGCCATCGGCGAGGTGGATGTGGTCCTGCTGCTGGTGGATGCCAGCCAGCCGGCCGGCCGGGGGGATGGGTTCATCGTCGACCTGCTGCGCCACAGCCGCGTGCCGGTGCATGTGGCCCTCAACAAGAGCGACCGGGTGGGCGCCGACGCCGAGGATCTGGCCACCACCTACCGGGAGCTGCTGGCGGATGGTGGCGATCGCCCCGTGACCTGGCCCCTGCACCCCTGCAGCGCCCTCAACGGTGACGGCTGTCAGGCCCTGGTGGAGGCCCTGGCGGCCGACCTGCCGCCGGGTCCCCTGCTCTACCCGGCCGACACGGTGAGCGACCAGCCGGAGCAGCTGCTGCTGGCGGAACTGATCCGGGAGCAGGTGCTGACCCTCACCCGGGAAGAGGTGCCCCACTCGGTGGCGGTGCGGATCGAGCGGATCGTGGAGGAGGAGGCGAAGGGCAAGGTGCGCACGGCCGTGCTCGCCACCGTGCTGGTGGAGCGCAGCAGCCAGAAGGGCATCCTGATCGGCAAGGGGGGCCAGATGCTCAAGGCGATCGGCCAGGGGGCGCGGCTGCAGATGCAGAAGGTGTTCGACGGTCCGGTGTACCTCGAGCTGTTCGTCAAGGTGGTGCCCAACTGGCGCAGCCATCCGGGCCGGCTGGCCGAGCTGGGCTACCGGGGCGACTGAGGCCGCCGGCGCTCCGCAGCCCCCACACCACACCCCTCCAGCGGGGGGTTTGCGAGGATCCCAACCGGGGCCCACCGGCCCCGATCTCCCGCCGCCCCCGCCGTGACCAGCGCGACCGAGCCGCCCGCCGCCCCCTTCCCTCCCGAGACAATCGCGGCGTTCCTGGCCTTCTGCGCCGGCGACTGGCTCTCCCTGCGCAGCTGCTTCAGCCTCGACGAGGCGGCAGAGGCGGCCCGCGAGGCCGAGGCGGACGAGGCCAGCTGGCACAGCTCCGAGCGGGGCGAACTGACGGTCACCTACCTGGCCCCTGAGCAGGGCGGCGAGCCGGGAGGGCTGGAGATCACCCCACCGGGCGGTGGCCGCCACCGGCTGCTGTTCCGCCCCGACGGCGGCTTCCAGGGCAGCGCCCCCGACGGGGCCGCCAGCACGGGGCACTGGCAGCTGTGGCCGGATGGGAGCCTGGAGCTGACCAGCGAACGGGCCGGGGCGTCGGTGCGGGAGCGGATCTGGTTCACCAAGGCCAACCTGCGCCTGCGCAGCAGCGTGGAGCACCACCCCGACGGCCGCCCGGGCCGGGCCAGCTTCAGCTCCGAGATCCGGCGGGTCAGCCGACCCGCCGGCTGAGCTCCCCATGCGCTTCGACGTGGTGAGCCTGGTGCCGGACGCCTTCACGCCCCTGCTGGGGCTGGGGGTGATCGGCCGTGCCTTCGCCGCCGGCATCGCCGAGGTCCACACCCACAACCCCCGCGACCACGCCACGGATCGCTACCGCAAGGTGGACGACGTGCCCTACGGCGGCGGTGCCGGCATGGTGCTCAAGCCCGAGCCGGTCTACGCCGCCTTCGAGGCGATCCCGGTGCTGCCGCGCCGCCGCGTGCTGCTGATGAGCCCCCAGGGCCAGCCGCTGCACCAGCGCGACCTGCGCCGCTGGGCCACGGAGCACGACCAGCTGGTGCTGCTCTGCGGCCACTACGAGGGCTTCGATGAGCGCATCCGCCCCCTGGCGGACGAGGAGGTGTCCCTGGGCGATTTCGTGCTCACCGGCGGCGAACTGCCGGCCCTGGTGGTGATCAGCGGCGTGGTGCGGCTGCTGCCCGGCACCGTGGGCTCGCCGGACTGCCTCGAAGCCGAGAGCCACAGCAGCCTGCTGCTGGAGCACCCCCATTACACCCGGCCCGCGGAGTTCCGCGGCATGGCGGTGCCGGAGGTCCTGCGCAGCGGCGACCACGGCGCCATCGCCCGCTGGCGCCAGGAGCAGCAGGTGGCCCGCACCCGCGAGCGCCGCGCCGACCTGCTGGCCCAGTGGCAGGCGGAGCAGGAGGCCTGAGGCGCGCCCCCCGAAGCGCGCCCCCCGAAGCACGCCATCACCCCGCACCGGCGACACTGGATCCGCCCCCACCGCCCCCCATGCAGCTGCGCATCGGCAACGGCTACGACATCCACCGGCTCGTCGCCGGCCGTCCCCTGATCCTGGGCGGCGTGCGCCTGGAGCACCCCGACGGCCTGGGGCTGGACGGCCACAGCGACGCCGATGTGCTCGTGCACGCCCTGATGGACGCCCTGCTGGGGGCCCTCAGCCTGGGGGACATCGGCACCCACTTTCCGCCGGAGGACGAGCGGTGGCGTGGCGCCGACAGCCTGGTGCTGCTGGAACAGGTGGTGGCGCTGGTGTCAGAGCGGGGCTGGCAGGTGCTGAACGTCGACACGGTGGTGGTGGCGGAGCGGCCCCGGCTCAAGCCCCACATCGCCGCCATGCGGGAAGCGATCGCCGGCCGCATGGGCCTGGCCCCCGAGCAGGTGGGGGTCAAGGCGACCACCAACGAGGGGCTCGGGCCCACGGGCCGCCAGGAGGGCATCGCCTGTCATGCGGTGGCGCTGCTGCAGCGGCCGTGATCCGTCGACCGAACCGCTGGCTGGCTACCTTGCTGGCCGCGTTCTTCCTGCTCACGCTCGTGCTGGTCGGCCTCCCCGCCACGGCCCAGGCCGCCACGCCGGCCGCCCTCGCCCAGCCCCAGGGGCCGGTGGTGGAGCACCTGAGGGTGAAGGTGCCCGCCGACGCCCGGGGGGCCTGGCTGCAGGCGGAGGAGGAGAGCTGGGGACCCTGGCTCCGCCGCCAGGACGGCTTCCTGGGCCGGGACCTGCTCTGGGACGCCGAACGGGAGGAGGGACTGCTGCTGATCCGCTGGCGCAGCCGCCGTCAGTGGCTGGCCATCCCGGCCAGCGAGATCGATGCGGTGCAGGTCCGCTTCGAGGCCGCGGCCCGCCGGGCCCTGAGCCGTGATCCTGAGGCCCGGGGGCTGGCCGCGGCCGCCAACCCCTTTCCCCTGGTCCACGCCGGCGAACTGGAGTGGGTGGCTCTGACGCCGCCGGTGGAGGAGCAGGGGCGTTGAGCGAGGACGCCCGGCTCGACCTGGGCCGCCGCGGGCGGCTCGGCATGGTGGAGGCGGTCTGGGGCGAGCACAAGAGCGTCGAGCAGATCGCCGCCGTGATGCTGGAGATGCGCCGGGCCGGGGAGCTGGCCCTGGTGACCCGCGTGTCGGTGGAGAAGGCCGCGGCGGTGGAGCGGCGGCTCCAGGAGCGCTTGGACGCCCTTGGGGCCCTCGGGGACGGGGAAGCCCCCGTCCACCATCCCCTGGCCCGCTGCCTCACCTGGCCCGCCCCGCCGCCGCCGGATCCCGCCCTCGGGCGGGTGGCGGTGCTCGGCGGCGGCAGCAGCGACCTCACGGTGGCGGCCGAGGCGCGACTGGCCCTGGCCTGCCATGGGGTGGCCAGCGACCTGGTGCTCGATGTCGGCGTGGCAGGACTGCACCGGCTCCTGGGGCAGCTGGAGGGGCTGCGCCAGGCCCGGGTGCTGATCGCCTGCGCCGGGATGGAGGGAGCCCTGCCCACCGTGCTGGCCGGCCTGCTGCCCCAGCCGGTGATCGGGGTGCCGGTGGCGGTGGGCTATGGGGTGAGCGCCGGCGGCCAGGCGGCCCTGATGGGCATGCTGGCCAGCTGCGCCCCCGGGCTCACCGTGGTGAACATCGACAACGGCTACGGGGCCGCCATGGCGGCCCTGCGGATCCTGCAGCTGGACCGGGCCGGCTGATCAGCCGCCGGGACGCAGGGGCCCCGCCGGAGGGGCCTCCAGCTCCAGCACGGTCTGGAGCCAGAGGGCCAGGGGGCGCGGCAGACGGCCCTGCTCGTAACGCTCGATGGCCTCCAGCAGCACCGGGGAGTTGATCCAACTGATCCGATGGGGAGGCATCGGCGCCTGCGGCTTCTGACGCGCAGTGTGGGGGACGGCAGGCCGGCCTGCAAGGCCGCGGATTCAGAGATGCTGCAGGTTGGGGTAGGCCGTGATCACCTGCTCGGTGGTGAGCACTTCACCGGCCCCTTCCGGCTGCCAGATGACCTCGATGGCCAGCAGATCGTCCGCGCCGACCGCACCGAGCTTCTGGAGCGAATCGCGCAGGTCGTCGGCGGTGCCGGCCCCCTTGATCGCCAGGTTGCGGCGGCTGGCCACCAGCAGGGTGACGACGATGAAATCGCTGGCCGCGTCGCTGGCCCCGGGGGCCACGGGGGCGGGCTCACTGAAGCGGCGTCCGGCCACGTTGGCGGTGAGTTCGCGCTCCAGCTTGCTGCGCTCCTGCATGGAGAGCCGGTTGAAGGTGGATTCGGCGCTGGCGAAGGGCACCTGGCCCACCTCGCCGTTGGCATACACCCAGAGATCGGGATGGCGCAGCAGGGACAGGCTGGTTTCCTGCAGCACCCGCTGCAGGCCGCTGCTGCTGGAGGTGTCCGACGAACCGGCCAGCCGCCGCAGATCGTCCTGGAGGTCGCGGGCGGAGGCCAGCAGGCCCACCTGGACCTGGGCGATCGAGACCGGACCGTCCGGGCGCGGCCTGTAGGCCAGCTCGGAACCGGAACCCGCCAGGGCGGGCCCGCCGCCGCCGCCGCGCAGGGCGTTGACCACCACGCCGGCCACGGCCATCAGGATCAGGAAACCGAACAGGCCGCCGCCGCCGAAACCGAAGATCGGCACGATGAAGGGGAAGCCGATGCCGCCGCCCCGGTAGCCGCCGCCGCCGAAGCTGCCGCCCCCGTAGCCACCGCCGCCGCCGTAGCTGCGGGGCATGGAGGGCGCCGAACGGAAGCTGCCACCCCCGATGCGACCGCCGCTGGCGGCCTGGGCCGGCGGCGGGGAGGCGATCACCAGGCCGGCCACCAGCACGGGCACGACCATCAGACCGGCCAGGCGCCGGAACAAGCGGGAACCCATGGGGTACGACGTTGCGATGGCAGGAATCTAGGAACCGCCCCCCACGATGGTGACCACTTCCAGCACATCGGATTCCACCACAGCCTGGGCGGGCCAGCGATCCCTGGGCAGGATCTCACCGTTGAACTCCACCACCACCAGACGCGGCTGGTAGCCGAGCGCCACGAGCACGGCATCGAGGCACAGACCCGCCGGGCAGCGGCGCGCTTCCCCGTTGACCCGCAGCAGCAGATCTCCCGTCATGCCACTCGTCATGCCTCAGCCTCCAGCCCCGCCAGCAGGGCGGCGACCGCCGCGGCGGGGTCCTCGGCGGCCGTGATGGCCCGCACCACCGCCACCCGATCCGCCCCGGCACGGCGCACGGCGGCCAGGCTGCCCGGATCGATGCCGCCGATGGCGAAGAAGGGCAGGGGGCATTCCGCCGCCGCCTGGGTCACGTAGGCCAGCCCCACCGGCTCGCGGCCGGGCTTGGTGGGCGTGGCGTTGACGGGCCCCACCCCCACGTAGTCGCAGCCATCGGCGACCGCCTGGCGCAGGTCCTCGAGCCGGTGGGTGCTGCGGCCGATCAGCCGGTCGGGCCCCAGCAGGCGACGGGCCACCGAGGGCGGCAGGTCGCCCTGGCCGAGGTGGACGCCATCGGCCCCCACCGCCAGGGCCAGGTCGATGCGGTCGTTGACCAGGAACAGGGCGCCATGGCGGTGGCAGAGCTGGCGCAGGGCGTTCGCCTGCTCGAAGCGGTGCCGGTCATCCAGGGGGGCGTCGGGTTTGGCGCGGTACTGCACCAGCCGCACCCCCGCCGCCAGGGCGGCGGCCACCACGGCCTCCAGGCCGTCCACCGGGCTGGTGACCAGGTACAGATGGCAGCGGCGCAGCAGGGCCCGGCGCCCGTCACCGTCAAGGCCAGCCTGAAGCAGGTCCACCTCCACGTCGTAGAGGGCGTAGCGGATCGACGCCGCCTCGGCCGCCAGCTCCGGGTCCTTGAGCCGGCCGAACTCCTCCAGCACCCGCAGGGCCTCCTGCACCCGCCCGGCGTTGGCGGCCAGCACACTGGCGCCGTCCTGCCGTTCGGCCTGGGCCGGATGGGCCAGGCCCGTGGCCGGGTCGCTGGCGGTGTGCCGGGCCAGCTTGTAGGACGTCCGATGCAGCCGACCCAGGCGCTGGCGCAGGTCCTTGGTGCGGGCCACCAGGTCGGGACGGTCGAGGGCGAAACGGGCCCAGTCCTCCAGCACCCGCAGCCCCTCCCGGGCCCGATCGAGGTTGGCATCAAGCAGCCGCTCGATGGCGGCACGCTCGCTGGCAGCACGCTCACGGCCGGACACCGGCGGCGACGGGACTGGGGGCTGGGGCGTCACCGGACCGGGGCGGGTGAGGCCTCCAGGGTATGGGAGGGCTTCTTCCGGCGGTCGGAGCTGATGTCCTGCCCCTAGGTCGAGGCCTCCCCAGGGGGTCCGAGTGTCCGGCAGAGTTCGCCGGCCCGATCGGCATCCAGCTGGATCTGACGGCTGAGGTCCTCGAGGCTGGCGAACGCCTGCTGGCGCCGCAGCAGCCGCAGGGGCTGCACGGTCAGATGGGCCCCCACCAGCTCCAGCCGGCGCTCCAGCAGGTGCACCTCCACCGCCGAAGGGGCCAGGGGATCGACAGTGGGCTGGGGACCCAGGTTCATTACCGCCGCCATCGGCCCCTCACCACCCTCCCCCTCCCGCCAGGCCAGGGCCGCATAGACCCCTTCCAGCGGCAGGAACTTGCGGCCGTCCACCGCCAGATTGGCGGTGGGCCAGCCCAGCTGGCGCCCCAGGCCCCGACCGCTCACCACCTGGCCGCTGAAGCGGTAGGGACGCTCCAGCAGCCGCGCCGCCTCGTCGATGTCGCCGGCCGCCAGGGCCCGCCGGATGCGGCTGCTGCTCACCCGCTCGGCCCCATCCCAAAGCATCGGCACCACCTGCACGTCGATGCCGAAGCTGGCGCCGATGCGGGCCAGGTCGTCCACGTCCCCGCGGCGATCGACCCCGAAGCGGAAGTTGGTGCCCACCGCGATCCTGCGGGCCTGGAGCCGTTCGGCCAGCACCTGGCGCACGAAGGGCTCCGGGGTCAGCGCCGCCAGCTCGCGGGTGAAGGGCACCAGCACCAGCTGCTCGATGCCGAGGGGTTCGAGCAGTTCCAGCTTCTCCTCCGGGAGATCGAGCCGCAGCCGCGTCTCGCCATGGAGCACCTCGCGGGGATGGGGCCAGAAGCTGACCACCGTGGGCACAGCCCGCTCCTGGCCGGCGGGCATGGGCGCGGTGACGGCGGCGATCACGCGGCGGTGACCCCGATGCAGGCCATCGAAGCTGCCCAGGGCGACGGCGGTGGGGCGCAGGGCGCTGGAGGGGTCGTGAAGCGGGATCAACGGCCTCGGCCCTCGCCGGCTGGATCCTCCCATGCCAAGTTTGGGATCATCGCTCCCGTCTCCATGGCCGACCAGCTGGACCTGCAGCGCATGGCCAACGCCCTACGCCGCACGGGCTGGGTGCGCTTCTGGATCCAGCTGGCCCTCGGGGTGGTGGTGGTGGTGGTGCTGCTGTTCAACAACATCGGCGGCCGCCTGGCGGCCAACTCCTCCCGCGCCCTGGGGCTGGGCCCCGGCCTTTCCCTCACCACTCTCTCGTTCCTGGTTCTGCTCTGGAGTCTTTGGCAATCCTGGCTGGTGGTGCGCTGCGGCCGTGCCCTGGCCAGCCCGGTGCGTCCCAGCCGGGGGGAAACCTCCCGCCTGGTGAAGCGGGGCCTGGTGGCCGATGTGGCCGGGCTGACCCTGGCCTCCGTGGGTTACCAGGCCCTGGCCGGCAGCCTGTTCGTGCAGGCCTCCCAGCAGGTGCCCGGCTTCCTCGGGGCCCAGCTGCCGGCGACGGCGGGCAGCGGCGGCCGGGTGGTGGGGCTGCCGATCACCTCGATCGAGATGCTCTCGGTGCTCAGCAACACCCAGGTGCTGTTCGCCCACGTGCTCGCCCTGATCATCAGTCTCTGGCTGCTGCAACGGATCTACCGCAGGAGCTGATCCCGGCGACCCAGCGCCTCCACGGACGGCAGCGACGCCACCGGACCGCGCCAGAACAGCTCGGGCTGCAGGGGCGTCAGGGACGGTCCGCCCTGCTGCACCCAGGCCACATCGGTGGGCCATTCGGCCGGACCGGCGCCGGTGCCCTCGAGATCGTCGACCACTTCTCCGGCCAGCCAGTAGTAGGTGCGGCCACGGGGATCGGTGCGTTTCTCGAACTGATCGATATAGCGCCGCACGGCCGTGCGGCACCAGCGCAGCGGGGCGAGGTCTGCGGCGGGCCGGGGCGGGACGTTGAGATTGAGCAGCAGCCCCTCGGGCCAGCTGGTGGCCAGCATCCCCTCGGCCACATCGATGGCCAGGGCCGCCGCCGCCTCGAAGCGACGCCAGTGGAAATCGGCGCTGCTCACCGCCAGGGCCGGCAGGCCCTCGATCGTGCCCTCCATCGCCGCCGACACGGTGCCGGAATAGAGCACGTCGGTGCCGAGGTTGGGGCCGTGGTTGATGCCGGAGAGCACCAGATCCGGTGGCTGCTCCAGCAGCCGGAACAGGGCCAGCTTGACGCAGTCGGAGGGGGTGCCGCTGCAGGCCCAGGCGGTGACGCCCGCCGCGAAGAGTTCGTCGGCCCGCTCCGCCCGCAGTGGGGTCTGGAGGGTGAGTCCGTGGCCGGTGGCAGAGCGCTCCCGGTCCGGGCAGACCACGGTGACGGTGTGGCCGCGACCGACGGCCTCGGCCGCCAGGGCCTGGATGCCGTCGGCGAACACCCCGTCGTCGTTGCTGATCAGGATCCGGAGCGGTGCCATCGGCCTCGACCGCGTGGACTGCCGGCAAGCTAGACGCTGCTGCCTACAGTCGCTTCCTCCCCCCGATCCGTGCCGTGAGCACCACCGTCAGCCTGCAGCAGCTCACCGACCAGCTGGAGCGCCTGGAGGCGGAGGCCGCCGCCGCCATCGCCGCCGCCGGAGACGCCACGGCCCTTGAGGAGCTGCGGGTGGGCCTGCTGGGCAAGAAGGGACGGCTCTCCGGGGTGCTCGGTGCCATGGGCCGCCTCCCCGGTGAGGAGCGCCCCCTGGTGGGCCAGCGGGCCAACCTCCTCAAGGAGCAGGTGCAGCAGCTGCTGGGCGCCAGGCTTGAGGCCGTCCGCAGTGCCGCCATGGCGGAGCGGCTGGAACGGGAGCGGATCGATGTGACGGCGGGCTGCAGCTACGTGCCGCCGGGCCACCGCCATCCGCTGCAGAGCACGATCGAGGAGATCGTCGACATCTTCGCCGGCCTCGGCTACCGGGTTTCCGAAGGGCCCGAGATCGAAACCGACCACTACAACTTCACCGCCCTCAACATCCCCGAGCACCACCCGGCCCGGGACATGCAGGACACCTTCTACCTGGGGGGTGACCGGCTGCTGCGCACCCACACCTCCCCCGTGCAGATCCGCCACCTCGAAGCCAACCCCCCGCCGGTGCGGGTGATCGCCCCCGGCCGGGTCTACCGGCGCGATGCGGTGGATGCCACCCATTCGCCGGTGTTCCACCAGGTGGAGGTGCTCGCCCTCGACGAGGGGCTGGATTTCAGCCACCTGCGCGGCACGGTCACCACCTTCCTGCAGCAGTTCTTCGGTGATCTGCCGGTGCGGTTCCGGGCCAGCTATTTCCCCTTCACCGAGCCCTCCGCCGAGGTGGACGTGCAGTGGCGGGGCCGCTGGCTGGAGGTGATGGGCTGCGGCATGGTGGATCCGGCGGTGCTGGAAGGCCTGGGCATCGATCCGGAGCGCTGGAGCGGCTTCGCCGCCGGTCTGGGTGTGGAGCGGTTCTGCATGGTGCGCCACGGCATTGACGACATCCGCCGGCTGTTCAACAGCGATCTGCGCTTCCTGGAGCAGTTCTGATCAGCGATCTCTGAGATCGGCCCCGCACCGTGGTCGATCGCCCCCTCCTGATTCAGCCTGCTCAGATCGGTGAACTCCTGGGCAGGTCTGCGGCGAGCTGCTGGCCCATTCGATAGAAGCGGTGATTCAGACGCCTGGCCGGGCCGTTGATGAGATAGGCCAGAAGAATGGCATCATCGGTGAACCACCGCTGGTCGTAGCGGACATGGCTGCGATTGCGCATCAGGAAGTCCTTGTTCCCCATGGCGATGTGCGATCTCGTGTTGGCGATGTCCAGGCTGGGGAGGGGGGCTTCCTCAACCATCGCCAGCAGCGCGTTGACCTGGCCAAGCGTATCGAGACAGAGATGTTCGTAGAGGTTGATGCGATGGGGGATGGAAGGATCGGTGGCCAGAACGTTCAACCAGGTGCTATTGGCATGGCTCCAGTAGTTCATCGAACGGAAAGCAGAAAGCAGCCCCTTGCGGCCACTCTTGCGCTTCATCGAAGCCGTGAAGCTGCGCACATCCTTTGCCACAAGGATGAGACCGAATCGATCCTGGCTGGCAGCTTCGCTCCGCAGGGCACTGCGCAGGGCGCCCAGGGCTTCCACGGACTTGGAAGAGTCCGTCACCAGCACATCGTCACCAAGGTGGCGTCGAATGAAACTGATCAGCTGGGCATATTTCTCGACCAGGGGAAGGTCTGAATTCAGGCCATTGAGATGGGTGAGCTGTCCCCAGAAGGAACAATCCTCCCAGTCACTGCCACAGGAACAGCGACGCACGTCGTCATGATCTCCCCAGGCACGGAGATAGGCCTGCATGTGGGAGGGAGAGAAGAAGGAAGCGATCTCTCCCAGGCTGAGGCTACGGGAATGACTGCTCAGCAACTGCTCGGTGAGGGTGGTCCCGCTGTGCTCGAGACCACCGATGTAAAGAAGCTTCACCGGCAGCAGCCGACGGGACGAAGTGCCCGGATGTTAACGCTGTCGCTTTGCCTCAAACCATCCGGGCACTGGCGACTCGGCCTGCAGGCCCTGTTCTGCGACGACGGCCAGGGAGGCCGAAAGGCCATCTCCCCAACCTGGTTTCCGCCGTCCCCTGCAGCCGTGGCTGCCGTACCGCCTCCTCCTAGAGTCTCGCTGCCATTCAGCCTGCGATCGGTGCCCCGGGTCGGACTGATCGTCAATGACGGCAAGGATCTGGCGATCAGCACCGCCGACCTGATCGAGAACCGGCTGACCGCCGCCGGGCTGGAGGTCGCACGGGTGAGCAGCTCCGGTGGCGTGGTGGGTTTCGCCAATCCCGACCAGCACCTGCGCTCAAGGGGCTACGCCGCCTGCGTGCCCGCCAGCTTCGATGAGGAGATGGCCCTGGCCCTGGTGCTGGGGGGGGACGGCACGGTGCTCTCCGCCGCCCGCCAGACCGCCCCGATCGGCGTGCCGATCCTGACGATCAACACCGGCCACCTCGGCTTTCTGGCCGAGGCCTACCTCAAGGACCTGGACCAGGCCCTGGCCCAGGTGGTGGCCGGGGAATGGACCGTGGAGGAGCGCTCCATGATGGTGGTGAGCGTGATGCGGGGCGAGCAGCGGCGCTGGGAGGTGCTCTGTCTCAACGAGATGGCCCTGCACCGGGAGCCGCTCACCAGCATGTGCCACTTCGAGATCGCCATCGGCCGCCACGCCCCCGTGGACATCGCCGCCGACGGGGTCATCCTCTCCTCCCCCACCGGCTCCACCGCCTACGCCCTCAGCGCCGGAGGGCCGGTGATCACCCCCGACTGTCCGGTGCTGCAGCTGACACCGATCGCCGCCCATTCCCTCGCCTCCCGGGCCCTGGTCTTCAGCGACCAGGAGCCGGTGACCGTGTTCCCCGCCACCCCCGAGCGGCTGATGATGGTGGTCGATGGCAGCGCCGGCTGTTACGTCTGGCCCGAGGACCGGGTGCTGGTGCGCCGCAGCGAGCATCCGGTGCGCTTCGTGCGGCTGGCCGACCACGAGTTCTTCCAGGTGCTGCGCAACAAGCTGGGCTGGGGCCTGCCCCACGTGGCCAAGCCCTCCAGCAGCCACGCCGACGCCCCCCTGTGACCACGCCACCGCCGACCACGTCCTCACCACCGACCGTGGTGCTGCTGGTGGGTCCGGAGGCCGCCGACCTCGCGCCGCGGCTGGAGGTCTCCGGTTACAGGCCGCAGCTGCAGGAGTCCGGGGAGGACCTGCCGGCGGCGGTGGTCCTGTCGCCCGGCAGCGAAGCGCGGATCCCGGAGCTGCGCCGCCGGTTGGGGGCCCGCCCGCTGCTGCTCGGCATCACCAGCGACAGCGTCGAGAGCCGCAGCCATTGCCTGGAGTGGGGCGCGGATGATTTCTGGCTGCCCAGCCTGGGCACGAGCGACCTGCTCACCCGGCTGCGGCTGCACCTGGGCTTCGCCCGGCGCCAGGCCCCCATGCCGGTGTCCACGCTGCTGAAGGTGGCGGATCTGCGCATCGATCCGGTGGCCTGCCAGGGGTGGCGCGGTCAGCGCCAGCTCAGCCTGACGGCCCGGGAATACCAGCTGCTGCTGCTGCTGCTGCGCCACAAAGGCACAGTGGTGAGCCGGGAGCAGATCCTCGAGGAGATCTGGGCTGATCAGGGCGGGGGTGCCAGCAACGTGATCGAGGTCTACGTGCGCTATCTGCGCCAGAAACTGGAGCAGGACGGGGAACCGCGGCTGATCCACACCGTGCGGGGGCGGGGCTACTGCCTCGGTGACGGGCGACCCCCCGTGGGGCCCGTGCCATGAGCCGTTCCCTGCTCCGGAGCCTGACCATCGTCGGCGTCGTCGGGCTGATCGGCTGCGGGCCGGGCCTGAGTCAGAGCCCGCCCCAGTTCCTGCCCATCACCGCCCAGTGGTGCCTGGAAGGGCCGCCGCCGGCGCGCTGCATCCAGCTGGAGGTGCCCCGGGGCGAGCGCCAGTACGCCATGGGGCTGCAGATGCGCCCGCCCCTGCCCCACCTGCGGGGCATGTGGTTCCCCTACGACCCTCCGGCGGTGGCCCGGTTCTGGATGCACCGCACGCCCGAACCCCTGGACATGCTGTTCATCCGCAACGGTCGTGTGGCCGCCCTGGAGACGGATGTGCCCCCCTGCATGAACCTGCCCTGCCGCAGCTACGGCCCCGACACGCCGATGGACGGGGTGCTGGAACTGGCCGCCGGCCAGGCCGCCGTGCTCGGCATCAGTGTGGGAACGCCGGTGCGAATCACCCCGCTGCCGGGCGCGACCCCTTCAGCACCAGCACGGGATTGAGGGGCGCCAGGCGGGTGCCCTCCGCCAGGGGGGCGCCGCGCCAGGCCTGGATCTGGCTGACCGTCACCCCCAGGCCGGCCTGCTCCAGCTGGGGCCTGAGCTCGGCCAGGGCTTCGACCGTGGCGAGGGGCAGAACCACCACCCCGCCGGGCCGCAGCCGGCCCAGCACCACCTCCAGCACCGCGCGCCGGTCCCGGCCGCCGCCGCCGATCAGCACCCGGTCGGGATCGGGCAGGGGGCCCAGGGCGGCCGGGGCCTCCCCTTCCAGCACCGCCGCGGGACGCACCCCCAGCCGGTCCGCATTGGCGCCGATCAGGGCGGCGGCACCGGGCCGGCGCTCCACGGCCCACAGCTCCAGGGCGGGGCGCAGGCGCAGCGCCTCCAGCCCCACCGACCCCACCCCGGCGCCGATGTCCCAGAGCACCCCGATCTCGGGCAGCTCCAGATCGGCCAGCAGCTGGATGCGCACCTCCCGTTTGGTCATCAGCCCCGGCTGATCGGGGTGCTGCAGCCAGAGTCCGTCGGCCAGACCGAACAGGGGCAGGGCCCCCGGGGGAGGCACGGCGGGCTGGACAGCGATCAACAGCACCAGGTGCAGGGGATCGAGATCGGGCGGCAGGGGGTCGGCGGGCGCCAGCCGCTGCAGCCGCTCCGACGGATGGCCCAGGCGCTCCCCCAGCCAGAGCTCGTAGGCCGCCTCCAGTCCCGACGCCCGCAGGATTCGGCGCACCTCGGCGGCTCCTCCCCGGGCCGGATCGGTGAGCACCGCCAGGGCGGTGGGCCGCTGCTGCAACCGGGCCGCCAGCGGCTCGGGTTCGCGACCGTGGAGGCTGATCCAGGAGGCGTCCTGCCAGGGCCGCCCCAGGCGGGCGAAGGCGAGCTGCAGGGAGGTGGGGGCCGGATGGAAGCGGAGGCGTTCGGCGGGAAGGTGCTGCAGCAGCAGACGGCCGATGCCGAACCAGAGGGGGTCGCCGCTGGCGAGCAGCACCACCCGCTGGCCGGTGGTGAGGGCCCGCTCCAGCCGCGGCAGCAGGTCGGCGGGCCGGTCGCTGGCCAGCAGCTCCGGTGCGGGGGCCTCACCACACCAGGCCTCGAGGTCCGCCAGGAGACGCCGGGGGGCCGCCACCAGATCGGCCTGCCGGATCCGGTCCTGCCAGTGGCGGGAGAGACCCGCCAGGCCGGCGGCATCGGTGCCCAGCACCTCCAGCAGCGAACCCTCCTGCAGCGAACCCTCCAGCCGTGCCCCTGCGCCACTTCTGGCCATGATGCTCCCGGACGTGCCGGCCCACCCCCCTGCCCATGAGCGATCGACGCCAGCGGATCCACAGCCTGGTGATCGCCCTGCTGGCCCACCAGAGTGATCTCGAGCTGCTCGATGACGACCGCTCAGGCCCGGGCGGCCATCCACTCGGGGGCGGTGGGGACGCCGGAAACTGGCTGGAGCGCAACCGGCGGGTGGTGCAGCGCTACCAGTCCCTGGTGCGCAGTGCCGTGACCCTTGATGCCCTGATCGAGCAGGAGCTGGGCAGCGATCAGCTCGGTGGCGGCGCCCCGTCCGCCTGACCCTCGAGGAAGGCCATCAGGCGGGGATAGAGCAACAGGGCACCCGCGTTGGTGAGGTGGGTCTCGTCGCTGTAGAGGGGCGTCCCGGCCCGGACGCTGGAGCAGACGGCCTGCGTCGGCGGGCAGATGCTGTCGAAGGGGTTGAACAGGCGCGTGCCGGCCAGGTCGCGGATGGTGCGCTCCTGCAGGCGCTGGGCCGGAGCGATCGCGGCCAGCTCCTGCCGGCGCGGCCGCAGCACCGGCTGGCACTGGGAACCGAGGGACCAGGCGGGACGGAACCATTCCGTCTGGCAGAGGGTGAGCGGACCGCCGATCTTCAGCTGGGGGAAGGTGGGCAGGGGGCCGAACACCACCACGTCCGCCCCACGGCGACGCACCTCGGCATCGAAACGCCGCAGCGCGGCGGCATAGGAGGCCTCGGCCTTCAAGCGGGTCTCCCCCTGGATTCCCTCCAGGTGGCCGGCCAGATTCGACACCAGCAGGACCCGATCTCCAGGCCGCAGGCGGGCCAGTACCCGGCGCTCCTCGTTGTCGGCGAAGGGGCGACAGCGGCGGTAGCGGGCCTGCTCCGGGGCGCCATCCGCCCAGCGGGGGAAGAAGGGCACCGGGCAGCCGCCCCGGGCCATGAAGAACACGTTGAAGCGGCCGCTGGCCAGCAGCTTCTCCCCGAGGGGAATCAGCACGTGGGTGTGGCTGTCCCCCAGGAAGAAGAGGGTGGGAAGGTCCTTCCCCTTCGGCCCCAGGGCCAGGCAGGGGTCGGGCCCATCACCCCTGACTACCGGATCGGTGGGCTCCTGGAAGCAGTGGACCGTGTCGACGGTCGTGCCGCCGATGCGCTTCATGTTGGCCGTGGTGCCGACGGCGTGGCGGCGCTCACCGACAAACATCCGGCCCAGCAGCGGCCCCTGCAGGCCCGCATTGAAGACGGCGACCAGCACGGTCGTGGCCGGATAGAGAAGGCCGGGGATGGCGGGGTGGCCGTAGCGGAACAGGCACTCCAGCCGGTAGGAGAGGGCCGTGCACAGGGTGATCAGCACCAGCACCGGCGCCAGGGTGACGGCGTTGAACCCCACCGTCCAGCGGGCCAGCACGATCACCGGCCAGTGCCAGAGATAGAGCGAGTAGGAGACCATGCCGATGGCCAGGCAGGCCGGATGGCACAGCCAGCGGCCGATGCCCCTGGCGGGCTGGAGCAGCAGCAGCAGCAGCGCCGTCAGCGCCGTGATCCCAACGGTGGTGCCCAGGCTCCAGGCCTCCGGCAGCAGCAGCAGGCCCAGCAACGCCACCAGGGCCAGCAGGGCCAGGGGCTGGCGCCAGCGGGGCAGGGCCAGCTTCTGGCCCAGGTCGCGGGCGCTGCCGCTGCCGCGATGCAGCAGGTACGCCCCGCAACCCGCCGTCAGCTCCCAGAACCGGGCGGTGGTGAGAAAGAAGGCCCTTTCGGCGTTGCCGCCCAGGCTGAGGCCCACATAGAGGGCCAGGGACAGGGCCAGCAGCAGCAGGCTGGCCAGCTTGAGCCGCCGCAGGGCGCCGCTGCCGGCCCCGGCCACCCCCAGACCGCAGAGCAGCAGAACCGCCGGCCAGACCAGATAGAACTGCTCCTCCACCCCCAGCGACCAGGTGTGCATGAAGGCGTTGAAGTGGTTGTCGGTGGCGAAGTAGTTCGAGCCCTGCCGGAGCAGGTAGAGATTGGAGACCCCGAACAGGGCGGCCAGGCCGGTCCGCATCACCGGCGCGAAGAAATCATCGAGCGGCGAGACCAGCATCGAGAACAGGGCCGAGACGACCGCGATGTTCACCACCAGCGCCGGCATCAGGCGTCGGATCCGGCGGCCGTAGAAGCGGCGCAGGAACTGCCAGCGGCTGCCATCCCGCCGCGCCAGCAGCGACGAGGTGACCACATAGCCCGAGATCACGAAGAAGATGTCGACGCCGAGGAAGCCACCCGGCAGCCTGCGGGGATCGAGGTGATTGATCAGTACCGCAATGACGGCCACGGCCCGCAGGCCGTCGATCTCGGGCCGATAGGCCCTGGAGCGCTGCGGCGGCAGGATGCCCGTGCCGAAAAGCCGCACCAGAGAATTCACGCCGCCCCGACGATTGCTGGCAGGGTAATGGCGATCTGGATGGGCACTCGCTGAGGGGCCAGCTCTGACAAGCTGGGCCCACCTCGTCTGGCCCCATGGCGCCCTTCGGCCTCTCCGCTCTCCACAACCTGCGGCGCGGCAGGAGTCCCTGGCAGCCCCCCGAGGCCAGCTGGTCGCGGCCCTTCGGCCAGGGCTGGAGCCAGCCCTACACAGTGCGGTACGCCAGCAACCTCGACGACGGCCCCAACCACGGCATGCCCCTGGGGGGCTTCGGCGCCGGCTGCCTGGGGCGGGGCCTCGACGGCGCCTTCAACCTCTGGCATCTCGACGGAGGCGAGCACTGGTTCGGCGTGCTGCCCGACTGCCAGTTCGCCCTCTTCGAGCAGGACGGCGACGGGCGGCGGGCCCATGCCCTGGCCACGACCCCCGTCTCTGACGCTTCCCGCCCCGACGCCGGCCCGCCGCTGGCCGCCTGGAGCTGGTACCCCGCCGCCACGCTGGAGCAGCCGAGCGGCACCGTGGCGGTGCGCTACCCGATCAGCTCCCACCACTACGCCGCGGTGTTCAGCGCCGACGTGCGTTGCGAGGCCTTCAGCCCGATCCTTCCTGGCGACTATCAGCGCACCAGCTACCCCGTCGCCGTCTTCGCCTGGACGTTCAGCAACCCAACGAATCAGCCGCTGGATCTGTCCCTGCTGCTGAGCTGGCGCAACACCGTCGGCTGGTTCACCAACACCGACCCGGCGGCGGAGGTCCACTTCCGGGATGACGGCAGCCCGGAGCACAACTACGTGCCGGCGATCGGCCGCGGCCAGGGACAGCGCAACCGCTGGGTCGATGCCCCCGGCCTCAAGGGCCTGCTGCTGGAGGGGGAGCGCTCCCAGCCCCTGGCCGAAGGGGAAGGGCAATGGTGTCTGGCGGTGCCCGACGAGGCGGCGCTGAACCACCCGGGGCTGGAGGTGTTCCGCTGCAGCCGCTGGGATCCCAGCGGCGACGGGGCGGAACTCTGGGAACCCTTCAGCCGCGACGGCTCGATCCCCGACAGCGACAACGACCGCCGCAGCACCGGCGACGATCCCCTCAGCGCCGCCCTGGCGGTGCGCTTCCGGCTGGAGCCGGGCGCCTCGCTCGAGATCCCGGTGGTGATCAGCTGGGACATGCCGGTGACGGCCTTCGCCACCGGCACACGGGCCCTGCGCCGCTACACCGACTTCTTCGGCGCCGAGGGAGACGGCGCCGCCGCCATCGCCGGCGAAGCCCTGGCCGAGTGGCGCGACTGGCAGGCCGCGATCGAGGCCTGGCAGGCGCCGGTGGTGCAACGCCACGACCTGGCGGAGCCGCTGCGGATGGCGCTGCTCAACGAGCTCTACGACCTGGCCAGCGGCGGCAGCCTCTGGACGGCCGCCAGCCCCGGCGATCCGGTGGGTCGCTTCGGGGTGCTCGAGTGCCTCGACTACGCCTGGTACGAAAGCCTCGACGTGCGGCTGTACGGCTCCTTCGCCCTGCTGCAGCTCTGGCCCGAACTCGACAAGGCCGTGCTGCGCAGCTTCGCCCGCGCCATCCCGGCCGCCGATGCCACACCGCGGCCGATCGGCTGGTACTTCACCCAGGGACGGGGCCGGGTGGAGGCGGCCCGCAAGGTGGCCGGCGCCACCCCCCACGACCTCGGGGCCCCGAACGAGCGGCCCTTCGACGCCACCAACTACACCGCCTACCAGGACTGCAACCTCTGGAAGGACCTGGCCAGCGATTTCGTGCTGCAGGTCTGGCGCACCTACCGGCTGGCCCCCAGCGGCCCGGACATCGCCTTCCTGGCGGACTGCTGGCCGGCGGCCGTGACCGCCCTCGACTACCTCAAGCAGTTCGACGTCAACGACGACGGCCTGCCCGACAACGGCGGAGCCCCGGACCAGACCTTCGACGACTGGCCCCTGCAGGGGGTAAGCGCCTACTGCGGAGCCCTCTGGATCGCCGCCCTGGAGGCGGCCCTGGCCATCGGCCAGCAACTGCAGCTGGAGCTGGGGCTCGACACCGCCGAAGAGCAGCGGCGCTTCGGCGGCTGGCTGGAGCAGTCCCGAAGCCATTTCGATGCCCTGCTCTGGAACGGCGAGTATTACGCCATCGATGCCGGCAGCGGCACCCCGGTGGTGATGGCCGACCAGCTCTGCGGCGACTTCTACGCCCGCCTGCTGGGGCTGCCGCCGGTGGTGGCCGACGAGCGGGCCCGCTCGGCCCTGAACGCGATCCGCGAGGCCTGTTTCGAGTCCTTCGAGGGGGGCCGCCTCGGGGTGGCCAACGGCCTGCGCCGCGACGGCACCCCCCTCGATCCGAAGGGCACCCACCCGCTGGAGGTCTGGACCGGCATCAACTTCGGTCTTGCCGCCTACTACCGGCTGATGGAGCAGAGCGGCACCGCCTTCGCCATCACCGGCGCCGTCGTGCGTCAGGTGTACGAGGGGGGCCTGCAGTTCCGCACCCCGGAGGCGATCACCGCCGCCGGCACCTTCCGAGCCTGCCACTACCTGCGGGCCATGGCGATCTGGGCCCTCTGGGCCACCCACACCGGCTGGCAGCCGATCCCCGGCGCCGAGCGCCAGCCATGAGCCAGCGGATCTGCGGCCGGATCGAGCTTCTGCTGCTGGCCCCCCTGCTGGCCCTGATCCTGGCCATCGCCCCGTCGCCGGTGCTGGCCCAGGTCCATGCCCACCCGGACGCCGAAGGCACACCGGTGGTGCGCAGCCTGGAGAGCCTGCGCGACCTCGACGACCAGAGCTGGCAGGTGGTCGCCTACCGGGAAGGGCCGCCGGGTGGGCCGCTGCGGCTGCGGATCGTGGGCTACCCCGGCAAGGTGCGCCTGGACCATCCCACCGCCCTGGAGGTGCGCAGCGGCCGGCTGCGCTGGGAGCTGGAGGACGTCACCCTGGCCAGTGCCGCCCTGGCCCGGGACAACCGCGCCGCCGCGGCCGAGTTCGACCTGGCTCCGCTGCTGGCCGATCTGGAGCGCAACCGGCCCCTGCGGCTGCGGCTGCCGCGGGTGTTCAGTGAACTGGCGGTGCCGCCCTACGTGGTGGCCGAATGGCGCAGCCTGGCGGACGCCCCCGCCCCATGAGCCCAGGCTCCCCCTGGCATCCATGGATGGCCCGGGCCCTGCAGCTGGCCGCCCTCGCCGAGGGCCGCACCAGCCCCAATCCCCTGGTGGGCGCCGTGGTGCTCGACCCAGGCGGACAGCTGGTGGGGGAGGGATTCCATGCCCGCGCCGGGGAGGCCCATGCGGAGGTGGGGGCCCTGGCCCAGGCGGGGGAGCGGGCCAGGGGCGGCACCCTGGTCGTGACCCTGGAACCCTGCTGCCACCACGGCCGCACCCCCCCCTGCAGCGAGGCGGTGCTCGCCGCCGGCATCGGCCGGGTGGTGCTGGCCATGGCCGACCCCAACCCCCGGGTGGCCGGCGGTGGCATCGCCCGGCTGCGGGCGGCGGGCGTGGAGGTGATCGAAGGGGTGATGGAAGCCGAGGCGCGCCGGCTCAACCGGCCCTTTCTGCACCGGATCGCCACCGGCCGGCCCCTGGGGATCCTCAAGTGGGCCATGAGCCTGGATGGCCGCACGGCGCTGCCCAACGGCGTCAGCCAGTGGATCAGCGGTCCGGGGTCCCGGGACTGGGTGCACCGCCTGCGGGCCCGCTGCGATGCGGTGATCGTGGGTGGCGGCACGGTGCGGGCCGACGACCCCCTGCTCACCAGCCGGGGGCGGCGCACGCCCGAACCGCTGCGGGTGGTGCTCAGCCGCGGCCTGGATCTGCCGGCGGCGGCTCAACTCTGGGATCCGGCCCCGGCGGCGACGCTGCTGGTCCATGGACCGGAGGCGCCCCAGGATCGCCGCGACCGGTTCGATCGGCTGGGGGTGGAACGCCTGGCCCTGGAGGCCTGCGAACCGGCGGCGCTGGCGATCGCCCTGGCCCGGCGGGGCTGCAACCGGGTGCTGTGGGAGTGCGGGCCCGTGCTGGCGGCGGCGGCCCTGCGCCAGGACTGCGTGCAGCAGCTGGCCGCGGTGATCGCACCCAGGCTGCTCGGCGGCCACGCCGCCCGCACCCCCCTGGCTGACCTGGGCCTGGAGAACCTGGAGGACGGCTGGTCCCTGGGGGACGCGGCCATCGGCTGGCTGGGCCGGGACCTGCTCTGGCAGGGTGCTGTGGAAGGAGGTGCGCCGCTCAGCGCAGCTCCGGATGCCGGGGATCCCCCTTGAACGGTCCCTCCACGGCACTGGTGATCCAGCCGCCGTAGAAGCCGCCGGGCTGGGGGACCACCCGCTCCCCATCCACCCAGCAACCGTCCATCAGCGCCGGGTAACAGGCCAGCCAGCCGGCCAGGGCCTCGAAGGCCGGGGTGGGTGAGGGGTAGCTCCACAGCGCCCGCCGCAGGCGGCGCTCGCCGCCTGCGCCGTCCGGTGCCACCAGGTCGAAGTAGCGGGCCACGCCCTTCCATTCGCAGAAGCTGGAACCGGCCGCGGACACCAGCAGGGTCAGATCCACATCCTCCGGAGAGAGATAGAAGACGGGGGGATGGAAGGTTTCGAGCACCCGCAGGCTGCGATGGGTGTCGCAGAGCACCCGCCCCAGGGCCTCCACCCGCACGTGCTGGCTGCAGGTCAGCAGTGCCGGGGGCCGGGGATAGCTGGCAACGGGCTCGGCCATGGGGATCAGCCGGGAATGAAGTGGCGCAGGCGCCGGGCCTCGGCCCCTGCCCGGGCCTGCAGCTCCTCGTCGCTGAGGCTGGCCTCGGCCCGTTGCTGGGCGGCGATCACATCGGCCTCGTCGACGGCGAAACCGGCGCCGCGGGCCAGGGCCAGAAACGCCGCCAGATCGGGGGGGTCGGCCGGATCGTGGAGGCGACGATCGAGGGCGGCATCGGTCCTGGCGTGGGCCAGAAACGCATCCAGCTGGTCGAGGCTCATGGGACCGGCATCAGGGCCACCCCTCTCTAGCGGCCCGGCGGGTCGCCCGCGGCAGCGGCCAGCAGATCGAGCTGCACGCTGGCCGGCTGCCCCATCTCCAGCTTCACCGCCTCCCAGGGCGCCGGGTCCCAGGGGGCCATCAGGGGTTCCAGGGCCCGCAGGGCCGGGCCATCGACGGGCTCCAGCCAGGCCTCCTCGAGCCCGTCGGGGATCACCACCGGCATGCGGTCGTGCACCCGGGCCAGCAGGTCGTTGGGGGCGGTGGTGAGCACGACGCAGGTCTCGAGCTCCCCCCCGTCCGCCCCCAGCCAGCGATCCCACAGCCCGCCGAGCCAGAAGGGGCGCCGATCCCGCCGCCGGAACAGCCAGGGCTGCTTGACGGCACGGCCCTCCACCGTCCTCGTCTGCCATTCGTAGAAGCCATCGGCGGGGATCAGGGCCCGGCGGTGGCGCCAGGCGCCGCGGAAGAAGGGTTTCTCCCCCACCGTCTCGCTGCGGGCGTTGATGGGTCGGCGGCGACCCGCCGGGTCAGGGCACCAGTCCGGCACCAGCCCCCACAGGGCCAGGGCCACCTCCAGGCGGCCGTGCTCCTGGCGCTGCAGCAGCACCGGCTCCCCCGGCCGCACCTGGGTCCGGGGGGCGTAATGGTCCTCCAGCCCCGGGGGCAGCGGGCCCTTCAGCCGGGGCAGCAGCCGGTCGAGGCGGGTGGCCAGGGAGTAGCGGCCGCACATGGGGGGTGGGAAGCCGAGGGGCGGGGCGTTCGGTTCTCCCGACCGGGGGCGGGAACGGCGGGTGACGACCAGACCTAGCTTGGGCCCATTCGACGTTGCGCGCAGCATGGCCATCCGTCAGGACGACAATCGCCCCACCAGGCGTTTCGGCATCGTCAACCTGCTCCTGATCGGCTTCGGTGTGCTGCTGCTGTTCAGCAACTTCCTGCCCAACCCCGCCACCCAGGTGCCCCGGGTGCCCTACTCCCTGTTCATCGACCAGGTGAACGACGACAACGTCAAGCGGGCCTACATCACCCAGGACCAGATCCGCTACGAGCTCACCAAGCCCCCCGAGGAAGGCGCCCCCACGGTGCTCTCCACCACGCCGATCTTCGACATGGAGCTGCCCCAGCGGCTGGAGCAGCACGGGGTCGAGTTCGCCGCGGCGCCGCCGAAGCGGCCCAGCTTCATCACCACGGCCCTGAGCTGGGTGGTGCCGCCGCTGATCTTCATCCTGGTGCTGCAGTTCTTCGCCCGCCGCAGTGGCATGGGAGGCGGTGGCGCCCAGGGGGCCCTGAGCTTCACCAAGTCGAAGGCCAAGGTCTACGTGCCCGATGAGGAGTCGCGCGTCACCTTCGCCGATGTGGCCGGCGTCGACGAAGCCAAGACCGAGCTCACCGAGATCGTCGACTTCCTCAAGACGCCCCAGCGCTACATGGACATCGGCGCCCGTATCCCCAAGGGCGTGCTGCTGGTGGGTCCTCCGGGCACCGGCAAGACCCTGCTCTCCAAGGCCGTGGCCGGTGAAGCCAGCGTGCCCTTCTTCATCATCTCCGGCTCCGAATTCGTGGAGCTGTTCGTGGGGGCCGGTGCCGCCCGCGTTCGCGACCTGTTCGAGGAGGCCAAGAAGAAGGCGCCGTGCATCATCTTCATCGACGAACTCGACGCCATCGGCAAGAGCCGCTCAGGCTCCATGGGCGTGGTGGGCGGCAATGACGAGCGGGAGCAGACCCTCAACCAGCTGCTCACCGAGATGGACGGCTTCACCGCCCAGGACAAGCCGGTGATCGTTCTGGCGGCCACCAACCAGCCCGAGACGCTGGATGCCGCCCTGCTGCGGCCGGGCCGCTTCGACCGCCAGGTGCTGGTGGACCGTCCCGACCTCTCCGGCCGCAAGATGATCCTCGACATCTACGGCAAGAAGGTGAAGCTGGCCGAGGGTGTCGACCTCGACAAGATCGCCCAGGCCACCAGCGGCTTCGCCGGCGCCGACCTGGCCAACCTGGTGAACGAGGCGGCCCTGCTGGCGGCCCGGGTCTATCGCACCACCGTGGAGCAGGCCGACCTCAACGAAGCGATCGAACGGGTGGTGGCGGGTCTCGAGAAGAAGAGCCGCGTGCTGCAACCCGACGAGAAGAAGGTGGTGGCTTATCACGAGGTGGGCCACGCGATCGTGGGCCACCTGATGCCCGGCGGCAGCAAGGTGGCGAAGATCTCGATCGTGCCCCGCGGCATGGCGGCCCTCGGCTACACCCTGCAGCTGCCCACCGAGGAGCGGTTCCTGAATTCCAAGGAGGATCTCGAAGGCCAGATCGCCACCCTGCTGGGTGGGCGGTCTGCCGAGGAGGTGGTCTTCGGTGAGGTCACCACCGGCGCCGCCAACGACCTGCAGCGGGCCACCGACATCGCCGAGCAGATGATCGGCACCTACGGCATGAGCGAGACCCTCGGCCCCCTCGCCTACGACAAACAGGGCGGCAGCCGCTTCCTGGGGGGTAACTCCAACCCCCGCCGGGCCGTGAGCGACGCCACCGCCCTGGAGATCGACAAGGAGGTGCGCGGTCTGGTGGATCGGGCCCATGACCGGGCCCTGGCGATCCTGCACCACAACCGCGAGCTGCTGGAAACCATCTCCCACAAGATCCTCGAGAAGGAGGTGATCGAGGGCGACGAACTCAAGCAGCTGCTGGCCTCCAGCCAGCTGCCCGATGCGGCGGTGCTGGAGGGGGCCGCCGCCTGAGGCGGGTCTGCCGTCCGGCGGGCCCAGTTAAGGGGACGAACCGTAGATTCACCCTGGCGTCCTGCGGCAGGCCTGGGTGAAGGACGACATCGATCCATGGCCCCCCAGCGCTTCCCACCGGCCGCGACAACTGGTTGGGGCGGCCATGACGGGGCTGCTGATCCTGTTCTGCCTCACGATGGCGGGCCAGGGTCTGACAACGGCCTACTCCTACTGGTCGGATGAGCTCTGGTCCGTGGCCGCCAGTCGGGCCGACTGGGTTGGGCTGCTCCATGACTGGCTGATCCCCGACCTCCATCCCCCCCTCTACCAGGCCCTGCTGAAGCTCTGGATCGGGGTCTTCGGCACCGGGGAGCCCGCCACCCGCAGCCTCAGCTTTCTGATCGCCGCCCTGGGCCTGGTGGCGGCGGCCCTGGGCAGTTCAGGGCGCGGTGCAGGCCGGCGCCTGTTCACGGTGGCCTTCCTGGGCACCAGCCCCGCCTTTCTCTTCTATGCCCAGGAGACGCGCAGTTACGCGCTCTCCATGCTGCTCTCCACGCTGATGCTGGGCACGGCCCTGCGGCTGCGTCAGCGGAAGGGGCGCCACGAAGCCGCCCTGCGCTGGGGGTTCGCGATCTCCGCGCTGCTCCTGTCCCTGACCCACTACTTCTCCCTGATCTTCGTGGTGGTGGTGCTGGCGGTGGTCACGGCCGAGGGTACGGTCTTCCGATCGCGGAGCCATGCGATTCCCCTGCTGCTGCTCCTGATGCTGTGGCCGCTCAGCCACGGATTGTTGAGTTCCCCCGCGGAGAATCTCACCCGCATCAACTGGATTGAGGTCACGCCGATCAGCGGCACCATCACCCAGTTCCTTGCCGGAACGCTGCCGCTGCTCGATCCGCGACAGGGTCCGCGAGGCCTGCTGATCCTGATCGGCCTCGTCGGCGGCATCGGAGCCGCCACCCTTCCCCTCCTCAAGCCCGGAGCCTCCAGCCGCAAGGCACCCGCCATGGGGGAAGCGCGCTTCCTCCTGACGGTGATCCTCGCCTTCGTGGGACTGATGCTGGCGATCGATCCGTTCCGGCCGATGTCGCAGAGCCGGTATTACATCGTGGTGCTGCCGGCCCTCGCCTACCTCGTGGGAATCGGCTGGGAGCTCAGCGTCGGCCTCGGCCGGATTCGCCGCGTCGCCCTGGCCACTCTGCTCTGCGCTGTACTGCTCCTGCAGCTGCGAATCGGCACCCAGCAGCTGTCCGTCAAGCGAGCGCCCCTGGAGAACTACAAGCTCCTGGCCAGCTTCGTGGCCGAAAGCGACCTCTGCGGCCCGGGCAAGGGATGCTGGTCCACCGGCTGGTTCCCGGAGGCGCTCACGCATACCTATTTCAGCTCCCGCCAGCTGCTGCCGTTCGATCCCGGTAGCCCGCTGGCCCAGACGCGGCTGGATCGTCCGCTGCTCGGATTTCGACGGGCTTACCCGAAGCTGAAGGGCCTCATGGCCAACAACCCCGAGATGGCCTGCTGGGAGGCACCAGGCGCCTGGAAAGCCACCGTGTTCATCCTGCTGCCCCGCACCAGCCCGGTGCAGCCCGCACGCCATGGCCTGCGGCCCTGCCCTTGACGTAGGGGGGGTCGATCTCGCATAAGGGTTCTTTGGGACGTGGGCCATGGTGTCCCCCTCAGCCCCGCTCGCCGCCCTCAAGGGCGGCGACCTGCTCTCCTCGGCCGACCTCGACGGTCCCCAGACCTTCGCCCTGCTGGAGCTGGCCCGCCAGCTGAAGGGCGGCGAGCGACGCATCGACCTGGCCGGCCGGGTGCTGGGGCTGATCTTCTCCAAGGCCTCCACGCGCACCCGGGTGAGCTTCATCGTCGCCATGGCCCGGCTGGGCGGCCAGACGATCGACCTCAACCCGGCCGTCACCCAGGTGGGCCGGGGCGAGCCGATCGCCGACACCGCCCGGGTGCTGAGCCGCTACTGCGATGCCCTGGCGATCCGCACCTTCGCCCAGGAGGACCTGGTCGACTACGCCCACTGGGCCTCGATCCCGGTGATCAACGCCCTCACGGACCTGGAGCACCCCTGCCAGGCCCTGGCCGATGCCCTGACGATCCAGGAGAGCTTCGGTCACGGCCCCACCGACCTGCACGGCCTCACCCTGGCCTACGTGGGCGACGGCAACAACATGGCCCATTCGCTGATGCTCGTCGGGGCCCTGCTGGGGATGGACGTGCGCATCGGCAGCCCCGACGGTTTCGCCCCCAGCCCGGCGGTGGTGGAGCAGGCCCGGTCCCTCAGCGGCGGGCGGAGCTCGATCAGCGTGCTGCAGGACCCGGTGGCGACGGCTCGGGGGGCCCATGTCCTGTACACCGATGTGTGGGCCTCCATGGGCCAGGAGGAGGAGCAGGCCCAGCGGGAGCAGGCCTTCAGCGGCTGGTGCCTCGACGAGGACCTGCTGGCCGAGGCGGATCCGCGGGCGATCGTGCTGCACTGTCTCCCCGCCCACCGGGGCGAGGAGATCAGCGCCGGTGTGATCGAGGGGGCCGCCAGCCGGGTGTTCGACCAGGCGGAGAACCGCCTGCACGTGCAGCAGGCCCTGCTCGCCACCCTGCTGGGGGGCGTGAGCGACTGAGGGCGCCGGCAGCGGGCTCCGGGCGGCGGGCACAGGCCCGGCCCTGGACAAACCGCGCGCGGGATGGCAGAAAGGGAGTGGTTCATCCGTACTGCCCGTGGTCGTCACCCACCAGGAGCTCACCGAGGCCCAGCGGCAGCTCTATGACTGGCTCGCCGACTACATCGGCAGCCACCGTCACAGCCCCTCGATCCGCCAGATGATGGAGGCCATGGGCCTGCGGTCGCCGGCGCCGATCCAGAGCCGCCTGCGCCACCTGCAGCAGAAGGGCTGGATCACCTGGCAGGAGGGCCAGGCGCGCACCCTTCAGCTGCTCGGCGAGAGCCACCCGGGCATCCCGGTGCTCGGGGCGGTGGCCGCCGGTGGCCTGGTGGAAACCTTCGACGACGTGCAGGAGCACCTCGATCTGGCCCCGGTGCTCGACACCCGCGGCCTGTTCGCCCTCACCGTCAACGGCGACTCGATGGTGGACGCCCACATCGCCGATGGCGACGTGGTGCTGATGGAGCCCGTGGCCGACCCCTCCCGGCTGCGCGAGGGCACGATCGTGAGCGCCCTGGTGCCCGGCAGCGGCACCACCCTCAAGCACTTCCACCGCCAGGGGGCCCAGGTGCGGCTGGAGGCCGCCAACCCCGCCTACGCACCGATCCTCCTGCCCGCCGACCAGGTGAGCGTGCAGGGCCGCCTGGTGGCGGTGTGGCGTCAGGTGTGAGGGGCGGGGGCCGACCGGCCACGTTGTAAGCTCCTCAAGCACCGGTTAACCGGCGCACCAATGGGGCCATAGCTCAGCTGGTAGAGCACCTGCATGGCATGCAGGGGGTCAGCGGTTCGAGTCCGCTTGGCTCCATTTTTTTGATCCAGGGCTCCCCTGGGGCTTCTTTGATCGGGCCCCTGGGGGGCCTTGTTGCTGTGGTCAAGCTGGCTGAGCCGGAAATGGCCGGCGCCGGTGCGGCCGACAGGATGGCCCGATCCCCTGCCCGCTGCCCCTTGACCACCCGCCCCCCCCGGGCCCCATGGCGGCGACGCCGGGCCACCGGCCTCATGGTGGGCCTGGCGCTGCTCGTCCCGTCCGTCTTTCCCCCCATCGGCCAGGCGCAGGGGATCGTGGAACCCGACAACGGCTCCCTGGCGCCGATCGATCGGGAGGTCTTCCGGCAGCAGTACGGCCAGGAAGGACTGTTCCGGCTGCGGCTGGGAGTCGATGCGGCCGAACAGCCGCCCATGGCTGGAGCCACTCCCCAGAGCTGCCCCGCCGCCACCTGGGCCGGCTCGCCGCAGAAGCAGCGCTACGACGCGGCGATGGGCCTGCGCAAGTTCTACGCCGCCGGCGAGGCCCTGGGGGAATGGCGGCGGCTCTGCCCCGCCAGGCCCTGAGGCACCTCGGGTTGAGGCACCTCGGGAGCCTGGGCGTCTGGGTCACTCACTGGCCGCCTTCGTGCGCATGGCCGCCTCCAGGCTCTTGATCTCCTCCGGCGACAGCTTGGGCCGATCCAGCTTGAGGGTGAGCTTGTCGAGGGTGCCGGTGAAGCGGAACGGCGGCTGGTAGTCGGCGTCGTTGACCCCGGTGAGGGTGTCGGAGCCGATGTCGAAGCTTTCGTCCCACTGCAGGATCATCGGCAGGGTCTTGGCCATGGTTTTGGTGGCCACCACCTTGCCGTCCACCTTGAGGGTGCCGGTGCCGGGTCGGCCGACGCCGCTGAAGTCGTTGAAGGCCAGGGTGCCGGCCCCCTTGCCGTCGTAGACGAAATCAAACTCGACCTTGTGCTTGCCGGGGGTGAGGGGATCGGTGCCCTCCCACTTGAGGCGCTCCAGATCCACCATGTTCCAGACCCACACGGGCTTGCTGTTCTTCAGGTAGAAGCCATAGCCGCCGAAGCGGCCGCCGGAGGTGAGCAGCATGCCCTCGGCACCGCCGGCCGGCACCTCGATGTCGGCGGTGACGGTGTAGGAGGTGTTGAGCAGCACAGGGGAAGCGCCCTGGGGCAGGCCCACCATCGGATGGGTGTAGACGAATTCGCTGCGGCCGGCGGTGATGTTGGGCCGGGGCGCCACGATCCGCGCCGCCACCGAGGCATCGAGCGGGAACACCTGGTACTTATTGGCCTCAGTGATGAAGGCCGCCTTCATCTCCTTCACCTTGCCGGGATTCTGGGCCGCCAGGTCGGTGGTCTGGCTGAAATCCGTGTTGAGGTTGTAGAGCTCCAGGGTCTGGTTGTTGAGCGGATCCGGGTTGGCCGGGCCGAAGGCGTCCCAGGGGGCCCGGTTCACCTTGGTGCTCAACAGCCAGCCCTTGTCGTAGAGGGCCCACTGACCGAACATCTCGAAGTACTGGCGCTCGTGCCTGGAGGGCACCTTGGCGTTCTTGGCATCGAAGGTGTAAACGAAGCTCGTGCCCTCGATCGGCTTCTGGGGGATGCCATCCACCACCTCGGGCGCCCGCAGCCCCGCCGCCTCCAGGACCGTGGGCACCACGTCGATGACGTGCACGAACTGCTCCCGCAGGCCGCCCCTGTCCTTGATGCGCGCCGGCCACGAGACCACCATGTTCTGGTTCACGCCACCGAGACGGGAGGCGTTCTGCTTGAACCAGCTGAAGGGGGTGTCGAAGGCCCAGCTCCAGCCCGCTGACATGTGGTTGTAGGTGAGATCGGTGCCCCACACGTCGTAGAACTTCATCTGCACCTCGACGGGCAACTTGTTGAGGCCGTTGAAGAAGGCCACCTCGTTGGGGGTGCCCAGGGGACCGCCTTCGGCGCTGGTGCCGTTATCGCCGTTGATGTAGATGATCAGGGTGTTGTCGAGCTTGCCGAGGTCGTCGAACTGCTGGATCACCCGGCCGATTTCGTCATCGCTGTAGGCGGCATAGGCGGCGAACACCTCCACCTGGCGGATGAACAGCTTCTGGGCCTCCGGGGTCAACTTGTCCCAGGGGGTGATCACATCGGCGGGCCAGGGATCGAGCTTGGCGTCTTTCGGGATCACGCCGAGTTTCTTCTGGTTGGCGAAGATGCGCTCCCTCAACTTCTCGTAGCCGTCATCGAAAAGATGCATGGCGTGGATCCGGTCCACCCACTCCTTGGTGGGGTGGTGGGGCGCATGGGTGGCCCCGGGGGCGTACTTGATGAACAGCGGCTTGCTGGGGTTGATCTGGTGCATCCGCGTCATGTAGTCGATGGCGTCATCGGCCATCGCCGTCACCAGGTTCCAGGTGCCGGGCTGCTTGTCCTCGAAGGGATAGATCTGGGTGGTGTTGCGGAACAGGTTGGGCTGCCACTGGTTGGCGTCCCCACCCACGAAGCCGTAGAAGTACTCAAACCCCATCCCAGTGGGCCACTGGTCGAAGGGCCCGCTCTGGCTGGCCTGGAACGCCGGCACGTTGTGGTCCTTGCCGAACCAGGCGGTGGAATAGCCGTTGTCCTTGAGCAGGCGGCCGATCGTGGCCTTGTCCCGCTCGATGATGCTGTTGTAGCCGGGGAAGCCGGTGGACTGCTCCGAGATCACGCCGAAGCCGGCGGAGTGGTGGTTGCGGCCGGTGATCAGGGCGGCCCGGGTGGGGGAGCAGAGCGCCGTGGAGAACATGCGGTTGTACCGCAGCCCCGCCTTGGCGACCCGGTCCATGGCCGGCGTGGGGATCACCCCGCCGAAGGTGCTGGGCACGCCGAAACCGGCGTCATCCGTGATGATCAGCAGCACATTGGGTGCGCTCGCGGGAGGCGTGATCCGCGGCGCCCACCAGGGCTTCGACTGCAGCGCCCCGTCCTTGATCACTCCACCGAAGGGTGGCGCCGGGGCGGGCAGCTGGGTGCCGGGAATCGTGGTGGTGGCATTGGGGGCTCCCGGCGTGCCGGTGATCCGCTGGGCCAGGGCCGGCACGGCCCTGAACGACCAGCCCAGCAGGGCCAGGGCCAGGCACGCCGGCACCAGGCGCCGCAGCAGGCGACCCAGCGCGACGCTCAGGCGGGACAGGGGACGCTCAGGCATGGGTCGTCAGGGCGGGGGAAACGAGTCGGAAACCGATGTGGGAGGTGCCGGTGTCGGGGCTTTCGGCCTCCCGCGCCGCCGGCCGGTAGCGGCTGCAGTAGTTCGGGGCGCACAGGAAGGAGCCCCCCTTGATGACGTGCTTGGCCACCCCGGGCTCCCGCGGATCGCTGCTGGCGGCCGAGTCGGCCAGCACGGGATCGTCCTGGTCGGTGAGGCGATCGTGGCCGGGCCGGTACCAGTCCGCCGTCCACTCCCAGACATTGCCGGTCATGTCCTGCAGTCCGTAGCCATTGGGGGGAAAGCGGCCCACCGGCGCGGTGCCGGTGAAGCCATCGTCAGCGGTGTTGCTGACGGGAAACTCCCCCTGCCAGGTGTTGGCCAGACCTGGCCGCCAGGTGTTGCCCCAGCTGAAGGCCCGATCCCGCAGTCCGCCGCGGGCGGCGAACTCCCACTGGGCCTCGCTGGGGAGGGCGGCGCCGGCCCAGGCCGCGTAGGCCTCCGCATCCGCCAGCGACACCTGCACCACCGGATGGTCGAGCCGGTCGTCGATGGAACTGCCGGGGCCCTCGGGGTGGCGCCAGTCGGCCCCTGGCACCCACTGCCACCAGCTGAGCTCCGCCAGGGGCTCGCCGGGGGAAGGCGGCCGGAACACCACCGAGCCGGGGCGGCGCTCGGCGGCGGAGAGTTCCGGGAACTGCTCCTCGGGCAGGGGCTGCTCCGCCTGGGTGCGATAGCCGGTGGCGGCCACGAAGGCGGCGAACTCGCGGTTGGTCACCTCGGTGCGGCCGATGCAGAAGGGCTGCAGCCGCACCGGCGCCTCCGACGGCGCCTCCTCCGGCAGGCGGCCCGCCGCGCCGATGCGGTAGCGACCGCCGGGGATGGGGGCCATCGACGGCGGGCAGGGGTCCGCCGCCGGGGCGGGAGCGGGCCACAGCAGCACCACCCCCATCCCCAGAGCCAGGATCAGCAGGGCGGCCAGCACGGGAAAGCCCCAGGCCTCAGGACGATGCACGAGCAAGGATTCGAACAAGCACGGATTCGCTGGGCCCTGCGGATGGCTCACGGCCCGCATTGTGGGGGCGTGAAAGAGCGGTTCAGGGTCGCATCGATCACCTTCGACACACTCGTTGGCACAACGGATTGGCACAGCGCACCCCATCCCCATCGGCGGCCCGGCCGCCGATGAACGCAGGACGGCAAGACTGTCGCAGCGGCGCAACAGTGCGGCATGGATCCTGTCAGCAAAGGCGGGCCACGTGGCACGGTGTGGCGAGTCAGACGATCGGAACCCCGCCCATGACCTCCCCCCTGTTCCGGCTCGCCAGCTCGGCGCTGCTCGCCACCCTGGGGTTCGGCATCGCCGTGGCCTGCCCCGGCGCCGGGGCGCAGCCGCAGGCGAGCCCTGATCAGAAGGCGGCGCTCAATGCCGTGGCCCGGATGATGGAAGCGCAGCGCACCTACTACCAGAAGAACGGCGCCTTCCGGGCCACGGTCTCGAACATTCAGCAGGATTTCGGCATCACCCTGCCGGCGTCCTTCGACTACGCCGTCCGCACCACCACCGAAGCGGCCTACAGCTATGTGATTCCGGCCCAGACCGCCAAGGTGGGCCAGCTCAATGCCTATGTGGGAGCCGCCTTCCTCACCCCCACCCAGAACCCCAGGATCACCACGATCATCTGCATGAACATCCAGCCCGGCCAGATCCGTCCGGCGGACCCCCAGCTCGTGCTCGGCAGCCTGGTGGCCAATCCCACCGGCCGGATCGTGCAGTGCGGTGATGCCTCGGTCGAGGTCACTGCCTCGATCGTCAACGAATGACGGCCGGCGGTAGCTTCAGCTGGCTGGCCCCCGCGCAGCCCTGATGCCGCCCGTTGAACCCACCGGCACGGTGCCGCTGACGCTGCTGGAGTCCCGGGCGGTGGAGGTGACCGATTCCGACGCCCTGCTGGCGCGGGTGGCCCAGACCTTCCCCCTGAGCGCCTTCCTCGAGGGTCCGCAGGAGAGGGGCTTCTTCCATCGCAGCGGCGTGATCTGTGTCGGCAACGTGGCGGTGTCCTGCAGCCGCCACTCCCCCCTGGAGATCAGCTTCGACGACGGCGACCTCGCCACCCTGACCCTGCCGCTGGCGGGGGAGGGCCAGGTGGGAACGGATGGACAGACGCTGCGGCTGCAGGGGGGTCCGATGGCCGCCTACCTGCCCGGTGCCGCCTTCACGGCCAGCACCGGAACCTTCGAGGAAGTGATGATCTGCCTGGATCGCCGCAGGCTCGCCGCAACGGCCTCCACCCTCGCTGGCAACGGCAGGGATCCCGGCCGCCATCGGCCGCGCTTCGAAAGCCCCCTGGTGGTGGATGGCAGCCAACCGGGCCAGCAGGCGGATCTCCTGCGCCACCTCCACCTGGCGCTTCGGATGCTGGACGCGCCACTGCTGGGACCGGTGGGCGGACTCGCCGCCCCCCAGCTCGAGGATCTGCTTTATCGCCTGGTGGCCGCCCTGGTGTGCCCGGAAGCGGTCCGGGGGATCGATGGTTCCCTCGCCGACCCGCATCGGGATCGCCCCTTCGACGAACTCCTGCAGTGGATCCAGGCCCACCTGCACACCCCGATCACCGCCACCGAGCTCAGTCGGCGCAGTGCCTACTCCCGGCGCAACCTGCAGTATCTGTTTCAACGGCGCTTCGGCTGCAGCCCCATGCAGTGGGTGAAGCGGCAGCGACTCGAGGCTGTGCACCGTGATCTGCAGCGGGCCCAGCCCGGGGAGACCGTGGCCGTCATTGCCCGCCGCCATGGCTTCCTGCAGCTGTCATCCTTCGCCGCCGGCTTCCAACGCCGCTACGGCATCGCCCCCTCGGTGCTGCTGCGCCGATCACGGACCGGCGCCGACTGAGGCCAGCGGCCCCCACCCATGGTGGAGCGCTTCGCTACCGACAGGCCGCCCCCCGCAGACTTAGAGCAAGACCAGCGTCCTTCCCCCTCACGCCGATGTCCAGCTCCTTCACCCAGGCGGTCGAGGCCCTCACCGCCCAGGCCCAGAGCCTGATCGCCGCCACCACCGGCGAAGTCGACGCCCTGCGCGAAGAACTGGAGCAGGAGCGCCGCTTCCGGCGCCACCTGGAGGCCGCCGCCGCCACCCGGGCCCACGAGGTGGCGGCCCAGCTGGAGGACGCCCGACTGGAACGGGAGCGGCTCGCGGCCGAACTGGCCGAGGCCCTCGATGGCCGGCGCCAGGCCGAAGCGGAGGTGGAGCGCTTCCACGAGGCCATCCGGCAGCAGCTGGCCATCGCCGAAGCGGAGCAGGCGGCCCTGGAGGAGGCCGAGCGGGAGCGGGACCGTCGGCGCGAGGAGGCCGTGGAGCAGCGGCTCCAGGAGGCCGCCGAGGCCGCTGCTGCCCGGGAAGCCAAGCTCCAGGAGGCCGCGGAGCACGAACGCCGGACCCTCCTTCAGGACCTGGAGCAGGAGCAGCGGGCGCGCCTCAGGTTGGAGCGACGCCTGTCGGGGGTGCGCCAGGCCGTGATCGAGCTGCTCGACCCCCAGGATGGCGAGCTGGACGGATCGGAGCCTGCAGCGGAGCTGGTCGCCCCGGACGCCGGCGCCGAGCCGGATGGGCCGTCTCGCCTGGCCCTGCGCAAGATCCTGGTGTCCCGGCCCGCCGGCCAGCCCCCCCAGCCGGTCCTCACCTGAAGCCCGCCCCGTGGGGCCCAGGCAGCCGAGGGCCCATGCAAGGGTGATCCCCTTTCCTTTCAAGCGATGAGCCCCCCGGGATTCGCCCTGGCCATGGCACTCGCCCGCGTGCTGCTGGGCTCAGCGGCCGTCTGGCTGGTGGTGCGGCTGCTGCGGCGCCGGCTGTTGCGCCTGGAACGGCCGCCGGAGGGCGCCGCTGGCCCTGGAGCCGATGGCGCGATCACGCCCCTGCTGCTCCACAGCCTGGCCTCGCTCGGCTATCTGGCCATGGTGGTCTGGGGCTGGCGGTCCCTGGTGAGGGACTGGGCGCTGCTGCGCTTCGACCCCGGACCGGACCGGCTGGTGGAGGGGGCGGCCCTGCTGGTGGCGACGGTGCTGGTGGTGCGCCTGCTCAACCGCAGCCTGCTGCTGCTGCTGGAGCGCTCCCTTCAGCGCCTGGGGCGGGAGGAGCAGACCAGCACCCTCCGGGCCCTGGCCCCGATGATCCGGGCCCTGTTCTGGGGGCTGGGAACCCTGGTGTTCCTGCAGCAGCAAGGGGTGCCGCTCGGGGCCGTCTACGCGTCCCTGGCGGGGGCCGGCATCGGCGTCGGCCTGGCCCTGCGGGGGCCGTTGAGCCACTTCATCAACTACCTCACCATCGTCATCGACAAGCCCTTCCAGATCGGCGATCTGATCGGCTTCAGCGATGTGCTCGGACCGGTGGAGCGGGTGGGGATCCGCTCCTCCTCGATCCGCAGCCTCAGCGGCGAGCGGATCGTGATCGGCAACGAGGAACTCCTCCAGAAGACGATCCGCAACTTCGGTGATCTGCCCCGGCGGCGGGTCGCCCAGACCCTGCGCCTGTCGGATCGGATGGCGGCCGAGAAAGCCGCGTCCATCGCAGGGCTGGTGGAGGAGGTGATCCGCGCCCATCCGCCGGCAGCCTTTGATCGCTGCCACTTCCTGCGCTTCGCCGACGGCGCCCTGGAGTTCCAGTACGTGTTCTTCGTCCCCGACAGCAGTGTCGTGGTCTATCTCGACCTGCAGCAGGCCATCAACCTCGGGATCCTGCAAGCCTTCCAGTCGCAGGGCATCGAGTTCGCCGCCGCGGCCCCGGAACCGGCGGCGGCCCGGATCAGCCCGGCGCCCGGCTGAACCAGCGCCAGGCCCCCGCCAGCAGGGCGAGGCCGATCAGGGGCTTCTCGCCCCAGCGGTCGTAGGGGGTGAGCGTTGAGCGCTGCTGCACGGTGAGAAGGCCGGTGGCGGGGCGGCCCGGGGGCAGCGTCTCCAGCACCTGCCCGCCGGCGTCCACCAGCAGGCTCGGGCCGGTGTTGGCGGAACTCACCAGCCAGCGGCCGGTCTCGATGGCGCGCAGCTGGGCCAGGGCGGCGAACTGCCCCTGCAACTGCAGGGGGTAGGGATCGAGGTTGGCGCTGGCCAGCAGCCAGCGGGCCCCCTCCCGGGTGGCGGCGGCCAGGGCCGCCCCATCGGAGAGCTCGTAGCAGATGGCCACGCCCACATCCCCCCCCGGCCGCGACAGCAGCCGGGAGGCTGTCCCCGGTTCAATCCCCCCCACCGCCGAAAGACCGCTCCAGCGCCACAGGCTCGCCAGGGGCACCCATTCACCCAGGGGCACGACCCGGTGCTTGTCCACCCAGCCGCCGGCCTGGCGCTCGCCAGGCTCGAAGCGCAACAGGCTGCTGCGCAGCTCCAGGCCCTCGCGGCGGAAGCCGCCGCTGAGCACCTCCACCGGCGCCGCCTCCGGCAGGAGCTGGCCGAGGGCCAGGGATCCTTCGGGCAGCAGCACCCCCTGGACCGGTGGTTCGGCCGCGGCCGCCTGGCGCTGGGCGGAGGCCAGCCGCAGCAGCAGCCGGCGCTGCTGGTCGGCTTCGAACTTCTCCCGGGTGGGGATGGCGGGCTGCAACACCAGCCAGCGCTCGGCCCTGCCGCCATCGCCGCTGCCATCGCCACGGCCATCACCATCGCCGCCCCCGGCCCCGGCCTGGGCCAGCAGGGCCAGGCCGGCCAGGTGGCAGGTGGCCACCAGGCCCAGCGTGACCAGCAGCCAGCGGGCACGCTGGGCGGGCAGGGCCCGCAGCGCCCGCCACAGGCCCCAGCCGATCAGCAGCTGCAGCGCCGCCAGGAAGCCGGCCCCCCCCAGGGCCGCCAGGCCGGCCAGGGCCCGGTCCCCCGGCAGGGCCGCCGCCCCCAGTCCCAGCCAGAACAGGGGACCCTTGGCCAGCAGCACCTCACTCAGGCCCCACAGGGCCGCCGCCAGCAGGGCCGTGCTGGGCCGGGCGGGATCAAGCCGACCCACCAGGGCCGTCCAGGCCCCCACCAGCAGGGCACCGGCCAGGCCGATGGCCAGCCACAACGCCAGGCAGATGGGCAGGCTCAGGGGACCCGGCACCCCGATCCAGTCGAGGGGGTGGAGCCAGAGCAGCCAGCGATGGCTCACCAGCACCGCCGCCAGCCCCCACAGCCCACCGCGCCGGAACCGCCGCGGCGCCGAAACCGTTCCGGTGCGGCTCTCCGTCAGGGACCAGAGCAGCGCCACGGCGGGCCAGAGCAGCCAGGGCCAGCCCACCGGCGGCAGGGCCGCCCCCGCCAGCAGCCCCCCGGCTGCGGCGGCGACCCAGCCGGCACGCCGGTCATTGCCCATGGCCGCCGGGGCCGAGAGGCGCCAAGGTCAGACAAGAGTCACGCCGTTTCCCCAAGGAAACCTCTTTCATGGACCAGGGCAATCTGCTGCAGATGCTGCTGCTGCGCGGCCTCGGCACCACCTCGCTGGTGGCCGACCGACTCAAGTACGTCAGCCAGGAATGGGTGAGCAGCGGCCGCCTCGACCCCAGCCACGCCTCCGCCCTGGTGGAGGACGTCATGCGTGCCCTGCGGGGCGAGACGCCCGAGGTGGAACAGCAGGCCGAGCGCCAGCTGGAGCGCAACCGTGACCAGCTGCTGCAGGACCTGGGCCTGGCCAGGCAGCGGGAACTGGACGAGCTGCGCGGCCGCATCGACCGGCTGGAGCAGGCCCTGCGGCAGCGGCAGGCGAACGGCGAGAGCACGCTTTAAGGCCGTTTTCAGCCCAAACGCAGCAACGTCACATCAATTGATAGGTTGACGGGCGGTTCTTTTCCTGCGTCGTCCTTTGGCGATTCCCTCCCCCGTCATCGGACTCTCCCCCTCCACGTTGAACGTGCTGTACGGGGACGCAGGGAATCTCCAGCTCATCTTCAATGAGTCGGTCGCCACGGGGTACGAGCCCTGGGTGGAGCTCCAGGTCACGTCCCCGAGCGACAACCTCAGCTTCGGGACCGCCCGCTGGGCCGGGCTGGCCCTCACCACCCAGACCTACACCTTCACCCGCAGCGGCAGCAGCGGCCCCTTCACGCTGGTGCACCCCATCACCGGGGTCACCCTCTCCAGCGCCACCCCCGACACCCTGCTGATCTGGCAGCTGCCCATCGGCAGCTACACGGCATCGGCCCCCGAACTGGTGGTGGATGTGCCGGTCACGGTGGTCGCCACCGCGCCGCTCCTGGGACCGGTGCCGGTCCGGGCCGGCGGCGGCTATGCCCTCGGAAGCGATCCGCTCGACAACCCGCTGACGGATCCGCCGATCAGCGCCCCGAACGTGACCGGCCAGGTCATCCCGACACCGCTCACCTTCAGCAAGAGCAACAACCTGGCGGAGTCGGAAACGGTCACCGGGCCCAACTTCGGCGGCTTCTGGCGGCTCTCCGCCAACATCGCTGATGGGGCCCAGCTGAACAATCTGCTGTTCAGTGACAGCCTGCCCAGCAATCTCAACCTACTGGGGATCAACCCCAGCCTGGTGATTACCGGGAACGTCGTCCAGGCGCCAGTGGCGAATCCCACGGCCCCAGGGAACGACAGTGTCGTCATCGATTACGGCGGTCCCATCACCGGAACCACAAGCCCTGAGGAGGCTGCCGCCCAGATCAATTTCTACATTGCCGACACCCTCGACCCCACCACAGGCGGGGCGGTCACCTACACCAACACCGCCGAAGCCACCAGCAGCTGGAGCAATTCCCCCAACGGCAGCGTCACGATCGACACGCCGGCCAGCGATACGATCACCGCCAGGGCGCTGGCGATCCAGAAGGCCGCGAGCACCGCCCAGGTGGTGCCCGGCGACAGCGTGACGTTCACGCTCTTTTTCCAGATCTCCGATTACTTTGCTTTCGGCGATCTGATCGTCAGCGATCTGCTTGGCGATGGCCTCACCTTCACCCCCGGCAGCGCCAGGATCAACCTCAATGAGCAGGGCGTCTCGCTCACTGGCAATGGGTCGATTGGCTTCAATCCTGCGTACATCAGCTACCTTCCGGACTTCGCCGGTCCAGGTGCCGACGGCAAAGACCGCCTCAGCTTCGATCTCAGCGGCTGGCTGAGGTCGATCGGCAACGACGGCATCCTTCAGGGCGGCCGGGTCTTCAGCACAACCGCCGGTGCCACTGGCGGCTCCATCACCTTCACCGCCAGCGTCGACGACAGTTTCGTCGCCCCCAGGACGGCCGGTCAGAACATCAAGGCCGGTGACACGCTGGTCAACGACGTCACCCTGCAGGGGGACATCCAGAGGCAGCTGCCGGGCGGTCTCTTCTTCAACACCAACCGCCAGGTCACCGACACCAGTTCGGTCGACCTGAACGTGGCCGACATCACCTCCTCCAAGTCGGTGGTGGCCCGCAACGGCCAGGCCCCGGGTGCCGGCCCCCTGGTGCTCACGCCCGGAGACACGGTCACCTACCGCCTCACGGTGACCTTCCCCACCGGCGACATCCAGGGCTTCAGCCTGAGCGACTTCCTGCCCACCCCCATCTACGACGTTGACAGGGAGGCCAGCGGCGCCGGCAGCCCCGCCGCCTTCGACTTCAGCGGTGGGGCTGCGGGCAGCCTGCCCCCATCCGGCCAGTTCAGCTATGGGAGCCTGCACAACGCTCCAGCGCTGGTGGACAACCAGCTCAAGACCGGGCCGGCGGTCAACGATCTGGTGGCAACGATCGCCAACAGCAGCGACCCGGGCAACACCCCCACAACGGTCGACATCTACTACACGGTCACGGTGACGGGCGCCGCGATCAACGACCGGCTGCCGATCACCAACATCGCCACCGCCAGCACGGTGGACTCCAACGGCGTCAACCGCCCCACCCAGATCTCACCGGTCACCGGCGAGGTGCTGGCCCCCAACCTCAAGATCCGCAAGGGCATCGTCGTCACCAGCCGCGACAGCCTCACCGGCGCCCAGGGCGCCACCTACACCCCGGCCCTCAACACGGCAGGGGCCAGCTTCCCGGCCTCCATCGGCGGCGTGCCCTTCACCGGCACAGTCAACAGCAGCGGCATCAGTGTGGCCGGCGGCAACGGCTCCACCGGTGCTGTCAGCAACGGCGCCCTCGATTCCAACGTCACGGGGCTGGATGCGGGCGACACGATCCGCTTCGTGGTGGTGATCGAGAACATCGGTACCAGCTACCGCGGCGCCTTCAATGTCCAGCTGCGGGATGAACTTCCCGCCGGGCTCAGCTTCACCCCCGGCAGCCTGCGGATCGTCGACGGCAGTGGCGCGACGATCAACTACACGCGGCCCGACGGCACGGCCGCCAGCCAGGCGGACATCTTCAGCGCCAACGGCATCCGGCTGAGCGATCCGGGCCCCACACCCAGCGATCCGCTGACCGGGGCCGGCGGCGGCGCCATCGATGGGTACAACGCCAGCAGCGGCCGCAACATCGCCGTGGTGACCTTCGACGCCAGCGTCGACGCCGGTGCCTATGGCCAGCTGGTGGGCGGCCTGCTCACCAACCTGGGGGTGCTGGAGGACTACACCAACGTGCCCAGCGGGGGCACGGGCTACCTGCCCGGTGCGGCCCGGCTGATCGACAACGCCACCGTGACCTTGCGCAACGCGACGGTCAGCAAGTCGATCGTCTCCACTTCGGAGAGTTCCACCCCCGGCAGCAACGTCGCCATCGGTGAGATCGTCCGCTATCGGGTGCAGGTGACGGTGCCGGAGGGGAACCTGGCCAATTTCAAGCTGGTGGACGTCCTGCCCACCGGAATCACCTTCCTGGCCGACGGCAGCGCCTCCGCCCCGATCTTCTCTTCTGGAGTGGCCGGATCCCTCACACCCGCCACCCCGACGATCTCCGGCTCCACCCTCACCTGGGATTTCGGCACCCTCACCAACGGCGACCGCAACAACGCCGTTGACGACACGGTTTCGGTGGAATTCAACGCCCTGGTCACCAACACCAGCGGCAACAGCAACGGTGTCACCCGCACCAACACCGCCACGGTGAGCTACACGGGCGGCTCCGCCAGCGGCAGCACGGCGGTGCAGATCACCGAGCCCAGCATCACGATCACCAAGTCCGCCAACCCCAGCGGCAATGTCCAGGCCGGCGACACGCTCACCTACACGGTCACGGTGCGCAATGCGGCGGGCCGCGCCGATGCCTTCGACCTGGTGCTCAACGATGCCCTCGGCAACCTGGGCAGCAACTTCGACCTGCGGAGCGTCAGCCTGCCGGGGACCCTGCCGCCGGGTACGGGATCGATCATCAACAACTCCGTCACCAGCGGCGCCAGCGCCGCTGACGGCGACCGAATCCAGCTCCAGATCGACCGTCTCAACAGCGGTCAGAGCTTCAGCTTCACCTACACCGGCGTGGTGCTGATCGGGATCCAGCCGGGCACCACCCTCACCAACACTGCCACCATCGCCTACACGGGTCTGCCGGGGGTCGGCACCCCCAATGGCAGCGGCGGCAATACCACCGGCAGCACCACCCCTGGCAGCTCCGGGGCCGTCAACGGGGAGCGCAATGGTGACGGTGGCGTCAACAACTACAGCAAGAGCGCCAGCCGGTCGGTGGTGAGCCTCGCGCCGGGCACGTTCAAGACCACCCGGCTCAGCTCCGAAGCCAGCACCAGCGGCAATGGGGTGACCATCGGCGAGATCGTGCGCTTCCGGCTGCAGGAGAACCTGCCCCAGGGAACCCTGAGTAACTCCCTGATCGTCGACAACCTGCCGACGGGTCTGAGCTTCCTCAACGACAACACCGCCACCCTGGCTTTCGTCGCTGAGAGCGCCAGCGATCTGAGCTGGAGTCAGGGTTCGATCAACCCCTATTTCATCCCAAGGGCTGGCAACAACACAACGGTGATCCCCAGCGCCAGCTTTGCCCCCTCAACGGTCGCCGGTCAGGTGCTGACCTGGAACTTCGGGGAATTCATCAACACCAACGCCGACGCCAACCAGATCGAGTCGGTGGTGATCGAGTTCAACGCCATCGTGACCAACGTGGCCAGCAATCAGGCCGGGGTCACCCTCACCAACCGGATGACCAGCAGCGCGGGGCTCCTCGGCAGCACTGTGCAGCGCACCGCCACCGCCACGCCCCTGTCGGTGCTGGAGCCCAACCTGCTGATCGACAAAACGATCGCGATCGAAAAGACCGGTAGCCCTGGCAATCCCAATGCCACCCCCGGCGACACCCTCGTCTACACCGTCACCATCCGCAACACGAGCGACTCGCCGGTCTCCGGTAACGCGACCCTCTCCAAGGCCTTCGACCTCGTCATCGCCGACAACCTCGATGCCCTCGGCCCCAACTTCACCCTGACGGGTCCACCCACCATTGTCTTGAGCGAGCCGGGTGCGCCGCCCGCCACCGACAGTTCGATCGTCAGCGGCAGCAACGGCCTGGCGGACCGGATCCTGGTGACGGTGCCGGAACTGGGGATCGGCGAGAGCGTCACCATCACCTACAGGGGCGTGCTTTCGGCCGCCCTGGCGCCCGGCACGGCCCTGACCAACACCGCCGACGTTCTCTACACCAGCCTGCCCGGCACCGGTACACCGAACGGCAGCGGCGGCAACGGCACCGGCAGCACCACCCCCGGCAGCTCCGGTGCCGCCAATGGCGAGCGCAATGGCAGCGATGGAGCCGGAGGGCTCAACGACTACCTCAGCACCAAGACCGTGATCCTGGTGGCCAACCGGCCACCGGTGGCGGTGGACGACGTGGGAACAGCCGTGGAGGCGGGCGGCAGCTTCAACACCACCCCCGGCAGCAACGCCAACGGCAACGTGCTGGCCAATGACACCGACCCCGATCCCGCCGACAACCCACTCACCGTGCGGGGACGGGTCACGGCCTTCCGCACCGGAGCCACCGAGGGGGCGGGCACGGCCGGCAGCCTGGGATCGCCCCTGAGGGGCAGCTTCGGCCAGCTCACCATCAACGCCGACGGCTCCTACACCTATGAACTGAACAACGCCAACCCCACGGTCGATGCCCTCGATCCCGGCGCCAGCCTCACGGAATTCTTCAACTACACCGTCTCCGATGGGGCCCTGAGCGACAGCGGGGTCCTGAGAATCACGATCCAGGGGGCCAACGATGCCCCGGTCTCCGCCGACGACACCGCCCTGGCCATTGAGGCCGGCGGAACCCTCAACGGCACCCCCGGGACCAATGCCAGCGGCAACGTGATCACGAACGATCGCGATGTCGACAACCGGGACGGCAACAATCTGGTGGCTCCCCCCCTGGGCGCCGTGGTGTCGTTCCGTACCGGGGCCAGGGAAGGCGCCGGCACCGCCGGCACGGTCGGTTCGGCTCTGACGGGGCTCTACGGGTCCCTGACGCTTCGGGCCGATGGGACCTACACCTACGTGGTCGACAACGCCAACCCCGTGGTGGAGGCCCTCAATCCGGGCGACACCATCACCGAGTCGTTCAACTACACCCTGCTCGACCACCCCGGCGGCCTCACCGACACCGCCGTCCTGACCCTGACGATCCGGGGGGTCAACGACGCACCGGTGGCCGTCGATGACGTCGGTTCGGCGCTGGAGGCCGGTGGCCGCTTCAACGGCACGCCGGGCGCGAACGCCAGCGGCAATGTGCTGCTCAACGACATTGACGTCGATTCCGACGACACGCCCGCCCTCAACGGACGGGTGGTGGGCCTGCGGCTGGGGGCCACGGAAGGGGCCGGCACGGCGGGGACGCCGGATGGCAGCGGCGGGTTCGTGCTGGTGGGCAGTTACGGCACCCTCCGCATCAACGCCGATGGGACCTACACCTATGCGCTCGACAACGCCAACCCCACGGTCGATTCCCTGGATCCCGGCGCCCTGCTGAGCGAATCCTTCAACTACACGGTTTCTGATGGGGCCCTCACCGATATCGGCGTTCTGAGGATCACGATCACCGGGGCCAACGATGCCCCCGTGGCCAGCGATGACACCGGCACGGCCCTGGAGGCCGGCGGCACCTTCAACGGCACCGCGGGCAGCAACGCCATCGGCAATGTGATCGCCAACGACCGGGATGTGGATGCGGCGGATGGCAACAACACGGCCGCTCCCCCGCAGGGCCGCATCACCGCGCTGCGCCTGGGTGACCGGGAGGGTGCCGGCTCTGCCGGCAGCGTGGGTGCGTCCTTCCAGACGCTTTACGGCTACCTGACGCTCAACGCCGATGGTTCCTACGTCTATGTCATCGACGACAACAACCCCACGGTCGATGCCCTCAACCCCGGCGATGTCCTGATCGAGTCCTTCAACTACACCCTGCTCGACCGGCCCAGCGGCCTGACCGACATCGCCGTTCTGACGATCACCATCCAGGGGGCCAACGACGCCCCCGTGGCCATTGATGACAGCGGCACGGCCGGGGCCGCCGGCGGCCAATTCAATGACATCGGTGGATACGACGCCACAGGCAATGTCCTCACCAATGACACCGATGTCGACTCCAACGACACGCCACCAGTCAATGGCACCGTCACGAAGATCCAGGCAGGCAGCAGCGAAGGCTCTGGCCCAGCAGGCATCACCAATGACAACGGAGCCACCTTTGTCATCAACGGCAGTTATGGCACGCTGACGATCGCAAGCAATGGCACATACACCTATGTTGTCGACAACAACAATCAAGACGTTTCTCTCTTAACGCCCGGCAGCCCACCCCTCTTCGACCACTTCAACTACACGGTCCTCGACCGCCTCACAGGCGGACTCATCGACACTGCCGTTCTGACGATCACGATCAATGGACCGAACGTCAATGTTGATCCCGCCATCGCGTTTGCCAAGGAAGCCGGTGGAGTCAACAACAGCTCCGGCGGCCAGGCTGGACGAGGCGATCTGATCAGTGGCTCCAACACCTCATTGTTCGAGATCTCGGGAATCAGAACTGCCGGCGGAGTCGTCGGCTCTATCGGCACTCCCCTGCAGGGCCTCTACGGCAAACTCACCCTCCAGGCAACAGGCGAGTACATTTACGAAGTCGACAACGCAACCGCCACTGTCGACAGGATGAATGAGGGCGACGCCCTCAGCGAAAACTTCATCTTCACCCAAAGAATCATTGCGTCGGGCGCCACCGTTGATTTCACGCTGGTCGTCAACATCAGCGGCACCAATGACGCCCCGGTGGCGTTCAATGACGGCCCCATGGCGATGAATGACACCGGCACGGCCGTGGAGGCGGGGGGCACGCTCAACGGCACACCCGGCCGGTCTGCCACCGACAACGTGATCGCCAACGACCGCGATGTCGACAGCAACGACGGTGACAATCTCGTGGCTCCACCTCTGGGCACGGTCACGGCGATCCGCCGGGGCGCCAGGGAGGGCGCCGGCCTGGCCGGCACATCCATCGCCGGCGGCGGATTCCTGCTGGTGGGGTTGTATGGCACCCTCACGATCCAGGCCAACGGCGATTACGCCTACGTGGTCGACAACGCCAACCGCTTCGTCGATGGCCTGGATCTGGGCGACGTCATCATCGAGTCGTTCAACTACACCATGCTTGATCACCCGGGTGGCCTGAGTGACACGGCCGTTCTCAACATCAGCATCCTCGGCGCCAACGACGCCCCGGTCGCCAACGACGACAGCGGCACGGCCGTGGAGGCCGGTGGCGTGGCCAACGGCACGGCAGGGGCCGATGCCACCGGCAACGTATTGACCAACGACACCGACGTCGATCGTGACGACACGCCGGCTGTCAACGGCCTGATCACCGCGATCCGCACCGGCGCCACCGAGGGAGCCGGAACGGCTGGAACCGCTGACGGGGCCGGCGGCTTCCTGCTGAGCGGCACCTACGGCCGCCTCACCATCAACGCCAATGGGACGTACACCTATGTGGTCGACAACGCTAATCCAACGGTCGATGCCCTCAGTCCGGGCGGCACCCTGATCGAGACGTTCAACTACACGGCGAGAGACCGCCTCGGCCTTACTGATGTCGGCGTCCTGCGCCTCACCATCCAAGGGGCTAACGATGCACCCGTGGCCCGTGATGACGACGGCACCGCGGTTGAAGCCGGCGGCCGATTCAACGCCGCACCCGGCTCCAGCGCCGTTGGCAACGTCCTGCTCAATGACACCGATGTGGACAGCAATGACACCCCCCTGGTCACCCGGGGAACGGTCACGGCCATCCGGCTGGGCGGAAGGGAAGGGGCCGGCCTCGCCGTCGCCGCGGGAGTCCCTTTGCAGGGTCTCTTCGGAGCGCTGACCATCAACGCCGACGGTTCCTACACCTATGTGGTGGCCAATGCCAACCCGATCGTGGAAGCGCTGAACCGGGGCGACATCCTCAGCGAACAGTTCAACTACACGGTGCGAGACAGCGGCGGCCTCGAAGATGTGGCCGTTCTCACCATCGACATCCAGGGGGCCAACGATGCTCCCGTTGCCCGCAACGACAGCGGCACCGCCGTCGAAGCCGGTGGCCGCTTCAACGGCACGCCCGGCGCCGATGCCACCGGCAACGTCCTGCTCAACGACAGCGACGTCGATGCCAACAACACGCCGTTCCTCAATGGCTCCATCGTGTCGATCCGTCTGGGGAACGCCGAGGGCACGGGCAGCTCCGGTCCGATCGGAACCGCCTTCCGGGGGCTCTACGGCTCCCTGACGATCGACAGCAATGGTCGTTACCGCTACGTGGTCGACAACGCCAACAGCAGCGTCGACGCGTTGAATGCCGGCGACACCCTGATCGAGCAGTTCAACTACACCCTGCTGGATCAAACCGACGGTCTCACCGACGACGCCGTGCTCACGATCACCATCCAGGGGGCCAACGATGCCCCGGTGGCCAACGACGACACCGGCCTGGCCAAGGAGGCGGGGGGCGTCGCCAACAGCAGCGGTGGATTCGATGCCACGGGCAATGTGCTGGCCAACGACACCGACGTGGACAGCAACGACACGCCGGTGATCAGCAGGGGCTCGGTCACCGGCATCCGCACCGGCGCGTTCGAGGGCTCGGGCACCGCCGGCACCGTTGGCGCCGCGCTCCAGGGCCTGTACGGCCGCTTCACCCTCAACGCCAATGGCACCTACACCTACACGGTGGACAACAGCAATCTCACGGTGGAGCGGTTGAACGTGGGGGATCAACTCACCGAATCCTTCAACTACACCGTGCTCGATCGGCCCGGAGGTCTCACCGACACGGCGGTGGCCACGATCACGATCGAAGGCACCAACGACAACCCTGTCGCCACAGACGATTACATCGGCCGGGTGACCTCCGGCCAGAGCGGCACCGTGCGCGTGGTCGCCAACGACTCCGACATCGATTCCACTCTCGTGCCTGCCACGATCAAGATCGTGGGAACCACCAACCCCGGCGATCCGCTGGTGGTACCCGGGCAAGGCACCTGGAGCGTGGACCCCCTCAACGGCGACATCACCTTCTCGCCCCAGGCGGGCTTCGTCACGAACCCCACGGCGATCTTCTACACCATCCAGGACGAACAGGGAGCCACCAGCAACCCGGCCCGCGTCGACATCAACTACGACAGCCCACCGATCGGCCCGAAGCCACCGATCTCCGTCACCGATCCGCACCCGGTCAACCTCTATCTCCTGCTCGACAACTCCACCTCGATGCAGGGCAGCGATCCATCGGGGGTGAGCCGTCTGGAGGCCCAGAACCGCCTGGCCTTCTACTACGGCCTCAAACCGGCCTTCAACAACGCCGGCTACATCTTCACCAAGAACGGCCAGTACGGCTTCAACGGCAACATCCAGCTCACCGACAGCCAAACTCTATCTGAAGAAATCAAGACCTGGTCGCTGATCGACAACCCGTTCGACAACTTCACCGCCCAGAGGATCACGATCCACACGGTCGATTTCAGCTACCTCGTCACCCACTCCAAAACCACCTTCACCAGTTCGGACCCCTCGGCCGGTGTCACCCTGGCCAGCGATGTCCTGGCCACCACAACTCCCAACGTTCAGTACGGCGCCTCCACCAGCGCCGACTGGATCAACCGCGGTCTGCCGGCCCCAAGCAGCCTCGATGCCTACACCGCACCCGGCACACCCGGAAACCGCTACAGCGGCACGGAGATGCTGGGGGCCCTCACCGCCCTCCGGCAACTGATCGCCGGGGAGCAGGCCAGCCTGACTCCCGACACGCTCACCTATGTGGGCCTGATCACCGATGGCCGGCCGGAACGCCGTCCCTGGTGGGACAACCGACCGGAGTTCGGCCAGGGCTGGAGTGGGGTCAACGTGGCCCTGCCGACGGACGCTGATCTGGCCGGTGATCCGATCACCAGCTCCGGCCTGCGCTACACGAGCGCCGGCACACCGATCAGGGTGCCCGATGCGGCCGGTGTTGATGTCTGGGGGGCCAACCAGCTGCAGCTCAATGCGGCGCTCAATGCGACCGCCGCCCAGTCCAATCCCGGCAATGTGGAAGTGTTCGCCGTCGGCATGGGGGATGGCGGCATTTCCAACTGGAACGCCATCTACTCCGACCTGTTCAACAACCAGACCTTCAACAACAGCAGCGGGGGCTGGGGGTACACCACCTACGTGCCCCCCAACCTGCCGCCGCTGCTCTGAGGCCGGCAGGGCCGCTGGCAGAATCCCCCCATCCGGGTCCTTCCGCATGCGCGACATCCTGATCAGTTCGTTCGTCTGCGTGGCCTGTCTGATGCTGGCCTTCGTCAGCCAGCTGGTGTCACCCTCCCAGGTGGAGGCCGCCGCACCGGCCCCCGCCGAGGCCGGCGTCCAGCAGGCCCTGGCCCGTTCCGGCCCCGCCACCGCGCCCCAGGCCAACCCCGCACCGCAGGCGAAGCAGGCCGTGGCGGCCCCGCTCGAACTCGACCCCGACGTCCCCAACCCCACCCTGTTCACCATGGCTCCCGATTCCTCCAGCGCCGATCTGGCCTCCAGCGGGGCCGCGGCCCTGGGCGGCGAGCTCGTCTCCCCCACCGAACGCACCACCCCCAGCGGCCTGCGCATCACCGACCTGGCCCTGGGCGAAGGCGCCGAGGCCAAAAGCGGCCAGACCGTGGTGGTCAACTACCGCGGCACCCTCACCAACGGCAAGGAGTTCGACAGCAGCTACGGCCGCGGCCCCTTCTCCTTCCCCCTCGGCGCCGGCCGGGTGATCCGGGGCTGGGACGAGGGCGTCGCCGGCATGAAGGTGGGCGGCAAGCGCAAGCTGGTCATCCCCCCCGATCTGGCCTACGGCGAGCGTGGCGCCGGTGGCGTGATTCCCCCCAACGCCACCCTGGTGTTCGAGGTGGAACTGCTGGAGGTCAAGGGCTGAGCCCCTTCCCCGGGCAGCCTGGATTCGGGTGACGATCGTTACAATGCCGCGTAACCCCAACCCTCTCCCATGGCTCACCAGCTGCCCGAACTGCCCTACGGCCTCGACGCACTCGAGCCCCACATTTCCCGGCAGACCCTCGAGTTCCACCACGGCAAGCACCACGCCGCCTACGTCACCAACCTCAACAAGCTGATCGAGGGTGGCGAGCTCGAGGGCAAGAGCCTCGAAGAGGTGATCCTGGCGGTGGCCGGTGACGCCTCCAAGGCGGGTGTGTTCAACAACGCCGCCCAGGTCTGGAACCACAGCTTCTACTGGCAGTGCATCAAGCCCGGTGGCGGCGGCTCCCCCACCGGCGCCCTGGCCGAGAAGATCGCCGCCGACTTCGGCAGCTTCGACGCCTTCGTCGAGCAGTTCAAGGCGGCCGGTGCCACCCAGTTCGGCAGCGGCTGGGCCTGGCTGGTGCTCGATGGCGGCACCCTGAAGATCACCAAGACCGCCAACGCCGATCTGCCCCTGGCCCATGGTCAGAAGGCCCTGCTCACCATGGATGTGTGGGAGCACGCCTACTACCTCGACTACCAGAACCGCCGTCCCGACTACATGACCACCTACCTCGACAAGCTGGTCAACTGGGACTTCGTGGCCGCCAACCTGGCCGCCGCCTGATCAGGCTTCGGCTCCAACCACCAGCCCCCGGGGATCCCCGGGGGCTTTTTTTTTCAGGCTGGCCTGGCCCCTGGCAGCACCGCCTCCGGCGCAATCCACATGGCATCGCCGTAGGAGAAGAAGCGGTACTGGCGCTCGATCGCCTCGCCGTAGAGGGCCAGCAGACGCTGGCGGCCGATCAGGGCACTCACCAGCAGCAGTAGCGAGCTCTTCGGCAGGTGGAAGTTGGTGAGCAGGCCCTGCACCACGGCGAAGCGGTAGCCGGGCTGGATCACCAGGTTCACCGGGCCGGTGTGGGGGCGGAGCTCGCCGCCGTGCAGCTGGGCCACGGCCTCCAGGCTGCGCACCGAGGTGGTGCCGATGGCGATCACCCGGCCCCCGGCCGCCCGGCAGGCCGCCACCGCCTCCACCAGTGCCGGGCTCACTTCCACCCATTCGCTGTGGAGCTCCAGGGCGCTGAGGTCTTCCGTTTCGATCGGCCGGAACGTGCCCAGGCCCACGTGCAGGGTGGTGGTGGCCACCCCGACACCACGCTCCCTGATCGCCGAGAGCAGCTCGTCACTGAGGTGCAGGCCGGCGGTGGGGGCGGCCACGGCGCCGGGTCGGGCGGCATAGCGGGTCTGGTAGCGCTCGTTGTCGCTGGCGTCGTGTTCGTGGATGTAGGGCGGCAGTGGGATGGCGCCGTACTGCACCAGCAGGGGCTCGAGGGCCGCCGCATCGGCGCATTCCGGCGGGAACTGCACGATGCGGCCGCCGGTGGAGGGATCGCTGCCCACCACCGCCACCGTCAGGGGCGGCTGGCCCTCGGCCACCACCTCCAGGCGGTCACCGGGCCGCAGCTTCTTGGCGGGCCGCGCCAGACACAGCCACTGCCCCGCCCCGCCCGGCCAGGGCTCGAGCACCAGCAGCTCCACCGCACCGCCGCCGGGCCGCCGCGCCTCCAGCCGGGCCCGCAGCACCCGGGTGTCGTTCACCACCAGCAGGTCGCCGGGCCTGAGCTCGTGCTGGAGATCCCAGGCGCTGAGGTGGCGGGCATGGGGGGCAGGCCCGGCCCCCGCCGGGTCCACCACCAGCAGCCGGGCGGCGTGCCGGGGCTCCACCGGCCGCTGGGCGATCCGCTCCTGGGGCAGGGCGAAGTCGTAGCTCGACAGGCGCAGGTCGGCGGGATCCGGCACGGCGGGAGTGACCACGCGGAAGGAGGACGCCTCAGAGGGCCAGGCTTTCGGGCCGGTTCTCGATCAGGTCGGCGAGATCCTTGAGGAAGGCGGCGGCATGGGTGCCGTAGATGACGCGGTGATCGGCGGTGAGGTTGACCTGCATCTGGCGCCGCACGGCGATCGAACCGTCCTTGAGGGCGGCGACCACGGGCCGAGAGGCAGCCACCGCCAGGATCGCACCGGTGCCCGGGGGCAGGATCGCGTCGAAGCGATCGACGCCGAACATGCCCAGGTTGGAGAGGGTGAAGGTGCCGGTGGTGTACTCCTCCGGCTTGAGCTGCTTGGAGCGGGAGCGGGCCACCAGGTCAGCCCAGTTGCGGGAGAGGGAATAGAGGTCGGTGCGGTCGGCGGCAGCCAGCACCGGGGTGATCAGGCCGCCGTCATCCATGGCGACGGCCACGGCCACGTTGACGGAGGCCGGGTAGGCCATGCCGGCGTCGCTGGCGGAAGCATTCACCTGGGGATGGCGGGCCAGGGTGACCCCCACGGCCTTGGCCAGCAGGGCCGTCATCGTGACGCCCTTGGCCTTCACCTGCTTGTAGAAGGCGTCGAGCCGGTCGGTGGTGATCGTGTAGCCGACGTGGAAGCAGGGGACCGCCAGGCTGGCGTTCATGTTGCGAACGACCGCCTGCTGCAGGGTGTTGAAGGCCACCGTCTCGCCGGCACGGCCGAAGGACTGGCCGGCGGGGGCGGCAGGGGCGGCCGCCGCGCCATTGCCAGCCGGGGCGGCCATGGCGGGAGCGGTGCCTTCGGCCACCCGCGGCACGCTGACGGGCTGGCCGGTGGCCTGCTCCACGTCCTCGGCCTGGATCCGGCCGTTGGGGCCGCTGCCCCGCACCGAGGCCAGGGCCACACCGAGCTGGGCCGCCAGCTTGCGGGCCCGGGGGGTGGCCACCACCCGGCCGTCGTTGGCGTTGGCGGCGGCAGGAACCGCCACCGGCGCCGGGGCGGGCGCAGCCACGGGGGCCGGAGCCGATGGGGCCACGGGCGCCGGGGAAGGAGCGGCGGGGGCCGGTGGGGCGGCCGCGGGCGCCACCGCTGCGGGGGCCGCCGCGGCAGGGGCCGGGGCTGCGGCCTTGGCCGCCGCGATCTCCGCTTCGGTTTCCACGATCAGGCCGATCGTTTCACCCACCGGGGCGGTGCTGCCCGCCTCCATCAGCACGGCCGCCAGGAAGCCCTCCTGGAAGGCCTCCACATCCATGTCCGCCTTGTCGGACTCGACCACGAGCACCGACTCGCCCCGTTCGACCCGCTCACCGGGTTTCTTGAGCCACTCCACGATCTTGCCCTCCGTCATGGTGGAGCTGAGGGCCGGCATGAAGATTTCGTGGGTGGCCAACGGGGGACTGCCTCTGTGATGGGGGGGATTTTAGGTGGCGGAAGGATCAGCCCCCCTCGATCGCCTCAATCACCCCATCCCGCACCAGCACCGCCACCTGCAGCTTCTGCACCAGGTTGTCGCCCACCTGGACGTCGCAGAAGCTCTCGATCTGGCCCTGCTCCACCACCTGCTCCATCTCGAGCTCCCGCACCTGGCGCTGCTGGTCGAGCACCTGGCGCTTCTGCTCCTCGAACTCGGCGCGCTTGGCCGCCACCTGCTGCTGCACCGAACCCACCTGTTCCTGCACGCGGGGATCGAGGGGATTGGCGCTTTGCCGACGGATCTCATCGATCAGTCGCTGCCCCTCCTGCTCCAGCTGGGCCAGCTGCTGGTCGAAATTGGTGAGCGCATTGCTGAGCTCCCGCTCGGCATCCTCCTTCCAGCGCGGCGTCACCACGGCACGCACCGTGATCGATCGCTTGATGTTGAGGCTGTTGCCGTCGGCCATGGGACTTCAGGTGCAGGGCTCAGGCTGTCAGGCGACGGGGGATCCGGTCAACCATGGGGTCAGCTCTCGCCGTAGAGCGCGGCGATGGCGCCGCGGTCCCGCTCGGCGATCCGATCGCGGCGCTGCTTGAGGGTCTGGGTGAGCAGGCCGTTGTCGATGCTGAAGGGCTCCACCAAGGCCACACCGCCGAGGCGCTCGTCGGCTCGGGAGCCCGGCCGGGCCGCCAGCAGGCGGTTGCACTCGCGGCAGAGGGCCCGCAGCAGGGCCGGATCGGCGCCGGCACCGGTCTCCCCGGGCTCGGGGCAGGGGAGATGGGCCTCGGCCGCGAACGCCTGCAGCACCTCCGCCTTCGGCACCACCAGGGCCCCGAGCTGCTTGCGGTCCTGGCCCACCAGCATCACCTGCTCCACCAGCGGCGAGGCCACCAGGGACTCCTCCAGGGGGCCGGGCTCAATGTTCTCGCCACTGCTGAGCACGATCGTGTCCTTGGCGCGGCCGGTCAGCACCAGGGTTCCATCGGCCAGCAGCAGGCCCAGGTCGCCGGTGTCGAACCAGCCCTCGCCATCCAGCACCTTCGCCGTGGCCTCGGGCTTGTTGTGGTAGCCCCCCATCACCTGGGGCCCCCTGGCCAGCACGAGCCCCCGCTCGCCCACCGGGAGCGACGCCCTGGTGGCGGGGTCCACCACCTTCAGGGCGGTGTCCGGCAGGGGCTGGCCGGCGCTGCCGCGGCGGTTGCTCCAGGGCCGGCGGCAAGCAAGCACCGGGCTGGTCTCGGTGAGGCCGTACCCCACCAGCAGTTCGATGCCGACGGCCTCGAAGAAGCCGTCCACGTGGATGGCCAGGGCCCCGCCGCCGCTGATGGCGGTGCGCAGCCGACCCCCCACCAGCTGGCCGCGCACCTTCGGCCACAGCAGGGCGCCGCCGGCGGCCAGGAGCCGGTCGGCCGCCGTTTCCTGCTTCAGGGTGAGATCGAGGGCCACCCGCCGCCGCCGGTGGAAGGCACGGCTGACGGCGAGGGCCCGGCGCAGGAGCCGCTGGCGGGAGGCGGGCATGGCGGCCAGGGCGTCCTCGAAGCCCGAGAGCAGGGCCTCCCACAGCCGCGGCACGCTGATCAGATACTGGGGACGCACCTTCTGCAGGTCGGAGCGCAGCTGCTTGAGGGTGGTGTAGGTCTGGCGGCAGCCGCAGCTGAGCAGGAAGTACTCGGCGGTGCGCTCGTAGGCATGCCAGATCGGCAGCACCGAGAGCACGTGATCGCCGGGGCTCGGCGACACCGCCACCCCCAGGGTGCCCAGCTGGTGCAGGAAGTTGGCGTGGCTGAGGGGCACGCCCTTGGGCTGGCCGGTGGTGCCGGAGGTGTACAGAAGCGTGGCCAGCCGCCCGGGCCCTCCCGTGGGGACGGGCGGCAGGGGGCTGGCGGCGCCGCGCTCCAGCAGGGCCTCCCAGGTGAGGCAGGGCAGCGGCAGGGGAACGGCCGGGGCCTCCCCCTCCAGCAGCACGATGAAGCGCAGCCGCTGCAGGGCCGGCCCGTCGAGGGCCAGCCGCTCCAGCAGGGCGGCCGACTCCAGCACCGCCCCCACCGCGCCAGCGTCCTCGAGGATGTAGCGCAGCTCCTCGGCCGGCGCCGCGCTGCCGCGCACCGCATCGGCCGCCCCCGCCCGCATCAGCCCCTGGTCGGCCACCAGCCAGCGGGGACCGTTCTCCGCGAACAGGGCCACCACATCGCCGGCCCCCACCCCCAGAGCGGCGAAGGCCGCCGCCGCCCGGTCGATCGCCTGGCGCAGCTCGTCGTAGCGGAGCGTCTCCGGATGGCGGCCGTGGGGGGCTTCCAGGGCCACCCGGGGGCCATGCAGCCGCTCCAGTTCCGGCCAGAGGCCCTCGAGCCCCTCGAGCCAGCTCCAGTCAGCGCGACCTTCAAGGGCACGGCGGTCCCGTGGGCTGCCGCCCCAGTGGATCTCGGCTCTGGCGTTCATGGGCGGCCGGTGTGGAGCAACGGGAAATCAGGATTCTCCCAGTCCCGACCGGTCTCCCCCCTCCCCCAGGCCAGCCAGTCCCTCCTGTGGCCCCGGCGGCCGCAGGGTCAGTCCGAAGCGGCGGGCGAAGGCCGCCAGCAGCAGCGGCGCCACCTGCTCGGGGGTGAGGCAGGGCCGCCAGTCCACCAGCCGTCCCACCAGCCGGTCGCTGAGCCCGCAGGGAACGATCGCGCCGAAGCCCTCCAGGGAGCAGTCGACATTCAGGGCCAGGCCGTGCTGGCTGATCCAGCGGCGGGCGCCGACCCCGATCGCCGCCAGCTTGCGGCCCTCCAGCCAGACCCCGGTGAGCCCCTCGATGCGCTCCCCCTCCAGCCCCAGCTCCTGCAGCACCGCCAGCACCACGTCCTCGAGGGCCCGCAGATAGAGGTGAAGGTCGCCGCCATGGCGCTGGAGATCGAGCACCGGGTAGAGCACCAGCTGGCCGGGCAGGTGGTGGGTCACCTCGCCGCCGCGGTCGATGCGGTGAAGCGGCAGGGGCGGATCGGCCGGATCGAAGCCGAGGTGCTCCAGGCTGGCCCCCCGGCCCAGGGTGTAGCAGGGGGTGTGCTGGAGCAGCAGCAGGGCGTCGGGCACGGCGGGATCGTCGAGCCGGCGCCGCTGCAGTAGGCGCTGCCACTCCCAGGCCAGCAGGAAGGGCACCGGAGCCGGGGCTTCAAAAAGAATTGCGGGAGTGTTGGGGGCCATGCAACAGCGTTCCTAGCTTGAGGTTGTCCCAGAGCCAGAATTCCTCTGGAGGCAGGCACCCGAATGAAACTGCTGATCCACGGCCGCAATCTCGACGTCACACCGGCGATCAGGGAGTACACCGAAACCAAGCTCAATCGCGCCATCAGCCACTTCGATGGCATCGTCAAGGAAGCCGACGTTCATCTGTCGGTGGCCCGCAATCCCCGTGTGCCGCAGCAGACGGCGGAAGTCACGGTCTTCGCCAACGGGGTGGTGATCCGGGCCCAGGAACGCAGCGAGAACCTCTACGCCAGCATCGATCTGGTGGCCACCAAGCTGAGCCGCCAGCTGACCCGCTACAAGGACCGTCTGCAGGAGCGCACCCAGGGCCCGGTGCACCGCTCCGCCGCCGCCGAGGAAGCCGGAGCCGCCGCGCTGCCCGACCCCGGGGGCTCCCTCACCGATGGCCTCGAGCCCGCCGTGCCCCACCGCGGCGTGCGCCGCAAGTACTTCGCCATGCCGGCGATGGACCTGGAGGAGGCCCTGCATCAGCTGGATGTGATCGATCACGATTTCTACGTGTTCCGGGACGCGGCCACGGGCCAGATCCAGGTGGTCTACCGCCGCAACCATGGCGGATTCGGCGTCATCCAGGCCCGTGACACCTGAGCGGGAGCCCGAACGGCCCGACCTCGCCCCCCTGATCGACCACGCCCTCCTGGACCCCCACCGGGGCCGGGAGGCCATCCTCCGCTGCTGCGATGAGGCCCGCCACTTCGGCTTCGCCGGGGTGTGCCTGGCCTCCCGCTGGCTGCCGGTGGCCCGTGAGCGGCTGCCGGTGGACGGGGCGGTGAAGCTGGTCGCCGTGGTGGGATTCCCCTTCGGGGCCATCCCGGCGGCGATCAAGCGGGCCGAGGCGGAGTGGGCCGCCGCCGCCGGTGCCGACGAGCTGGATGTGGTGCCCGATTTCGGCGCCCTGGCCGATGGCGACGGCACCGCCGTGCTCGACGATCTGGCGGCCATCACCGACCTGGGCCTGCCGGTCAAGGTGATCCTGGAGATGGGCCGCCTCGACCCCGAGGCCCTGGAGCTGCTGGTGGAGATCAGCATCGATGCCGGGGTGCGCCATCTCAAGACCGGCAGCGGCTTCGGCCCCGCGGTGACCCCGGAGCAGGTGGCCCGGCTGGTGGCCCTGGCCAGGGGCCGGGCGGCGGTGAAGGCCGCCGGTGGCATCGCCGATCTCGACCAGGCGCTGGCCCTGGTGGCGGCCGGTGCCGGCCGGCTGGGCACGAGCCGGGGCGTGGCCCTGATGCAGGCGCTGCGCGCCGGTGCCTGAACAGCACCTGGAGGGCCTCGCCCTCACCTGCCGCCCCCTGGGGGAGCACGACCGGCTGCTCACCCTGCTGAGCGAGGCCGAAGGGCTCACCCGGCTGGCGGTGCCGGGGGCGCGACGGCCGAAGAGCAGCCTGGCGGCGGCGGTGCCCCTGGCCCATCTGGTCCTGCAGGTGGGGGGGCGCGGCGGCCTGCGGCGGGTGCGGCAGCTGCGGGTGCTGCGCAACTACAGCGGCCTGGCCCAGCGCCTGGAGACCCTGGCCGCGGCCCAGGCCCTGGCCGAGCTCTGCCTCAAGCTCGTTCCCGCCGAGACGCCCGCCCCGGGGGTGCTCGCCGACCTGCTGCTCCAGCTCGGGCGCCTGGAGGCGGTGGTGACGGAACGGTCCGAGCGGGTGGAGGCCCTGGCGGTGGCCGTGCAGGGCAGCATCCACCTGCTGGCCCTGGGGGGCTTCGCCCTGCCCCTGCAGCACTGCGTCCGCAGCGGCGCCGCGCTGGTGCCACCGATCGGGGACTGGTCCTGGCGCTGCAGCCTGCTGCCCAGCGAGGGGCTGGCGATCGGAGCGATCCCGGGGGCCAGGGTGATGCTCAACCCTTCCGAGCTGGCCCTGCTGCAGCGGCTGACACGCCCCGCCCCACCGCGCCGGCGTGACGGCCAGCTGATGGGGCCGGAGGCGGTGTGGCTGCACTTACTGGATCTGGTGGAGGCCTGGTGCGGCGAGCATCTCGGTCAGCGACCGCGAGCCTTCAGACTGCTGCGGACCGCCTGCGACCCCATGCCCTCCCATCCGTCCGAGCCAGCATGAGCCCGAGCGGCAAGACCGAGAGGGGACTGGCCGCCGTCCTGGCCCTGCCGGGATTCCGGCGCCTCTGGATCGGCCAGGTGTTCTCCCAGCTGGCGGACAAGTTCTACATCGTTCTGATGGTGTTCCTGATCGCCCAGTACTGGGTGACGGACACGCCGCAGAACAACGCGGCCCTCGCCGAGGCGGCCGCCGCCTTCCGGATGGGCTTCGAGACCCGGGCCCAGATGATCACCCTGCTGGCCACCGGCATCTACGTGGCCAACACCGTGCCGGCGATGCTGCTGGGGACGGTGGCGGGCGTCTGGGCCGACCGCTGGCCGAAGCGCACCGTGATGGTGGCCTCCAACGGCCTCCGGGCCGGCCTGGTGATGCTGGCCCCCCTGTGCCTGCTGCCGGGGCCGATGTGGCTGGGGCTGAGCTGGGGCTACTGGGCCCTGGTGGCCATGACCTTCTTCGAGTCGGTGCTCACCCAGTTCTTCGCCCCGGCCGAGCAGGCGGCCATTCCCCTGCTGGTGAGCTATCCGCAGCTGCTCGCCGCAAATTCGGTGTACCAGGCCACCAGCATGGCCGCCACCATCGTCGGTTTCGCCCTCGGCGACCCGATCCTGCGGCTGCTGCGCACCCTGCTGGCCCAGGTGGGCATCCCGGGCGGAGAATTCGTCTTGCTGCCGCTCTGCTACGGCGCCGCGGCCGTGGCCATCGCCGGGATCGAGATCCCGGAACCGCCGCGGGAGCCTCGCTCCATCTCCGTCTGGGAGGAGATCGGCGAAGGGGTGCAGGTGCTGCGGGAGCGACCCAAGGTGCGCAGCGCCATGATCCAGCTGGTGCTGCTCTACAGCCTGCTGGCGGCCCTCTACGTGCTGGCGATCAGCCTGGCGGCGGCGATCGGCGGGCTCGGTCCCACCCGCTTCGGCGTGCTGCTGGCGATGAGCGGGGTGGGACTGGCCCTGGGGGCCCTGGCCATGGCCCAGCTGGGCGAACGCTTCAGCCGCCGGGGGCTGGCCAGTGCGGGGCTCGGGACCATCGCCTGGTGCCTGGTGCTGCTCGGCCAGCTGCGGGGCAACCTCGTCTTCACCCTGCTGCTCTGCGGCCTGCTGGGGGTGGGTGCGGCCCTGCTGGCGATCCCCGCCCAGACCACGATCCAGGAGGACACCCCGGAAAACCAGCGCGGCCGGGTGTTCGGCCTGCAGAACAACCTCATCAACATCGCCCTCAGCCTGCCCCTGGTGCTGGCGGGCACCGTGGTGAGCCGCTACGGGCTGCTGCCTGTGCTCTGGGGGCTGGCGGCCATCGCCGCCGTCGCCGCCCTGAGCGAACGCCCCTGGCGCAGCAGCTGAGCGCCCGCCCCTGTCGCAGCAGCTGAGTGTCAGCCCAGCGCTGCTAAATTCCGCTGTTGCGTGGGGCCATACAGGTGATGCACATTGCCTGGCTGGGCAAGAAGTCTCCGTTCTGCGGCAACGTCACCTACGGCCTCAGCACCACCGAAGCCCTGCGGCAGCGGGGCCATGCGGTGAGCTTCATTCACTTCGACACCCCCACCCCCTCCCTGGGACGGCCGGAAGCGGGGGGAGGCGAGCTCGATCCGCCTGACGGGCCGGAGGCCAACCCCGAGGTGGCCCTGCCCTACCTGGTGAAGTCGCAGATGTACACGATCCCCTCCCCGGGGGCCCAGCGGGAGTTGCGGGAGTCCCTGGAGCGGCTGCGACCCGATCTGGTGCACGCCAGCCTCACCCTCTCCCCCCTCGACTTCCGCCTCCCCGACCTCTGCCAGCAGCTGGGTCTGCCCCTGGTCGCCACCTTCCATCCCCCCTTCGACGCCGGTCTGCGCAACCTCACCGCCGGCACCCAGCAGCTCACCTACCAGCTCTACGCCCCCTCCCTGGCGAAGTTTGACCGGGTGATCGTGTTCTCCGAGCTGCAGGCCGAGGTGCTGGTGCGCCTGGGGGTGCGGCGCGAGCGGCTGGCGGTGATCCCCAACGGGGTCGACACCGACACCTGGGCGCCGGCGCCCCCGGGCGGCGAACCCGATCTGGCCCAGCTGCGGCTCAGGGTGGGCGGCCGCCGCGTCTTCCTCTACATGGGCCGGGTGGCCACCGAGAAGAACGTCGAGGCGCTGCTGAAGGCCTGGCGGCTGGTGCGCCCCCAGGGATGCGTGCTGGTGATCGTGGGGGACGGGCCGCTGCGCTCCTCGCTGCAGAGCGGCACGGAGTCTGATGTGATCTGGTGGGGCTACGAGGCCAGCCGGGCCCGCCGGGTGGCGCTGCTGCAGCTCGCCGAAGTGTTCCTGCTGCCCTCCCTGGTGGAGGGGCTCTCCCTGGCTCTGCTGGAGGCCATGGCCTGCGGCACCGCCTGCGTGGCCACCGATGCCGGAGCCGACGGAGAGGTGCTGGAGGGGGGGGCCGGCATCGTGATCAGCACCCAGGGCGTCACCACCCAGCTGCGCACCCTGCTGCCGGTGCTGCGCGACCAACCGGTTCTCACGGCGGAGCTGGGGCGCCGGGCGCGCCAGAGGGCCCTGGAGCGCTACACCCTCACCGGCAACATCGACGCGCTGGAGCGGCTCTACGGAGAGCTGTGCCCGCAGCCGGTGGCGGTCTGACCGCAGGCTCCGGCCCGGTCCCGGCCATGCCGATCGGCGCGGGTCGCGGCAAGATGAGGCCAGGTTCCAGGCGCGATGAACTCCCCCCTCCCCCTCCAGGGACGTTCGGTACAACAGGCGATCGTCCCCATCGTCACCCAGGTCGGCACCGGCTCCGACGGGTCCGTCGCCGCTCGGCCCACCGTCTCGATCGTCGACGATGACCCCCACATCCGGGCCATGGTGGCCGAGGAGCTGGCGGATTCCGGCTGCGAGGTGGTGGCACTGACCAACGGCCATGGCCTCGAGACGATGCTGGCCGAGGGGGGAATCGATCTCGTCCTGCTCGACGTGCAGATGCCCGACTGCGACGGGATCGAATGCCTGCGGGACCTGCGCAGCCGGGGCTGCACCGTGCCGGTGGTGATCTTCACCTCCCTGAACGACCCCGAGCGGCGCCGCCAGGCCCAGGAGGCCGGTGCCGACGACTACGTGCTCAAGCACGAACTCCTCGACAGGCTCCCCGACCTGCTGGAGCGACTCCTGCCCAGAAGGAGCGAGAACCGCCACCTGTGACGACCAACCCACCGATGGCCCCCCCGACCGGGGCCCCTTCCCGTGGCTGGCGTCACCGGATGTTCGGAAGCCTGTTGGGCCAGCTCCGGCTGGCGGCCTTCACGTCCGTCTTCCTGGGCTTCAGCGCCGCCTCCGCCTTCACCCTCCTGATCAACCGGGACTGTCTGCTGCATCACCAGCACGATGATCAACGGCTGGCGGCGGGCTCCCTGGCCGACGCGCTCGACCGGCTCGTCGCCGATCCGTCCGCCACCCACGCCGCCCTCCTGGGCGGGGAGCTGGAGCGCCGCAGTTCGCGGGAGCGTTTCTTCTGGGTGCGGCACGGGGATGGCACCCTGCTGCTGCCCAGGCCGCTCGCCGGTCAACTGGTGGCCCTGCCCGGCCTGGTCGGGCAGGCGATGGCGGCGCAGGGCGGCACCTGGTCGGTCCGATCGTTCACGCCCCTGCTGGTCGGCACGGATCGCCGCCTGGTGAAGGATCCGGAGGGCAACAGTTTTCTCACCTACACCCTGCACCAGTCCCCCGGCGGCAGCCAGCTCTGGGTCGCCGAGGACATCAGCACCAATGTCGCCAGCCTGCGCAACATGCTGCTGGGGCTCGCCGTGGTGTGGGTCCTGTGCCTGGTGCTGACCCTGGTGGCGATCTCCGTGCTCACCCGCCGGCTGCTCCAGCCGTTGCGGGATCTCAACCGCATGGCGGCCGGTGTCACCACCGAAAGCCTGGCCAGCAGCCATCTCAAGCTCGATCAGGCTCCCCTGGAGGTGGAGGAGCTGGCCCAGTCCTTCAATGGGCTGCTTGATCGGCTGGCCCTGGCCTGGAGCCAGCAGCGGCACTTCGTGGGCCTCGTCTCCCATGAGCTGCGCAACCCCCTGATGATCATCGGCGGCTACCTGCGCCGGCTGCAGCGCCGCGGCCAGAACCTGGATCCGGAGCAGATGCGCGCCCTCGCCACCACCGAGGCCGAGACCCATCGCATCACCCGCATGCTCAATGACCTGCTGGATCTCTCCCGCAGCGAGTCCGGCCAGCTGCAGATGGTGCTGACCCCGGTGGCGGTGGATGAGGTGCTCACCACCGCCTGCGACCTCGCCCGCAGCCAGCTGTCACGCCCGCTGCTGCTCACCCTTCCCGAGGAGGCCGCCGAGGGGCCGATCCGGGCGGTGGCCGAGACCGATCGCCTCCAGCAGGTGCTGCTGAACCTGATCGAGAACGCCGACAAGTACTCCCCGCCGGGTCGACCGATCAGCCTCGAACTCTTAAAGAGCGACGCCGAACTGTGCATCACCGTCCGGGACCAGGGGATCGGCATCCCCCCGGAGGACATTCCCAAGGTGTTCGATCGCTTCCACCGTGGCCGCAACGCCATCGAGCACGAACGGGGCTCGGGCCTTGGGCTGTCGGTGGTGAAGCTGCTGGTGGAGGCGATGGGGGGCTCGATCGACGTCGACAGCGAGATCGCCGTGGGGAGCCGCTTCCACATCCACCTGCCGGCGGCTCAGTAACGCTCCGGCCGGGGGTCCTGCCAGTCGGGGGCGAAGCCCTTGAGACGCAGCTGGGCCACGGTGTCCTCCAGGCGGCGGCGATCGAGGCGCCACAGCCGGTAGACGCCGGCGCTGTCGAGTTCGCTGGCGCCGAGATGGCGCCAGAAGGGGGCACGGGCGGTGGTCTGATCGATCACCACCAGCACGGTGGGCTGGTCCTCCGGCGTGCTGGGCCGCTGGCCCACCCGGCGCTCCCGGCGAAGCCGGTCCGCCAGGTTGAGGGGACCCTCCACGCCGATGCCCTCGTAGATCACCACCCGCCGGCTGTAGTAATGCAGGGAGGGCTTGAGCACGCCCACCATCGCCACGGGTTCCCCCGGACGGCCCTCGCGCTGCAGGGCCGCCGCCATGCGGCGCACGGGCTCACCCCGCAGACGATCACCCACGCTCCACAGCGGCAGCAGGGCCGCGGGCACGAACAGCACCAGGGGCAGCTGCAGGGCCAGCAGGCGCAGGGGCGGGCGGCGGCGGCGGGTGATCCAGCCCAGCAGGGCGGCCAGCAGCCAGCAGGCGGCCACCACGGGCACCAGGGGGCTGTCCCGGAGCTCCGTCGCCAGCGTGGGCATCTCCGGATCCTGGATCAGCGGCAACCACAGGGGAGCCGCCAGGAACACCAGTCCCAGGCCGGTCACCAGCAGCACGCTGAGGCCCCAGGCCCAACGCTCCCAGGGCCGGCCGCCAGCCTCTACGCCATCGCCGGACCAGCCGGTCTGGGCCGCCAGGGCGATCAGCAGGGCGGCGGCGGGCGTCGCCGGCAGCCAGTAGCTGGGCAGCTTGGTGGCGGCGGCGGTGAAGAACAGCAGCACCGCCAGCAGCCAGCAGGCGGCGAAGCGGGCCAGGGAGGCGGCCGGAGGCTGGGGCCAGGTGGGGCACCAGGAGCGGCGCAGCGGCCCGATGGCCCGGGCCAGGCCGACGAGCAGCAGCGGCGAGACGGGCAGGCTGGCCACCAGCATCACCGGCACGAAGAACCACCACGGCTGCAGGTGGCGGTTCACCACCTCGGTGAAGCGCTGGAGGTTGTGGTAGCCGAAGAAGCTGTCCCAGAAGGGCCGGCCCTCGCTGTGCAGGGCCAGCAGGTACCAGGGGGCCGCCACCAGGGCGGTGAGCGCCAGGCCCCGCAGCGGCCGCAGCCGCCGCCACAGCCCGGCGATGTCGGCCTGAAGCCAGCCGAACAGCAGCAGGGTGAGGCCCAGAAGGACCACCGCCACCGGCCCCTTGGCCAGCACGGCCAGACCGAGCACGGGCCATGGCAGCCACCAGCGCCGGCCGGGGTCGGCATAGGCCTGCCAGCAGAGCAGCAGGGACAGGGCCACCAGGCCGCTGAACAGGGAATCGCTCACCGCCGTACGCCCCCAGACGAGCGCCAGGGGTGAGAGGCCGAAGGCCAGGGCGGCGGTGAGGGCCGTCAGACCCGGACGCGCCGGCGTCGGTGCGGAACCGTTGGAGGCGGCGGCGGGGGTGGCGGCGGCAGCGGGGTTGGCCTGGAACGGGGGCTGTGGCCAGCGCAGCAGGGTATCCGCCAGGGCCAGCATCAGGCCGATGGCGGCCAGGGCGGAGGGGAAACAGGAGGCCCAGGTCCCGAGGGGGTTCCACTGCGGCTGGCCGGGCAGGGCATAGACCAGCCCCATCAGCCAGTAGACCAGCGGTGGCTTGTCGTAGCGGGGCAGGCCGTTGACCCGGGGGATCAGCCAGTCGCCCGTCTCCGCCATCGCCCGCGCCGAGGCCGCGAACAGGGGCGGCGTCTCATCCACCAGCCCCGTCGTGCCCAGCTGCCAGGCGAACAGCGCCAGGCCAAGGACCAGGGTGATCAGCAGCAACCGGCGGCGCTGGCGGCGGGGCAGGGCGGGCAAACCGGCTGGGCGAATCGGAGGGAACCTATCGCTCCCCAGCCGTTCCGTCCTGTGTCGCCGATCCGGCCATCAGCCGATCCACGAGCTCCAGCTGCCGGGGCAGACAGACCCGGCGCAGATCGAACCCGTCCACCACCGTCCGCCGCGCCTCCCTGCGCAGCCCGGCGTGGCCGGCGGGGTCGGCCAGCACCGCTGCCAGCCGCTCGGCCAGGGCCCGGTGATCGAAGAAATCCACCAGCAGGCCGTTGCGGCCGTCCTCGATCACGTCCTGCACCGGGGCCGTGGCCGACCCGACCACCAGGGCGCCGCAACTCATCGCCTCCAGCAGGCTCCAGCTGAGCACGAAGGGAACGGTGAGATAGACGTGGCAGGCCGTGACCCGGAACAGCTCGTGCAGCACCGGGTGGGGCACGCGGCCGACGAAATGGACCCGGCGCCGATCGAGGGCATCACCCAGCTCCCGCAGCATCGCCTCCTTCCAGCTGCCGCCGCCGGGGGGCGCGGCGCCGTAGCTCACCCCATCGCCGCCCACGATCACCACATGGGCCCCGGGCCTGAGTTGCTGCAGCCGGGGCAGCATGCGCATGAAGGTGTGGAAGCCCCGGTAGGGCTCCAGATTGCGGGCCACGAAGCTCACCACCTCATCGCCGGGCCCGAAGCTCAGGCCGGCGCGCTGCAGCTGCAGGCGGGCGGGGCCCTGGGGGGCGATGGCGGCGGTGTCGATGCCCTCATGGATCACGCTCAGCCGCTGGCGGTACGGGGCCGGCACGGTGCTGGCCTGCCAGGGGGTGGGGGCCAGCCCCCAGTCCAGGTCCTGGAGGGCCAGGAGCTGGGTGGCCCGCCGCAGGCGCAGGCGGGCCAGGGGGCGCCAGTCGGCGTCGGCGAACTCCGGGTCGAATCCCACATCGCCGCCCACCAGCTGATAGATGAACTCCACCTGGTGCAGGACCGGGACGGCCGGCAGCAGGTCCTTCACCACCAGCAGTTCCCCCCAGCCCGGATGGCCCACCACCAGATCGGGCCGCAGACCCTCCTTCAGCAGCGCCTCCAGGCAACGGGCCACCGCCTCGGCCCGCAGAATCTTGGTCTGGAAATCGGCAGCCCAGGGGTGGCAGGGCGGCACCCCCCCGGGCGGCAGGGGGTCGTAGCGGTGCAGCGGGATGGCGGGCAGGGGCTGGCTGCTGGGGCCGCCGATGGCCACCACCCGGTCGCCGCGGGCCTGCAGGGCCGGCGCCAGGTGCCGGTACTGGCCGGGGAAGTTCTGGTGAACGAAGAGAACCGTGCGGGTCATGGCGGCACCGGCTCCGTCCGCCCGCCCAGCTGCCACAGCCGGCCGCGCTGGTTGATCAGCAGCACCGAGAGCAGGGCCAGGGCTGCCCCCAGCCACTGCAGCGGCCCCAGCCGCTCGTCCAGCAGCAGCACCCCGCACAGCACCGCGAACACTGGCGTCAGGAAGGTGAGGGCGGTGAAGCCGGTGAGGTCGCCGCTGCTGGCGAACCAGAAGAAGAGGCCGTAGGCCAGGGCACTGCCGAGCAGGGCCGCGTAGGCCATCAGGCCCCACTCCACCGGGCTCCAGTGGGGCCAGAAGCTCACCGTCTCCGGGCAGAGCAGCGCCTCCCCGCCGGCCACCAGCAGCAGGGGCAGACCGCCCAGGAGCATGTGCCAGCCGGTGACGGCAACCGGGTCGCTGCGGCGGGTGGCAAAGCGACAGAGCACGGTGCCCAGCGCCATCGCCGCCGCCGCCCCCAGCATCCAGGCCTCGCCATGGCTCCAGGCCTGGGCCTGCAGGGCCGGGGGCCCCTGCAGCCACCAGTGGCGCAGCACCTCCCCGGGGAGTCCCAGGCAGAGGATGCCCAGCAGGCCGATCAGCAGGCCCAGCCAGCCCACCGGGTTGATCGCCTCGCCGAACAGGGTGCGGGCCAGCAGGGCCACCAGCAGGGGCTGGGAGTCGATCAGCACCGAACCCAGGCCCGCCCCGGTCTCCCCCAGACCCCGGGCCAGGAGCCCCTGGAACAGGCTGCCGTCGACGGCGGCGAACAGCAGCAGCCAGGGCCAATCCACGGGATCGACCCGCCAGGAACGCCCCAGCAGGCGGGCCGCCAGAAGCAGCACCACCCCGGCCGGCAGCAGCCGCAGGCTGGCCAGCATCGCCGGCGACGCCCCACCCAGCAGCGGCTTCATCGCCGCCATCGCGGTGCCCCAGAGGGCAAAGGGCAGGAGCATCAACACCCAGCGCAGGGTCCGGGGCATGGGGCGTGAATCCTGGGGCGGCGGTGGAGGGGCGGAGGGCGGCGAACAGGCCCGTCCAGGCCTTCTTTTTAAGATCCAGCCACCGCGCATCTCCACAATGCCCTGGCCCTGGTGCCGCAAGTCCCGACGAACCCTGGCGCGCATCGCCATCGAGGGGCCGATCGCCGGGGGCACCCGTGTCCGGGTGCTGAAGGCCATTGAGCAGGTGCAGCAGCGGGAGTGCCCCGCCCTGCTGCTGCGCATCGACACTCCCGGCGGCACCGTCGGCGACAGCCAGGAGATCCATGCAGCCCTGATGCGGCTGCGGGAGAAGGGCTGCCGGGTGGTGGCCAGCTTCGGCAACATCTCCGCCTCCGGCGGCGTCTATGTGGGGGTGGCGGCGGAGAAGATCGTCGCCAATCCCGGCACCATCACCGGCTCGATCGGCGTGATCCTGCGGGGCAACGATCTGTCGCGGCTGCTGAAACGGATCGGCATCCGCTTCGAAACCGTCAAGAGCGGCCTCTACAAGGACATCCTTTCCCCCGACCGTGCCCTCTCCGAAGCGGAACGTCAGTTGCTGCAGGAGCTGATCGATTCCAGCTACGGCCAGTTCGTGGCCGCGGTGGCCGCGGGCCGGGGCCTGGAGCCGGACGTGGTGCGCGCCTTCGCCGACGGGCGGGTGTTCAGCGGCGCCCAGGCCCTGGAGCTCGGCCTGGTGGATGTCCTGGGGGACGAGGAGAGCGCCCGCCGCCTGGCGGCGGAGCTGGCGGGGCTGGATCCGGAGAAGACCCGGACAGTCAGCTTCGGCAAACCGCCCAGGAAGCTGCTCGGGCTGCTGCCGGGCAGCACACTGATGCAGCAGCTCTCCCAGTCCCTGAGCCTGGAACTGGCCTGGAGCGGCCAGCCCCTCTGGCTCCATCGCCCCTGACGTCATGAAGCCTGGTCTCGAGCTGAGGGCCCTGCGGGGAGCCACCACCGCCAGCGCCAACACCGGCGAAGCGATCGCGGAGGCCGTGGCGGAGCTGATCGAGGAGTTGCTGCAGCGCAACGACCTGGCGGGGGACCGGGTGCTCTCGGTGACCTTCTCCGTGACCGCCGATCTGGACGCCTGCTTCCCGGCCGCCATCGCCCGGCGCCGGGCCGACTGGGGCCGGGTCGCCCTGCTGGATTGCCAGCAGATGGCGGTGGCCGGGGACCTGCCCCGCTGCATCCGGCTCCTGGCCCACGCCTGGCTGGATGCCAGCCGGGAGGAGGTCCACCCCTACCTGCGGGAGGCGGCGCGGCTGAGGCCCGACCGGGCCGAGGCGGGCCAGCCTTCGGCCCCAGCCAGCTCCCCCGCCGACCACTGAAGGCGCGGCAGACGCACGGGCGTGTTGAGACTTTCACCATGAAGATCCTCCCCGCCATGCCGTCCTTCCCGCGCGAGCGGTCCCAGCCCCTGGCCCTGATCGGCCGCCTGGGCACCGCCGGCCTCGGAGCGCTGGCCGTCGCCACCGCCACCCTCCTCTCCCCTGTCGCCACCTCACCATCCATCGCCCAGGGCACGCCCGGCCTGATGGAGTTCCGCTGGGAGAACAACAAGGATTACCGCAAGCTCTACTTCTTCACGACCGACACCACCCGCATGCAGCGGGCGGAGTACTACCTGATGCTGCGGCCGAAGGATCGCAAGACGGCCATCCTCAAGTTGAGCATCAGCATTCCGAGCCACTTTGATACCACGATCGACCCCAAGCAGGTCAAGCTCTGCCGCATGAGTGAAGGCGGGATGCTCAAGAGAACCCGCTGCCTGGAAACGATCCCCGCCACGATCGAGGTCTCGGCCAACGGGCGATCCATCGAGATCTTTCCGGAAACCCCCGTGTCCGACAAGGACACGATCGGTGTCTACATGAACGTCTTCAACCCGTTCAATGCCGGCATGTATCAGTTCAACGCCCTGGCCCAGGCCCCCGGCGACATCCCGGTCTCGGGCTACCTGGGCAGCTGGCTGATCCAGATCGTGCCCAACAACACCAACTGATAGGGTGACCCACTGAGCAAGCAGCAGCATGACGAAGCGCACCCTTGAAGGAACGAGCCGCAAGCGCAAGCGCGTGTCCGGCTTCCGGGTGCGGATGCGCACCCACACGGGCCGTCGCGTGATCCGCACCCGCCGCCGCCGCGGCCGGGCCCGCCTGGCGGTCTGAGGCCGGCCGGGAAGGTCCGTGGCCCTGCCGCAGCAGCACCGGCTGAAGGGCCGACGGGTCTTCGATCGTCTGTACCGCCAGGGGCGCCGCTTCCAGGGGCCTGGGCTGCTGCTGCGGGTCCTGGCGGCGGAGCCGTCCCTGCTGCCCCACGCCGGGACCCCCAGCACGCCCCCCATCGCCAGCCCCTGGCGCTGCGGGATCGTGATCAGCAGCAAGGTGAGCAAGCTGGCGGTGCGTCGCAACCGCCTGCGGCGCCTCTTCCACGACCATCTGCGGCGTCACCCGCCGGCCCCGAGCCAGCCCCTGTGGCTGCTGATCACCCTCAAGCCCGGCTGCCTCGAGCGCAGCGAGGACCAGCTGCTGGGAGAATGTGCCCAGCTGCTGCGCCAGGCAGGATTGCTCCATGACCCCGGAGGACAGGGTGGAGAACAAACTCGAGATCAATGAGACGGTCTTCTACGAGGGCGGCCCCGCCAGGGGCGACCTGATCGTCAACCTGCTGTTCGGCCTCACCCTGATCGGCATCCCCTTCGCCGTGGGAGCCATCGTCCGGGCCCTGTGGCTGCGCTTCCGCATCACCAGCCGGCGCATCAGCGTCAGCGGCGGCTGGCTCGGCCGCGACCGCACCCAGGTGGTCTACAGCCAGATCCGTGAGGTGCGCTCGGTGCCGCGGGGCTTTGGCGCCTGGGGCGACATGGTGGTGGTGCTCAACGACGGCGCCAAGCTCGAAATGCGGGCAGTGCCGCGCTTCCGGGAGCTCGAGGCCTTCATCGAAGAGCAGCGCGAGAGCCGCAGCAAGGCCGCCTCCCGCACCTCCGGAGCCACCGGTGCCGCCGGGTTCGCCTCCCCGGCCCGTGAAAGCGCCTGACCACCGGACCCCCATCCGGTCGCCCCGGTCGGGCACACTGGCAGCCGAGATCCACCACCCCAGCGCACCCCTGCCGTGATCGGCTACATCTCCGACAACCTGCTGCTCCCGATCCTCGATTTCTTCTACGGATTGGTTCCGAGCTATGGGCTCGCGATCGTGGCCCTCACCGTGGTCATCCGCCTCGCCCTGTTCCCGTTGAGCGCCGGCTCGATCCGCAGCGCCCGGCGCATGCGCATCGCCCAGCCGGTGATGCAGCAGCGCCAGGCGGAGATCAAGGCCAAGTACGCCAACAACCCCCAGAAGCAGCAGGAGGAGCTGGGCGGTCTGATGAAGGAGTTCGGCAGCCCCCTGTCCGGCTGTCTGCCGCTGCTGGTGCAGATGCCGATCCTCTTCGCCCTGTTCGCCACCCTGCGGGGGTCCCCCTTTGCGGACGTCCCCTACGCGATCAACCTCAAGGTGCTCCCGGCCGAGGAGATCGCCGCGGTGGAGGCCAAGCCCTTCAACAGCGCCAGCCACTCCATCTTCATCAGCGAAACCGAGCACGTGCCGGTGATCGCCAGCCTCGAGGGCGGCACCAAGCTCGGTGTCGGTGACAGCACCCAGGTGGAGCTGCACGGCAAGGACGGCACCAGCTTCGCCTCCCTGCTCGGCACCGTGGAGCACGGCGACAGCTTCACCCCCAGCTGGGTGGTGACCAAGGGCGAGAGCGTGGTGAAGGTGGATGACCAGGGACGGATCACGGCCCTGGCCCCCGGCGACGCCACCGTCGAGGCCCGGATCCCCGGCCTGGCGGCCCGCAGCGGCTTCCTGTTCATCAAGGCCCTAGGCCAGGTGGGCTTCTACACCGATGGTGCCGTCAACTGGGACATCGCCATCCTGGTGGGGGCCTTCGGCGCCACCCTGTTCGCCTCCCAGCTGCTCTCGGGCATGGGCATGCCCGCCAACCCCCAGCAGGCGACCGCCAACAAGATCACACCCGTGATGATCACGGCCATGTTCCTGTTCTTCCCGCTGCCCGCCGGCGTGCTGCTCTACATGGTGGTGGCCAACGTGTTCCAGGGCGTCCAGACCTTCCTGCTCACCCGTGAGGCCCTGCCCGACAACCTGCAGGCGATCCTCGACAAGCAGCTCGCCCAGCAGCCCGCCACCGCCACGGCCGGCGGCGGCAATGGTGGCGGCCGCCTGCCCTTCGAGCCCAAGACCAAGAAATGACCCGGCTGCAGCCGCTGCCCCTGCAGGAGTTGCGGCTGCTGGGCGAGGGCCGCACCTGGCCGGTCGACCAGGCCATCGCCGGCCTGGCCAGCCTCACCCCCGTGCGCGGCCGGGTGCGGGCTCTCCACCACGGCACGGTGCTGGAGGTGGAGGGCACGGCCGAGACGATCATCACCCTCTGCTGCGACCGCTGCCTGCAGACCTACAACCACGCCTTGAGCGCCACCACCCGGGAGCTGCTGGAGATCGCCGTGGCCGGCCCCGAGGAGGAGGAGGTGGTGTTCGCCGCCGAGGATCCGGTGGAGTGCCTCGATCCCGGGGGCAGCTTCGATCCGGAGCGCTGGCTGTTCGAGCAGCTCAGCCTGCAGCTGCCCCTGGTGAACCGCTGCGGCCCCGACTGCCCCGGCCCGCCGCTGCCCACCGGCGACGCCGACGGGAACGGGGACGTCGACCCCCGCTGGGCGGCGCTCCGCTCCCTGCGCTGAGCCATGGTCCACGACCTCGGCGATCAGCTGGATCTTCTGATCCGCTCCCGCACGCCGATCCTCTGGATCCGCAGCCTGGAGGAGGAGCGGGTGGAGGGTCTACTGGAGCGGGCCGCCCAGCGGCTGGGGGGCCGCACCCTGCTGCGCTGGGACTTCATCGGCGGGCTGAGCGGGAGCCCGGGCCTGGAGGGGCAGGCGGTGCGTCAGCCGATGGCGGCCCTCGGCGCCCTCGACGGGCTGCCGGCCGAGCAGGGAGCGATCCTGCTGCTGAAGGACTTCCACCGCTACGCCGACGATCCCGGCGTCTGCAGGCGCCTCCGCAACCTGGCCGCGGGCCTGCGCCAGGTGCCCCACACCCTGGTGATCAGCGCCCCGGAATGGCAGCTGCCGCGGGAGCTGGAGGACAGCGTCACCCTGTTGGAGCTGCCCCTGCCCGAGGCCGGGGAGATCGGTCGCCTGTTGCGGGCCATCGCCGAAGCCAGCGGCCAGCCCCTGCAGCCGGGGGTGCTCGAGCAGCTCACCGCCGCCTGCCACGGGCTGAGCGAGCAGCGGGTGCGCCAGCTGGCGGCCCGGGCCCTGGCCCGGCGGGGGCAGCTGGGCATCGAGGACCTGGCGGAGGTGCTGGAGGAGAAGCGCCAGGCCATCGCCCGCAGCGAACTGCTGGAGTACTGCCCCACCGAAGCCACCCCGGCCGACATCGGCGGACTGGAAACCCTGAAGCACTGGCTGGAGCAACGTCACCGGGCCTTCAGCGAGGAGGCCCAGCGCTACGGCCTGCCCCTGCCCCGGGGGGTGCTGCTGATCGGCCCCCAGGGCACCGGCAAGTCGCTCACCGCCAAGGCGATCGCCCACAGCTGGGCCATGCCCCTGCTGCGCCTCGACGTGGGCCGCCTGTTCGCCGGCCTGGTGGGGGCCAGCGAGGCCCGGACCCGGGAGATGATCCAGCGGGCCGAGGCCATGGCCCCCTGCGTGCTCTGGATCGACGAAATCGACAAGGGCTTCGGCGGTGGCGATGGCCGCAGCGACGGCGGCACCAGCCAGCGGGTGCTGGCCAGCCTGCTCACCTGGATGGCGGAGAAGAGCAGCGCCGTGTTCGTGGTGGCCACCGCCAACGCCGTGGAGCGGCTGCCGGCGGAACTGCTGCGCAAGGGCCGCTTCGACGAGATCTTCCTGCTGGAGCTGCCCGATGCCGAGGAACGCCGGGCGATCCTGGATCTGCAGCTGCGGCGGCGACGGCCCCGGCATGCCATCCCCCTGGAGGTGCTGGTGGACCGCACCGCCGACTTCTCCGGCGCCGAACTGGAGCAGACCGTGATCGAGGCCATGCACCTGGCCTTCGGCGAGGGCCGCGAGCTCGGGGAAGCCGACCTGATCGCGGCGGCCAGCCAGGTGGTGCCCCTGTCGCGCACCGCCCGGGAGCAGCTGGAGGCCCTGCGCAGCTGGGCCTCCAGCGGCCGGGCACGGCCGGCCTCAGGGGCCGGGCGGGCTTCCTGAGGCGAATCGCCACGAAAGTGGAAGACTTTCAATGCATCGACGGGGCCCGATGTAACGGCTTCATGAAGAACAACCACGCCTGGTAACAGCTTCGCCGGGCTGGCAGTGACGAACGATTCATCGCCCGTAGCGTCAGGCCATCAATCGTGACGAAGCCGCCGTGACCCCGAGCCCCAGCCCCCGCTCCGGCAGCGAACTCACCTCCCAGCTCGCCGTGGCCAGTCTCGGTGCCGGCGTGATCACCACCCTGGCGGTGGCCCAGGGCCAGAGCCCCCTGACGGCCCTCGGCATCACCCTGTTCTCGGCCGTGGCGGCCGTGGTGGTGGGCCAGGTGATCTCCAGCAATTGATGGATCTGAAGGTGTGATCCAAACGGCAAGGACTTCCGTTTTTTCCCATTAGGCTTCCGGCGATCAACCGGATGCGGGCATGGGTACCGTTCTGCCATGGCTTGGTCTGGCGGCTGCCTTCACGGCGCTGCTGCAGCCCCTGCCCGCCCAGGCACGCATCGCCAGGCTTGAGCGCCTCTTTGTGGTGGGCGACAGCGTCCTGGACGGTGGCAACGCCGGCCTGAGAACCCAGCTGCAGTCAGGTGGCTCGCTGGTCTTCCCGCCACCGCCCTATGCCGATGGACGGTTCAGCAATGGACCGACGGCGGTGGAAGTTCTTTGGAATCGCTTCCATCCGCGCGATCCTTTCTTCAGTGCCGGCAACCCGCTGGCCCCCTTCCGGCCCTCTCTGGCGGGGGGCACCAACTACGCCATCGGCGGGGCCACCACGGGCGTGGCCAACAACAACGGGGTGTCGCCGGTCCTCGGCCCGGTGATCCCTGGCTTCTTTGAGAATCTCGGCAATGCCTGGCAGCGGAATGCCTTCATGGCCGCAGCACCGGCCTTCAATCCGGCCAGATCCTTGTTCGTGATCCAGCTGTTTCCCAATGACGTTCTCTATACCCAGACCACCGCTGCGTTGACCCAGTCCCCGGGATTGCTGGCCGGCAGTTTCGACGGAGCCCTCCAACCTGGGCCCCCGACGATTCAGGCCCCGCCACCATCTGTCCAGGCGCAGGTGTTTCAACAGATCATCAGCAACGCCGTCAACAACGTCGTGGCGACGGCCGTTGACTTCCATCAGCGGGGGGCCCGCAACATCCTGGTCTTCAACTCCCCTGACCTGGGACGCCTGCCGGGGGCAGGCCCTCCGGGCGGGCCTCAATCACAGATCCTCAGCCGCTTTTCCAACGTCTTCAATGCCTCGATCGAAAGCGCCCTGGACCAGGTGCGCCCGACCCTGGCCGGATCCAGCCTGATGCTGTTCGACTTCCACGGCCTGTCCAACCGGATCTACGGCGATCCAGGCGCCTTTGGCCTGGATGACTCCCTGGAGCCCTGCATCCGCGATGTCGCCTGCCTGAGCGATCCCCAGACGGCCGCCCGGCGCCTCTTCTGGGACGATCTCCATCCCACCACGGCCTTCCATCAGCGCATCGGGCAGGCACTCCACGGCGAGGTGGTCGCCCAGGTTCCTGCCCCGCTGCCTGTCGTCGGCCTCGGCGTGGCCTTCGGCTGCAGCCGCCGGTTGCGCCGACGGATCAACCGCCGCAAGCGTTCGGGCCTCGGGGCGTTGCGCTGATCCGCAAGCCGTATCGAAGCGCGCTGCTGCCGGCCGGTGGGATCCCACTGCCATGCTGCGTTAACGCCACCCAAAGCCCCCTTGAGCACCGACCTTGGGCCTCAACTCGGGCCACGCCCGGAGGCCAGCGCCCCAGTTCCCCTGCGGGATCTGATGCCCGCCCTGGCCAACAAGACGTACTTCAATTACGGCGGCCAGGGCCCCCTGCCCTCGCCGTCGCTGGCGGCGATCAGCGAAGCCTTCGCCACCATCCAGGAGCTGGGTCCGTTCAGCGACAACGTCTGGCCCTACGTGAACCGCACGGTCTCGGGGCTGCGGCAGCGGCTGGCGGCCTGGTTCGGCGTGGCGCCGGAGCGGGTGGCCTTCACCGAGAACGTCACCTCGGGGTGCGTGCTGCCCCTCTGGGGCCTGCCCTGGGAGCCGGGGGATGAGCTGCTGGTCGGCGATGCCGAGCACTACGGGGTGGTGGCTGCCCTCGAGGAGCTGGCCCGGCGCCACCGGCTGCGGATCACCTCCCTGGCGGTGGCCGATCTCACCGGTGAGGGGGACGCCACAGCTGCGGTGGTCGGCGAGCGGCTCGCGGCCGCCCTCACCTCCCGGACCCGGCTGGTGGTGCTCTCCCACCTGCTCTGGAACACCGGCCAGACGATGCCGATCGCGGCGGTGGCGGCCCAGCTGGCCGGCCATCCACGCCACCCCTGGCTACTGGTGGATGCGGCCCAGTCCCTGGGGAGCCTGCCGGTGGCCGAGGCGGCCGCCGCCGCCGACATCTATGCCTGCACCGGCCACAAGTGGTGCTGCGGCCCGGAAGGGCTCGGGGCGGTGGCGGTCTCCGAGCGGCTGCTGGAGGCGAGCAGCCCCACCCTCATCGGCTGGCGCACCCTGGAGCACGACGGCCCCGGCGCCGGCGGCTACCACCGCGACGCCCGCCGCTTCGAGGTGGCCACCTCCTGCACCCCCCTGTTCGCCGGGCTGGATCGCTCCTTGCAGCTGCTGGAGGCCGAAGGCGATGCCGACGCCCGGCTGGCGGAGATCCGGGCGCGCAGCGGCCAGCTGTGGGAAGGCCTGCAGCGGATTGGCGGGGTCCGCACCCTGCTGAATGTGCCACCGCCGGCGGGGCTGGTGAGCTTCACCCTGGCCGATGCCAGGGGAGAACCCCTGGAACCGGCGGCCGTCGTGAAGCGCCTGGGGGATCGGGGCACCTGGCTGCGAACCCTGGAATCCCCCCGCTGCGTGCGGGCCTGCACCCACCTGGTCAGCACGGCGGACGAGGTGGAGCGGCTGCTGGCCCAGCTGGCCGAGGGCTGACAGGCGGGGCCGTGGGACACACCGGCCCCAGCAGCGACTCAGTTGCCGCCCTGAGCCATGCCGACGGGAATCCTCGGCACAGGGAATCCATGCTTGCCAAGGACGTCCACGATCATGCGGTTGGTGTCGAAGTACACCTGCCAGTAGGTGTCCGTGTGGGTGTAGGGGCGCACCGCCAGCCGGGGGCCGCGCTCGCTGAACTCGAGCACCTCAATGTCAGCCGGGGTATTGGGATCCTGGTTGGGAACGGCCTTGATCCCTTCCTTCAGCAAAGCGATGGCCTTGGCCACGTCGGCGCTGTTATCGAGCTGGGCGACCAGATCAACCCGCCGGAAGGGGTGGGAGGAGAAGTTCTGGATCGTGTCGGAGAACAGCTTTCCGTTGGGGACGATGTTGCGGACGCAATCCATGGACTGGATGGAGGTGACGAACATGCCGATCTCCTCCACCGTTCCCGTGACCCCCCCGGCGGTGATGAAATCGCCGACACTGAAGGGACGGAAGACCTGCAGGAAGACCCCCGCCGCGAAGTTGCTGAGCATGCCGCTCCAGGCGGCGCCGATGGCCACACCGGCACCAGCCAGAAGGGCGGCGAAACTGGCGGTCTGAATGCCGAAGAAGCCAAGGATCGCGACAACCAGGATGACCCTGAGGACCGCCCCCAGAATGTTGATCAGATAGCCGATGACCGTGGGGTCAAGGGTGCCGGAGGACAGCCCCCTTTTGAGGATGCGCAGGGCAAATCGGATGCACCAGCCACCGGCAATCCAGAGGGCGACGGCACCGGCGAACTTGAACAGAAAGGGGATGACGACACTCGCCACCAGAGCCAGGTTTGTCGGCATCAGACCAGAGACGGCGCTCAATTCCGGATCAAGGTATCAACGCCGTTGCAGAGCGAGAGTGATTCCTCCGGAAATCTTCCGACATCCCACACCATCGATCCCCTTTCCCTGACAGGGCCCATCCCGGAGGCCGGGGGTAGGGCGCCGAGGGGAGGAGGCCGATCAGTGCTCCCCCGCCTCCAACAGATGGCGCTGCACCCAGCCCGCCAGGAGCGCGCCCACGATCGGGGCGAGCCAGAACAGCCACAGCTGACCGATGGCCTCACCCCCCACCCAGAGGGCCACACCGGTGCTGCGGGCCGGATTCACCGAGGTGTTCGTCACCGGGATGCTGATCAGGTGGATGAGCACCAGGGACAGGCCGATCGGGACCCCGGCGAAGTCCTTGATCGCGTCACGGTGGGTGGAGCCCAGGATCACCAGCAGGAAGAAGAAGGTCAGCAGCACCTCGATGATCAGGGCCGCCCAGAAGCCGTAGCCGCCCGGGGAATGGGCGCCGAAGCCGTTGGTGGCCAGGGGGTTGCTGCCGATCAGCTCAAACCCCTTGCGGCCGCTGGCGATGCCGTAGAGGAGCCCACCGGCCAGGATGCCGCCGAGCACCTGGGCGACGACGTAGGGCAGCAGGGCCGAGCTGGGGAAGCGGCCGCTGGCCCAGAGGCCGAAACTCACCGCGGGATTGATATGGCAGCCCGAGACGTGGCCGATGGCGTAGGCCATCGTGAGCAGGGTGAGGCCGAAGGCCAGCGCCACCCCCACGAATCCCAGCCCCAGCGGATTGGTATCCCCCTGGCCGTAGGGGAACACGGCCGCCAGGACCGCACTGCCGCAGCCTCCGAACACGAGCCAGAAGGTGCCGAGCAGTTCCGCCAGGAACCGCTTCGGCATGGGGACGGGAGCGCTCATGGCTGGGGATGGACTGAGGACGCCTCACTATCCCCCGCCGTCCCCCCTGCTCAACCCGCCGCGCGGGTCTGCAGAGCCCGGGCGGCCTCCTCCCGATCATCGAAATGCACCTTGGTGGTGCCGAGGATCTGGTAGTCCTCATGGCCTTTGCCGGCGATCAGCACCAGGTCCTCCGGCGCCGCCGCAGCGATGGCGGCGGCGATCGCCGCGGCCCGGTCCCCTTCCACCACCAGCTCGGTGCCGGCGGGGATCCCCGCCACCACGTCATCGAGAATCCGCTGGGGGTCCTCGGTGCGGGGGTTGTCGGAGGTCACCACCACCGCGTCGGCCAGGCGGGCGGCGATCGCCGCCATCAGGGGCCGCTTGGTGCGGTCCCGGTCACCGCCGCAGCCGAACACGCAGATCAGTCGCCCTTGGCTGAAGGGCCGGCAGGCGGCCAGGGCATTGGCGAGGCCGTCGGGGGTGTGGGCGTAATCCACCAGCACCGATGGCAGGGGAACCCCCGCCGGCCCGCCGACCCTCTCCATGCGCCCCGGCACACCCCGGAAGCTGGCCAGGCCGTCGAGCAGCGGCGGCAGGGCCAGACCCTGCTGCAGCAGGGCACCCACCGCCTCCAGCAGGTTCATCAGGTTGAAGCGTCCCACCAGGGGCGAGCGGAAGGCCCCGTCCCCGAGCGGGCTGTGCAGGCGGCCGCTCACCCCGTCGGCGCCCATCACCAGATCACTGATGTACAGCTCCACCGCCGGATCCTCCAGGGAACTGCGCCAGCAGGGGCCGGCGCCGGATCCCTGGTCGGCCGTCCCCAGCCGCCCGGCCAGGCGCGCCCCCCAGGGGTCATCGACGTTGACCACGGCGCCCCCGTCGAGCAGATCCGAGGCGAACAGCTGGGCCTTGGCCTCGAAGTAGGCCTCCATCGACGGGTGGTAGTCGAGGTGGTCCTGGGTGAGGTTGGTGAACACCGCCCCGGCGAAGCGGCAGCCGGCCACCCGCCGCTGATCGAGGGCGTGGGAGCTCACCTCCATGGCGGCGATGCTGCTGCCGGCCGCCACGGCCTGGGCCAGATCGGCCTGCAGCAGATCGGCGAAGGCGGTGGTGTGGGTGGCTGTGGCGCTGTAGCCCGGCCAGCGGTTCTGCAGGGTGCCGAACAGGGCGGACGGGTGGCCCGCCGCCGCCGCCAGATGCTCGATCAGGTAGGTGGTGGTGGTCTTTCCGTTCGTGCCGGTGACACCGATCAGGGCCAGACGCCGGCTGGGCTGGCCCCAGAATTCCGCCGCCAGCCGGCCGGCCCAGAGGGCCAGGGGGGGCTCCACCACCAGCACCGGATCGCCGGGGGCCGGGGGCTGGACGGCCGCCGCCGCCGGTCCGATCACCGCCGCCACCGCACCGGCGGCCAGCACCTCGGGCCAGAAGCTGCCGCCATCCACCGCCGTGCCGGGCAGCCCAACGAACAGGGTGCCGGGGCCGACGCGGCGGGAATCGCAGCTGACGCCGCTGACCACCGCCTGGGCCAGGGCGCCGGTGGGGTCGGGCAGCGGCGGCAGGCCCACCTGGTGCAGGAGCGGCTGAAGCAGCGGGGACATGGCGGCGCCGGCGGCGTCCGGCGGGACGAAGCTGGCGCCTGTCATAGCGTGGCCCTCAGCGGACCCCCTGCTTGATCAGCCAGGCCTGCAGCTGGGCTCCCGCCAGCCGGGGGGACACCCGGGGCAGCTCCCGCAGGGGGCCGTCGGCACCGGCCGCCACCGCCAGCACGGGCACGGACAGCCCATAGCGCCCCTGCAGGGCCGGATCGGTGTCCACGTCGATCAGCTGCAGGGGCTGGGGGGGGTCCAGGGCCCCCAGCTTCTCCTCCAGGCCTTCGCAGAGGCAGCAACCCTGGCGCGTGAACAGCAGCAGCTCCTGCATCAGTCCGGGACCGGGTCGCAGCCGCAGGGGGTGAAGGGATGGCAGCGGCAGACGCGCTTCACGGTCAGCCAGCCGCCGCGCCAGGGCCCGTGGCGGCCGATCGCCTCCAGCCCATAGGCGCTGCAGCTGGGGATGAAGCGGCAGCGGGGGCCGAGCAGGGGGGAGATCCAGCGCCGGTAGGCGCCGATCAGGGCCAGCAGCACCGCGGCCACGGCGGCGGAGAGGGGGGAGGCCGGAGCGGCTGGTAGGGCGCCCTGGAGGAGGCCGGGACCGTCGCCGCCTAGGGTGGGTGGTTGGCGCAGCACGCGCGGGCATCCGGGTTTCCCCAGCATGCCGCAAGCGTGAACCACGCCGTCCGGCCTCCGGGTCGCACCATCCACCTCCGTCACCTTCCCTTATGTCTCGCTACCGCGGCCCTCGCCTGAGGATCACGCGGCGCTTGGGGGACCTTCCCGGTCTCACCCGTAAGGCCGCTAAACGGTCTTATCCCCCCGGTCAGCACGGCCAAGCCCGTCGCAAGCGCTCCGAATACGCGATCCGTCTCGAAGAAAAGCAGAAACTGCGTTTCAACTACGGCATTTCCGAACGTCAGCTGGTGCGCTACGTGAAGAAAGCCCGTGCCCAGGAGGGTTCCACCGGAACCAACCTGCTCAAGCTGCTCGAGAACCGCCTCGACAACATCTGTTTCCGCCTCGGCCTCGGCCCCACCGTTCCCGGCGCCCGCCAGCTGGTGAACCATGGCCACGTCACCGTGAACGGCCGGGTGGTGGACATCCCCAGCTACCAGTGCAGGGCCGGCGACGTGGTCGCCATCCGCGAGCGCAAGTGCAGCAAGGCCCTGGCCGAAGCCAACCTGGCCTTCCCCGGCCTGGCCAACATCCCGCCCCACCTCGAGTTCGACAAGGCCAAGATGACCGCCAAGGTGGGCGGCCGCATCGAGCGCGAATGGGTCGCCCTCGAGATCAACGAACTGCTGGTGGTGGAGTTCTACAGCCGCAAGGTCTGAGCCGCTTCCCCATCCGAACCCTTTCCAGCCCCCGCCCACCAGCGGGGGCTTTTTGCGGCCTATGATCGCGAGCCATCAGAAAGAGAGCATGGACAAACGAATTGTCCTGGTCGCCAATCTTCCCTGTTCCGCAGGCACCTACCTCTTTCACTACATCGCCAAAGCCCTGGATGAGAACGCCTGGCTCACCGGCGAAACCAACCCTTTCTCCTACAATTCACCGACAACGTATTTCCCAGAAGATCCCTTGCATCGGGTTCGCGCCCTGGAGCTGTTCACCAGAGAAGAAGCCCTTCAGGAGTACAAACGACGACTTAACTTGCTCGTCGACAGGTTTCTCGCCAATCAGGAGGCTTCCGTCCTGATGATCCGCGACCACAGCTTTGGCGAAGGATGGAGATTCCGGCATTTCCCTGATGGATCAGCCGCGCCAAGTCTGGTTGAGATACTTGACGACCGCCAGATTCCCCATACCTGCTTTTTCACCCATCGCGACCCGTTCGACACATGGCTCGCCATGGGCCGCTCCTTCTCTTCGATGGCGAACGCCTTTGAACGCCTCGATGACTACGCAGACTTTTACTTCAACAGCTGGCTGGCCTGGAGCAACCACAGCCATCCGCTCATCAACCTGCACATCGAGACCCTCGCCCTGCATGAGCAGCGCGAAAGGGACCGGATCCGTTCCTCTGTGCTTGGCGACGCCGCCGCAACCCGCCTGGAAGCGGCGGAACATCCGATCCAGATTTCACGCGCCGAGATGGGCTCCGGGGCCAGTGGTCGCAAAGCCGAACGCCCACGGCTCATGAAGCGCCACCCCTTCACCACAGCGATCTTTCGTGAAGCCACGCACTCACAGTCGCTGCACAGATTGCGCGAGGCCCTGGGCTATGACGACCCCATCGCCTTGACGACGAAGACGAGAATCTCCTGCCTGATGCAGGATCTGAAGTCCGTCGCCCGTCGCCTCAAGCAGGGCGTCGCATCAGGCAGGCGCTGACTCCCGCGGCCGGCCGCCTCCACTGCCGCTAGGTATGGGCGCAGACGGCTTTGTTGTGGCGCCTGTGAAGCCATTCACGCCCGGGGCTTCGGCCCGGCCGGAGGCTCCCCCGATCCCCTGGAGCCTCGTCGGGGGTGTGGTGGCCCTGCAGGCCTGCCTGCAGCTGGGGTGGATCGTCTACAGCACCTACCAGCCCGTGCTGCTGCAGCGGTTCGGCTTCACCGACCTGCTGGCGGTCTTCGCCCTGCTGGGCGGTTTCCTCGGCCTGGTGGTCGAACCGATCAGCGGGGCCCTCTCCGATCGCCACGGCGACCAGGACCGCGGCCGGCTGCTGCCGATCACCGTCGCGGTGACCGTGGCCGGCCTGATCTTCCTCACCACGGCGGCCCTGCTGCGGCAGGGATCCCCCTGGTTCAGCCCAGGCCTGCCCTGGCTGATGGTGCTCTGGGTGGTGGCCGTGCAGTGGGCCTCCAGTCCCAATCTGGCCCAGCTGAACGAAGCGGTCCCGCTGCGCTCCCTGCCGCTGGCCGTGGCGGTTCTGACCGTGAGCCAGGGGCTGATCGGTGCTTTCTCCGGCGACCTGGCCCGCCTGGCCCTGCGGCTGGGCCCCGCCGCCACCTTCCTGCTGGGCGCTCTGGTGCTCGCCCTGGGCCTTGGGGTGCTGCGGTGGGGCCGGGCTTCTGCCTCCCTGCGCTTCCGCAACGGCCAGGGCCCCGGCGGCCGCCAACGGCTCGCCACCCCCCTCGGCCCCGCCGACCTGGTCCAGGCCGCCCTGCTGCTGGGCCTCGCCCTGGCGGTGGGCGGCCTGGGCCAGATCCTGCTCGACCTGCTCCCCCGCCTGGCCCGATCGGCTGCGCCCGGACCGGAAGCCTGGGGCCCGGGATCGGTGCTGCTGCTGTGCTCGGCGATCGGCGCGCCCCTCACCGCCCGGGCCGTGGGCCGATGGGGGCGGCTGCCCTCCCTGGCGGGGGGGATCCTGCTGCTGGCCGGGGTCCTGGTGGTGGGCCTCCTGCTGCCCCGGGGGCCCGGCCTGCCGCAGCTCGCCCTGCTCGGGGTGCTCCACAGCCTCGTGGTCACCAGCCTGACGGCCACCTCCCTGACGGTCCTGCCGATGGGACGCAGCGGGCTGGGAGCGGGGCTGGCGCTGGGGGGAACCGGACTCGCCGGCAGCCTCGTGCGGCTGGGATTCGGCGCGGCCGGGCCCGTCGGATCCGGACGGGTGCTGGTCCTGCTGGCGGCCAGCACCGTCACCGCCCTGGTGGGCTGCCTGCTGCTGGCGAGGCGGCATCGCCGGGGGGTGGCATGAGCGGCGGCTTCACCGATCACTTCGGCTCGGTGGCCGGGGCCTACGCCCACTACCGGCCCACCTATCCGGCGCCCCTGTTCGCCTGGCTGGCCGGGGTGACCCCCGCCCGCCAGCGGGCCTGGGACTGCGCCACCGGAACGGGCCAGGCCGCCATCGGCCTGGCCGCCCATTTCGCGGAGGTGGTGGCCACCGATGCCAGCGCCTCCCAGCTGGCCGCCGCCCGTCCCCATCCCGGTGTGCACTACCGGCTGGCGGCGGCGGAGAACTCCGGCCTGGAGGCGGGCAGCCTCGATCTGGTCACCGTGGCCCAGGCGGTGCACTGGTTCGATCGGCCCCGGTTCTTCAGTGAGGTGGAGCGGGTGCTGCGCCCAGGCGGTGTGCTGGCCGTCTGGAGCTACGGCATCCCCGCGCTGGAGGGGGAGGGGCCCGATAGGCTCCTGCGGCACTTCTACGCCGACATCGTCGGTCCCTACTGGCCCCCCGAGAAGGCGCTGGTGGAGAGCGGCTACCGCGACCTGGTGCTGCCCTTCGAGAGCCTGGAGGCCCCGCCCTTCGCCATGGAAGCCACCTGGACCCTGGAGCAGCTGCTCGGCTACTGCTCCAGCTGGTCGGCCACTGCCCGCTACCGGGCCGCCCTGGGCCACGATCCCCTGGAGCGACTGGCTCCGGGCCTGGCGGCCGCCTGGGGGGAGACAGCCGTGGGGCGGCGCATCCACTGGCCCCTGACCCTCAAGGCTGCGCGCCGGGGCCCGGCTCAGGCCAACGGGGCTGGGGCGGCAGCCTCCCCGGGCTGAGCGGCCGCTTCCCCAGGCTGAGCGGACAGGTCCTGGATCTGCCGGAGATAGCCGGCGTAGGTGGGGGATCCGGTGGCGGCGTAGTTCAGGTTGCGGTACAGACCCGTGAGTTGGGTGTAGTAATCCCGGGCGGCCTTCTTGTCGGTGAAGGCGCGGTCACGGTGCAGCAGATCGAAGACCAGGTCGAAGGAGGTCTTCTGGCGCTCCAGGGGCGTGGTGGAGTCGACGGCATCGAAGGCATCCTGCTGGAGATAGACCATGTCGAGGAACTGGGCCTTCTGGAAGACGACGAAATCCTCCAGGCTCACCCCCTCTTCCCCGGTCACCTGGATCATCTGGCTGACCCGGTCGCCCTCCTTGAGCAGGGCGTTCATGGCGGCGACGCGCCCCACCCAGTCCGGCGAGAGATGCTGGGAGAACCAGCCTTCGAGCTGCTGGAAATAGCGCGACCAGGAGAGCAGGATGTCGACGGCCGGATAGAAACGCTTGTAGGCCCGCTCCGCACTCAGACCCAGGAAGGCCTTCACCGTTCCCAGGGTGCACTGGGTGACCGGCTCCTCGAAGTTGCCCCCCGCCGGCGACACCGTGCCGATCATGGTGAGGCTGCCGACGGAGCCGTCGTTGGTGCGGATGATACCGGCCCGCTCGTAGACACTTTTGATCGAGGAATCGAGATAGGCGGGAAACGCCTCCTCACCAGGAATCTCCTCCAGACGTCCGGAGGTTTCGCGCATCGCCTGGGCCCAGCGGGAGGTGGAGTCGGCGATCAGCAGCACGTTGTAGCCCATCTGGCGGTAATACTCCCCCAGGGTGAGGCCGGTGTAGATGGAAGCCTCCCGGGCCGCCACCGGCATCGACGAGGTGTTGCAGATGATGATGGTGCGATCCATCAGCGAACCGCCGGTTTTTGGATCGGAAAGCTTGGGGAATTCGGTGATCGTTTCCACCACTTCTCCAGCGCGCTCCCCGCAGGCCACCACCAGCACGATGTCCACATCGGAGTGGCGCGAAATCAGGTTCTGGAGCACGGTCTTGCCGGCGCCGAAGGGCCCCGGAATGCAGCCGGTGCCGCCCCGGGCGATGGGCAGAAACGTGTCGATGATGCGCTGGGTGGTGATCATCGGCTCCTGGGGGTAGAGCCGCTCGCAGCGGTGGGCCTCCAGCAGCGCCTGGGGCAGGGGGCGGCGCACCGGCCATGGCTGCGTCAGCGTCAGCGACCGCGTCGCCCCGGAGGCCTCGGTGATCCGGGCCACGGCGGTGTCGATCGTGAAACTTCCCTGTTGGATCCAGTCCAGGGTGACGGTCCCCTGCTGGTCGAAGGGAACCATGATCTTGTGGATGAACCGGCCTTCCTGGACGGTGCCGATCACATCGCCGGCGTGGAGGGTGTCCCCGATCCGGGCCGCCGGCTGGAACGACCACTTCCTCTCGGTGTCCAGCGGCGAGACTTCAGCCCCCCGGGGCAGAAACGTGCCGTAGCCGGCGGCGAGCTGGGCCAGCGGATTCTGTAGCCCGTCATAGACCTGGCCCAGCAGACCGGGGCCAAGGGTGACGGAGAGCTGCTCGCCCGTCTGCTCGACCGGATCGCCGATGCCGACCCCCTTGGTGCTCTCGAACACCTGGGCATCGGCCAGGCGGCCCCGCACCCGCAGCACCTCGGCCTTCAGCTTTTCCTGGCGTTCGCCACCACGGTTCTGCAGGCAGAGATAGATCACCTCATTCTTGAGCAGGGGCCGTGGCTTCGCCTCGGCCATCTGGATCGTGACGAGATCATCCTGAACGGCCACAACGCTGGCGGGGTTGTAGTCAGGGAGAGACTCAATGTTGCTCTCAGGGCTGCTGTTCATTGAGATGCACCTGAAAAGAGTTCTTTGTGTTTTCCGAGCCCCGCATCCACCAGCTCACGAAAACGGGCGACGGCCGCTTCTCCTTTGTAGCATGACCAACGGCTGACCAGACTCCAGCGCGCCAGATAGATGATCAAGGCTTCAAAATCAAACTCATGGCCCGCGGAAAGGCGATTCAACATCGCCCAGACGACGGAGAACTGCAATTTCTCAAAGCCGATCAGGTCGTCCTTCTCCAACAGGTCGTGAGCCTGCCTGAGCCAGGGGAAGATCGCCTCCATTTGAAATGTCGGGGCACTCCAGTTGCGCTCGATCATTCCCACCCATTCACTGAAACCCCAGATCTCTCCGCTGGGCGGCTGGGCTTCGCCGTGGCGACGGCGGCGTAGGGCCGCCACGATCGTGCGCATGTCCAGGCGCTGCGTCACCAGGCTCCGCAGGGTGGGGTTGCGGTTGGAGGTCAGGAAGCCATGGGCCTCCTGGATGAACGCCGCATCACTGCGCTCCAGGGGCTGGGACGACCAGGCGATCAGATTGGCGATCTGCTCGAGGGTGTGGCGATCAGGGGCCTCCAGCAGTCCCAGCCGGTGTTCCAGCTTGAGCCTGGAAATCGGTGGCGTCGCGGCCTCAAACAGCGACCCCAGGGGCGGCAGGCTGGCCATCAGGACGACGTACTTCATCGGGCGCTCACTTCACCACCCCCTCCAGCAGGGCCCGGAACCGGGGCTGCAGGTGGGCCAGCAGGGTCTGGGCGATCGCCGCATCGGTCAGATCCAGCACCACATCCCGGTCGACCAGCTTCAGCTTCAGTCCGGCCTGGGGACCCTTCGAAACGCCGAAGCTGACCCCCTCCCGTAGCAGGCCCCGGGCGGTAAGGCGGACGAAACGGCTGAGGATGCCCTGCTCCAGCTCCTCGGGATGCTGGCTGAGTTCGGCCAGGCCGGCGATCCGCCGAGGCAGCAGCACCTCCACCTGCTGGGATTGGTCGGCTTCCGGGCGGAGCGTGCCGACGATCTCCAGGATCATCCGCTCCAGGATCTCCTGCTTCTCCTGCTCCTCCCCGACGAGCTGGCGCACCTCACCGGTGAAGCGGTCACTGAGCTGGGCCTTGAGGGCCAGGTTGGCGTCGCGGAAAGCCAGTTCCAGGGCCTGCTGCCCCGCGGTCTGGAGGGAGGCGGCCTCGGCCCTGGCCCGATCGACGATCTGCCGGGCCTGCTCCTCCGCCTGGGCCAGCAGGGCTGCGGCCTTGGCCTGGGCCTCCTTCAACAGAGCGTCGGCCTCCGTGCGGCCCTGCTCGACGCCCTGGTCCCGCAGGCGCGCGATCAGATCTTCCACGCCGGAGGCCACCGCCAGGGGCGTGTCATGCCGGAGCTTCTTCGGGTTGGCCATGGGAACTGCCCGGCTGGGGAGGAAGAACGGAGAAGGGAATGGACCGCGGAGAAAGGAAAGGAACCCAGGCGCCAGAGCGAGAGAGGCGCCGCAGAGGCCCTATTTGGGAATGCCCCCGGCCGCCACCAGGGCGAAGACGAAGGCAAAGACGGCGAAGCCCTCCACGATGGCGGCCGGCGCCAGGGACAGGCCGAAGATCTCGGGCTTGGCCTTGGACCCGGAAATGGCGGAGGCGCAGCACAGTCCCTGGTAGATCGCCGCCATCAGGAACGCCAGACCCGACAGCAGGCCGATGCCGAAAAGGCCACCGGAATTGGCCGGAGTCACCGGTCGGTTGAGGATGAACATCACGACGATGCCGTAGATCGACATCGAGGAAGGCAGCGCCGACAGACCGACGAAACGTCCGTAGCCGCTGCTGACCTCCATCATGGCGCCGATCGCCGCCTGCCCCGCCGTGGTGCAACCGATGGAGGCACCGATCGCCGCCAACGCCACCGGCGCATAGATACCGATCCAGCCAAGGACCAGAATGGATGTGTCGTTGTTCATAAGGCCGTCTCCTTTTTGCTGAAGGGTGCGAAGGGGTATCCTTCCTCGTCAAGGCTCCAGTTGAAGAACTCGATGAAGTTGAGCCGCAGACCGTGGACGAAGCCGCTGATGATGGCAAGCAACAGATTGATGCCATGACCCAGAAGCAGGATCAGCAGCGCAATGACGACCCCAAGGGGCACATCAGAGCGATAAACTTCAGCCGCCAGCTGATTGAACGTCAGGGCCAGAGAGGCACTGGCCAAGCCTAGGGCAAACAACCGCAGGTAACTCATCACGTCGCCGAAAAGTTTGGAGAGTTCCGCCAGTGAGGACAGCCCATCAAACAATCGCATCAGCAGAGAACCGAAGGAATCCAGGGGCCGCTCGCTGGTCAGCAACAGAATGGTGAGCAGGCCGCCGCTGCCGAGGCCCAGGCCCAGATCCCGGCCCACAGGCGTGCCCGCCCCCAGGTAGAGACTGAGGCCCGCAAGAATGATCGCGATCCAGCCGATGGGCTTGGCCCGCTCAGCGATCGAAACGCCACGGATCGCCACGATGGCATTGGCCAGAATCAGATGCAGGGCACCCACCACCAGCGAGACCTTCATCATCGAATCGAAATCGTCCAGGTTCAGCACATGGAGGTGGGCCAGAAGAGATTCGGGCGGGGGAGCCGCTCCGAAATAACTCCCGGCCAGCATTCCGTAGAGCAACGAGAACAGCAGACCGACCGCCGCCAGGACACGGAAGCGACGCGAGGATGGCCTGGACCCCATGCCTTTCCAGAAGACGGCAAGCAGCACACCCAGCACCAAGGCATAGCCCGCATCCGCCAGGATCATGGCGAAGAAGATGGCGAAGGAGAAGAACACCACCACCGACGGATCCCAGTCGCGATACCCCGGTGTTTCGTAGAACGTGACGAGATCTTCGCCGCCCGCCAGCACATCCGGATTCGTCATCAAGGTGGGAGGGGCGTCGTCTGAGGTCGGACTTTCCGCCCAGGTGGCCAGCCCCATTCCCTCGGCGAAGCAGGTGAGCCGGGGAAGCTCCTGGCGCGGCATCCAGCCCTGCACCTGAAAGACATGGCCCAGATCGGCGGTCTTCTGGCCGGCCTGGCCCAAGGCCACCTGTTCATCAGCCCGGACCAGGTGCCTGGAGAGCAGGAAGATCCAGCGGCTGAGGGCCACGTGCTCCGCTTCGATGTCATCGAGAGCGACATGGGCCTGGTCGAGTTCGGCCCTCAACGCCTCGGGAGACTCGGAACCCACATGGGCCCGCCCCACCGGCAGGAGGTTCTGGTCGGGCTCCTGTTCGGCGATGAGCACGACATAACCGTGCCGGGGGCTGGCGTGGACCCGCTGCCACGGCAGTGCCAGCCCATCGAGCGCCTGGTGGAAGGCCGCGAGCTTGCCGTGGGGGACCCGATAGAACCACAGCCGCTGGCCGCCGAGGTCCGCCAGTTCGGGCAGCCGGAAGTTCCCCCACGGGGCCAGTTCGGCGAGATGGTGGCGCAGGGCAAGAATTCTGTCCTCGGCAGCCCGCTTGCGGGAGCGGTTCTCCAGCGCCTTCGCCACCACGGCATCGAGCCGGAACGTGGGATCCACCTTCAACGGGTAGCGGCGCTGGCGCACATCCATCAGGTAGCGCAGGGCTTCGCGGGCCTCAACGGCCGGTTGGGACGAGGTGAAATCAGCCGGGGCCTCCGTTGGTCCCAGATCAATCAGATGCAGACATCCAAGGGCCTGCAGTCCTTCCAGCACAACCTGCTTCTGGGCCGCAAGACCGAAGACAGAAACCTTGGCGAGGGCAACGATCGTCATGGTGTCTGGCGCTCCTTCTTGCGTTTGGCAATCTTGGAATTGACCACACCCGCCCGTTCCGCATCCGCCAGATAAATCGAGATGTTGCGAATCGTCTTTTTGGCCCTTGGAATCAGCACCTTGTCAAACAAGTTATAGCGTTGTGTCACGATCCGCTCGGCCCGCTCAAGACGTTCGACGCGGCGATGGGCCACCTGGATGCGAATCGTCTGCTCCATGGCCTGCTGGAGAACAACCACCAGCGCGTCGACCCAGAACGGCTTGGTGAGCAGGCCATAGGGGCTGACCTTGAACGCAAGGCTCTGGAGGACCGGCAGCCGGGTACCCATCAGATTCTCTTCACCGATCTCCAGCGCGGCGATGGTCACCAGATTGGAGAGATCGATCGCCGTGTTGGCGACCATCGGCAGCCGGGCCGCCACGTCCGGCTCGAGCGCCGCCGCCTTCGCCAGGGCCTCGGCCAGCAGACGGCGGGCCTTCTCCCGTTCCGCGCCGATCTGGCGGCGCTTCATGTCCAGGGACGGCAGGACGTCCTGAAAGGTCCGTAGCAGGGACTTCTCCTTGGTCAGCGAAGCCTTGGTGAGCGAGAGCCTGGCCATGGGACTTACGCGGTGGGAGGGGGCGTCGGCCTGTTGCCTGGGAAGTACTTGTCCAGCAGGTCCTGCTTCATCAACAGTTCATTGGGCTGGAAGCACTCGGCCAGGGTGGTCCAGGCCAGGTCCAGGGCCTCCTCCAGGGGGATATCCACGTTGATGTCCATGAACCTGGCCTTGAACAGCCCTCCGAATCGGATCAGCCGCTGGTCGTACTCGGACAGCTCGAAGGCCATGGCCTGCTTCTGCTCCGCATCCCGTGCCCCCGAGTAGAGGCGGATGCAGGTGTTCATGATCTGGTTGTGGTCCTCGCGGGTGACCTTGCCGATCACGTTCTGCTTGAGGCGGGACAGGGAGCCGAAAGGATCGAGGACGCCGTCATGCAGATAGAACTGCCCTTCGGTGATGTAACCCGTGTTGTCCGGCACGGGGTGGGTGATGTCATCCCCGGGCATGGTGGTGACCGTGAGCAGGGTCACCGATCCGCCCTTGGCATAGTCGGCCGCTTTCTCGTAACGGCGGGCCAGCTGGGAATAGAGATCACCCGGATAGCCCCGGTTGGCCGGGACCTGATCCATGGCGATGCTGATCTCCTTGAGGGCATCGGCGAAGGAGGTCATGTCGGTGAGCAGCACCAAAACCCGCTTGCCCTCTTCCACGGCGAACCGTTCGGCCACCGCCAGGGCCATGTCCGGAATCAACAGACGCTCAACGATCGGATCAGAGGCCAGGTTGACGAACATCACCGTACGGGCGAAGACGCCGGCATCCTCGAAGGTTGTCCGGAAGGCATAGTAATCGTCGAAGATCAGCCCCAGGCCGCCGAACACGACCACATCGGCGTCGGCCTGGATCCCGATGCGGGCCATAAAGGCGTTGAAAGGCTCCCCCGACACCGAGAAGATCGGAATCTTCTGGCTCTCCACCAGACAGTTGAAGACGTCGATCATCGGCACGTTGGTGCGGATCATCTTGGAGGCCAGAATCCGGCACATCGGGTTGACGGAAGGACCTCCGATCGGGACCTTGGGATCCTCCTCAAGGCCAGGCCCCCCATCGATCGGCTCACCGGTGCCCCGAAACACCCGCCCGAGGATGTTGCCGGAGTAGGTGGCCTGCATCGGATGGCCGAGGAAATGCACCGCCGAGTCGGTGGCCACCCCCTTGGTACCGCGGAACACCTGCAGCGACACGGAATCCTGCTTCAGGGCGATCACCTGGGCCAGGGAGGAAGTGCCATTGCGGTTCTGCACCACGGCCAGATCGTTGAACCGGGGCGCCCCTTCGCGGTGGGTGGCGTCGGCCGGCACCTCGACCCGGAGAATATCGCCGATGATCTCCAGAATCTTCGAATAACTGACCAGAGAGGCGGGCATGGGCTGTCGACCGAAGAATCAGGGAAAGGGCCGTCAGAACGCCGGTCTGTTCTCCGCCTTCAGTGTAATCAGCGACCCTGAAAAACCATCGGGATAAGGTTTGTTCTTCACGGCTGACGGCACCACACACCGTGGCTAGGGTGATGGATCGGGCCTGGCAGATCGCTGTCTGTTTGCGGATGGGATGTGAATGGTCCGCGAATGGTTTACGAATGATGGCGACCGGATCCGGGACCGCATGCAGACGACTTAACACTGGAAACGAGGCAAGGAGAGAAGGGAATGGAGAAACAGGACTTCCTCGAGCGCGCCAGAACATTCGCCAGGCCCTTCCGGATTGAGGATGGGAAGGATTTCCATCTCAAGATCTTTGATCCCGGCGATACGTTGCATCTGGATCAGGAAGACAAACCCCGCGCCCAGGAGGCACTCTCCATGGGCGTGCAGATGCTGGCGCACTTCCAGGATCTTCTCTATGCCCAGGATCGCTACGCCCTGCTGCTGATCTTCCAGGCGATGGATGCGGCGGGCAAGGACGGCACCATCAAGCATGTGATGAGCGGGGTCAATCCCCAGGGATGCCAGGTGACCTCCTTCAAGGCGCCTTCATCGGTGGATCTGGATCATGATTTCCTGTGGCGATCCAACAATGCCCTGCCTGAACGGGGCCGGATCGGCATCTTCAACCGCAGCTATTACGAAGAAACGCTGGTGGTCCGGGTGCATCCGGAGATGCTGGCCCGACAGACGCTTCCGGCGGAGCGCATCACCAAGAGCATCTGGGACGAGCGTTTTCAGGACATCAGGAACTACGAAACCTACCTCAGCAACAATGGCATCATCGTCCGGAAGTTCTTCCTGAACGTCTCAAGGAAGGAGCAGCGCAAGCGCTTCCTCGCGCGCCTCGACCGCCCCGAGAAGAACTGGAAGTTCTCCGCCAACGACATCAAGGAACGGGCCTTCTGGGATGACTACATGGATGCCTACAACGAAACCATCCGGCACACCGCCAGCCGTCACGCCCCCTGGTATGTGGTGCCCGCCGACAACAAGTGGTTCACCCGCATCGCGGTGGCGGCCGCGATCATCGAAACCCTCGATTCCCTGCACCTGCGTTATCCCGAGGTGAGCCCGGAAGCCCGCGCCCAGCTGGATGCGGCCCGGGCCATCCTGGAGAAGGACTGAGCGCGCCCCGCCACCCGCGGCCCCGGGAGCCTCAGCCCCCGATCAGGGTCTCCAGGGCTGCCGTCACGTCGTCCTGGCGCATCAGCGCCTCCCCCACCAGCACCGCATCGGCGCCGGCGCCGACGGCCCGATCCAGATCCTCCCGGCTGAACAGGCCCGATTCGCTCACCAGCAGGGCACCCCGGGCACGCACCTGCTCGCCGAAGCGTTCCATCAGTTGTTCGGTGGTGGCCAGATCCACCGTGAAGCTGGCCAGATCGCGGTTGTTGATGCCGATCAGGTTCACACCCTCCAGCTGCAGCACCCGCTCCATCTCGGCCGCGTCGTGCACCTCCACCAGCACCGCCAGCCCCAGGCCCCGGGCCACCTTGAGCAGATAGGCCAGATCCTGGTCGGTGAGGATCGCCGCGATCAGCAGGGCCGCGTCGGCCCCGGCGGCCCGGGCCTGGAACAGCTGGTAGGGGGTGAGGATGAAGTCCTTGCAGAGCAGGGGGAGTTCCACCGCCTCCCGCACCGCCACCAGCACCTCGAAGCCCCCCTGGAAGAAGCGCTTGTCGGTGAGCACCGACAGGCAGCTGGCCCCGCCGTCCCGGTAGCCCCGGGCGATGGCGACCGGGTCGAAGTCCTCCCGGATCACCCCCTTGCTGGGGCTGGCCTTCTTGATCTCGGCAATCACCGCCGGTTTGCGGCAGCTGGCCCGCAGGGCCACCAGAAAATCCCGGGTGGGGGGCAGGTCGGCCACCTGCTGCTTGAGGGACTCCAGGCTCACCCGTTCCCGGGCGGCTGTCACTTCCCTGTCCTTTTCCCAGACGATCTCCTCGAGGATGTGGCGGGGGCTCTCCTCGGGATGGGGGGTGCCGAATTCCAGGTGGGCCACCCGCACCGAGGGGTTGGGGGGCCGGCGACGGATCTCCATCTCAGGCACCCACCGCCGTGGCCAGGCTGGCGGCGGCCTGCTTGTAGGCCACTTCCACCACCTCGCTCAGCGTGGGGTGGGTATGCACCTCACTGGCCAGCTGCCGGACCCCCTGGCGCCGGGCCACCGCATTGGCGATCTCCTGGATCAGGTCGGCGGCATGGAGGCCGTAGATGTGGGCCCCGAGCACCTCGCCGGTGTCCTTGCGGAACAGCAGCTTCAGCAGGCCGTCGCTCTCCAGTTCGGCCAGGGCCTTGGAGTTGGCCTTGAAATAGCTGCGCACAGCTCCCAGCTCGAAGCCCTCGGCGGCGGCCAGCTCCTTGGCATCGGCTTCCGACAGCCCCACCGAGCTGATCTCCGGGTGGGTGAAGGTGGCGGCGGGGATCGAGCGGTAATCGATGCGGCGGGCGTGGCCGAGGATGTTCTCGATCGCCACCGTGCCCTGGGCAGCGGCGGTATGGGCCAGCATCATTTTTCCGGTCACATCACCGACGGCCCACAGGTGGGGCACCGGCGCGCCATTCGCGAGCACCCGCAGGCCGTCGTCGACGGGGATGAAGCCCCGGTTGGTCTCCACCCCCACGCTGGCCAGGTTGAGGTCCTTGCTCACCGGCACCCGGCCGGTGGCCACCAGCACCGCATCCACCTCCAGCGTCTCCACCGGTTCGCGGGTGGCCATGTCCACCAGTTCGATCTTCACCGGGCAGCCGGGGGTGATCTTGCTGGCCAGCACGCCGGAGCGGGCGTCGATGTCGCGGCCGTCGATCAGATGGCGGGCGGCGATCTTGGCGATGTCCGGATCAAAGGTGGGCATCACCCGGTCGAGCGCCTCGATCATCGTCACCTCACAGCCCAGGGCCGTGTAGACGTCGGCGAACTCCAGGCCGATGTAGCCGCTGCCGATGATCGTGATCCAGCGGGGCAGCCACTCCAGGTTGATGGCCTCATCGCTGGTGAACACGGTGCGGCCGTCGGTCTCGATGCCCGGCGGCACGAAGGGGTCGGAACCGGTGGCGATGATCACCTCCCGGGCCGCATACACCCGCTCCACACCGCTGGCCTCGCGCACCGCGACCCGCTGGGGCCCGTCGAGGCGTCCCTTGCCCCGCAGGATCGTGGCGCCGGCCCGCTCCAGGGTCTTGGTGAGGTTGGTGCGGATCGTGGCCACCAGCTGGGCGGCATGGTCGGCGATCTTCTGGCGCTCGAAGCGCACCGGCGCCGCATGGATGCCGAACCCCTTGAGGTGCTCGGCGTCGCCGAGCTCCCGCACCCGGCCGCTGGCCGCCAGCAGGGCCTTGGAGGGAACGCAGCCCCGGTTGACGCAGGTACCGCCCATGTCGCGGGATTCCACGATCGCCACCTTCAGGCCATGGTCGGCGCCGTGCTTGGCCGCATCGAAACCGCCATAACCGGCACCGATCACGATCACGTCGAAATCGAATCCGGAGGGAGGGGAGGCGGGTGCTGCGGTCACCGGACGGGGCTGCATGGGTAGCGGCATTCTCCCCTGTCAGGCCCCGGGCCGGCCGTGGGCCTGGCGGGGGCGCTCCAGCAGCAGCAAAGCGGCCGCGGCCGCCACATTCAGCGACTCCACCGCCGGGCTGTGGGGGATCGTCACCCGCCGGTCGGCCAGCCCGGCCAGCTCCGGCGCCAGACCCGCCCCCTCGTTGCCCAGCAGCAGGGCCGTGGGGCGGCACCAGTCCAGCTCCCAGTAGGGCTGGGCGGCATCCGCCGCCTCGGGCACCACCGCCGCCACCAGCTGCATGCCCCGCTCCCGGGCCGCGGCCAGGCGGCCAGGAAGATCGGTGGCCGCCATCCGCTCGATCGGCAGGGCCAGGGCCGCGCCGCTGGAGGCCCGCAGCACCTTGGGCTGCAGGGGGTCGGCCCCCTCCGCCAGCCACACCTGCTCCACCCCCGCCGCCAGCGCCGTGCGCAGCAGGGTGCCCAGGTTGCCCGGATCCTGGAGCCGGTCGAGGACCAGGACGAAATCGGGCGGCGTCGCCGCCGGGGCGGGCAGGTCGTCGGCCTCCAGGGTCAGCAGCACTCCGTCGGGGTGGCCGGTGGTGGCGGCGGCGGCCAGAACCTCCGGGCTGGCGATCCGCAGCCGGCCCGGATCCGGCAACCGCTCCAGCAGGGCGCCATGGCGCTCCAGCCAGTCGGTGGTGGCCAGCAGCTGCCGAGGCCGCAGGCCCAGCCCCAGGGCCTCCTGCAGCAGGTGGGTCCCCTCCAGCAGGATCAGCCCCTGCTCCTTGCGGCCACTGGGACGGTGCAGGCGCCGCAAGGCCTGGACGAGGGGATTGCGGACACTGCGGATCGGCTCGCTGCCCGGCTGCAGCCCGCGCTGATCAGGGGAGGGACCCGGGGATGTCAGATCGTCTTGCGGCGCCGGAGCTTGAGGTGATCGTGGATGACCAGGTCGTCGTCGCTGAGGTCGAGCCCCTTGAAGGCCGCCACCTCACCACGGATGCCCTCCGCCTTGAGGTTCGCCACCAGGCGGTCGATCACGATGTCCTCCACCTTGTTCTGGTCGTACTCGTCCGGAGTCAGACGCTCCAGAAACCGGCCGATGTTCGCGGCGACGACGTCGGAGGCGTTGGTGATCTTGAGGACAATCATAAAATAATGATGCGGATGGGGAGACTTGAACTCCCACGACATTGCTGCCACTAGTACCTGAAACTAGCGCGTCTACCAATTCCGCCACATCCGCGGGCGTTTAGCCGCCACGGAAGCCGCGGCGCTGAACGGAGCATAAATCATCACCGGCGACCCACCCCTCCAGACCCTGGCGGCAAGCGGGTGGCAAGACAGTTTGAGCGGCGACCCCCTAGACGACGGGATCATTCGTTGTCAAGATGCCCCCGAAATTGATACCAGGACTCCTGTCCATGACCGTATCCCCCATGCCTGTCAAGGCCATCGCCGGCACCAGGCTGGAGATCAGTGGTGGACGGCGTCTGGAAGGGGAAATCAGGGTCAGCGGCGCCAAGAATTCAGCCCTGGTGCTGATGGCCGCCTGCCTGCTCACCGAGGACGCGCTGCGGCTCAGCAACGTGCCTCCCCTGACCGACATCACGGCCATGGGGGAGATCCTCTCCGCCCTCGGGGTGCGGGTGCAGCGCGGTGGCGACGCGATCGTCCTCCACGGCGACCACATCACCACCGCCGCCCCGCCCTATGAGCTGGTCAACAGCCTGCGGGCCAGCTTCTTCTGCATCGGCCCCCTCCTGGCCCGCATGGGGATGGCCCAGGTGCCCCTGCCCGGCGGCTGTCAGATCGGCACCCGGCCGGTGGTGGAGCACGTCAAGGGGCTCAAGGCCCTCGGCGCCCAGGTCACCATCGAGCACGGTGTGGTCACCGCCGTGGTGCCGGGCCGCCAACGCCGCCTCACCGGCGGCCATATCCACCTCGACTGCCCCAGCGTCGGCGCCACCGAGACTCTGATGATGGCGGCGGCCCTCGCCGACGGCGAAACGGTCATCGACAACGCCGCCCAGGAGCCGGAGGTGATCGATCTGGCCCGGCTGCTGCTGGCCATGGGGGCCAAGGTGCGCGGCGCCGGCACCCCCACCATCACCATCGTCGGGGTGGACCGCCTGCACGGAGCCGACTACGCCGTCATCCCTGACCGCATCGAGGCCGGCACCTTCCTGCTGGCGGGCGCCATCACCCGCTCCCGGCTGCGGGTGTTCCCCGCCCTGCCCGAGCACCTGGGTGCCGTGATCACCAAGCTCGAGGAGGCGGGCTGCCGCATCGAGGCCGACGGCCAGGGCCTGATCCTCACCGCCAGCAAGGTGCGGGCCGTGGATCTGCGCACCCAGCCCTTCCCCGGCTTCCCCACCGACCTGCAGGCCCCGTTCATGGCCCTGCTGGCCACCGCCGAAGGCACCAGCATGGTGGTCGAGAACATCTTCGAGAACCGTCTCCAGCACGTGGCCGAGCTGCAGCGCATGGGCGCCTCGATCCGGATGCAGGGCAACACCGCCTGCGTCGAAGGGGTGGCCCGGCTCAGCGGCGCCCCGGTCCACGGCACCGACCTGCGCGCCTCCGCCGCCATGGTGCTCGCCGGCCTTGCCGCCGATGGCATCACCACCGTGCGGGGCCTGGAATACCTCGACCGGGGCTACGCCGATCTGGAGGGCAAGCTCAACGCCGCCGGCGCCTCGATCCGGAGGCTGCCCACCCCCGCCGCCTAGAGTCCTCCCTTCGGGAGCGTGCCGGAATTGGTAGACGGACTCGACTCAAAATCGAGCGCCTTCGGGCATGTGGGTTCGAGTCCCACCGCTCCCATCCAGCCGGTGATGGACACCTACGGGCGCTATCCCCTGTCTCTGACGCGTGGCCGCGGCGTCTGGCTCTGGGATGACCAGGGACGTCGCTATCTCGACATGGTGGCCGGCATCGCCGTCTGCACCCTGGGCCATAGCGATCCGGTGCTGCAGCGGCGGCTCTGCCGGCAGCTGGGCCGTCTTCAGCACGTCTCCAACCTCTACCGGATTCCGGAGCAGGAGGCCCTGGCCGCGGCCATCACCGCCCGCAGCTGCACCGACCGGGTCTTCTTCTGCAATTCCGGCGCCGAAGCCAACGAGGCCGCCATCAAGCTGGCCCGCAAGCACGGCCACCAGGTGCGCGGCATCGCCGATCCGCTGATCCTCACCGCCGAGGCCAGCTTCCACGGCCGCACCCTGGCGGCGGTGACCGCCACGGGCCAGCCCAAGTACCACCAGGGTTTCGAGCCCATGGTGTCGGGCTTCCGCTACTTCCCCTACAACGACACGGCCGCCTTCGAAGCGTTGCTGGCCTCCTGTGAAGCCGAGGGTCCCCGGGTGGCGGCCGTGCTGCTCGAACCGATCCAGGGCGAGGGCGGCGTCAACCCCGGCGATCCGGCCTTCTTCCGGCGCGTGCGGGAGCTCTGCGATGCCCACCGCATCCTGCTCATCTTCGACGAGGTGCAGATCGGCGTCGGCCGCAGTGGCCGCTGGTGGGGCTACGAACAGCTCGGGGTCGAGCCCGATGCCCTGACCATGGCCAAGGGCCTGGGTGGCGGCATCCCCATCGGCGCCCTGGCGGTGAAGACCGCGGCCGACCACTTCCGCCCCGGCGACCACGCCAGCACCTTCGGCGGCAACCCCTTCGCCTGCCGCGCCGGCCTCACGGTGATCGAGGAGATCGAACGGCGGGGCCTGCTGGAGAAGGTGAGCGCCAACGGAGCCCTGCTCCAGTCCCTGCTCCAGGAGCTGGTGGCCCGCCACCCCGAGCGGCTGGCCGGCGAGCGCGGCTGGGGTCTGCTGCGGGGCCTGGTGCTGCGCGAGGGCGGCCCCACGGCTGCGGAGATCGTCCAAGCCGCCATGGCGGAAAGCCTGCTGCTGGTGCCGGCCGGCCCCGGGGTGGTCCGGTTCGTGCCGCCGCTGGTGGTCAAGCCCCGCCAGCTGCGCAAGGCGGTGAAGCGCCTGGAGAAGGCTCTCCACAGCCTGGCCTGATCCGTCCCTGTCCGTGCCATCCCCGCTGCCCCCACCGGTCGACCTGGGCGACCTGCTCGAACCCTTCGCCCGCCGCGGGGTCGACCTGGGCCTGGAGCGGCTGGCCGGCGCCCTGGCCGAGGGGGGCCACCCGGAGAGGCGCTTCGCCGCCGCCCAGGTGGCCGGCACCAACGGCAAGGGCTCGATCTGCACCGTCCTGCACGCGATCCTGCGGGCCGCCGGCGTGCACGTGGGCACCTACCGCTCCCCCCACCTGGTGAGCTGGTGCGAGCGCATCCAGGTGGATGACGCCTGGATCACGCCCACCACCCTGCGGGACGACCTGGCTCGCTGGCAGCCCCTGGCCCGCCAGCACCGGCTCACCCCCTTCGAGCTGATCACGGCCGCGGCCTTCGATCACTTCGCCCGCGAGCGGGTGGATCTGGCGGTGCTGGAGGTGGGCCTGGGGGGACGGCTGGATGCCACCACCGTCCACCCCCACCGGCCGGTGATCGGCTTCGGGGCCATCGGCCTCGACCACCGCGAACACCTGGGCGACACCCTGGCCGCCATCGCCGCCGAGAAGGCCGCCGTGATGGGACCGGGCTGCCTGGCCTTCAGCTGCGCCCAGGAACCCGAGGCCCGCCGGGTGCTGGAGGCGGAGGCCCGCCGCCGCGGCGCCAGCCTGCAATGGCTCGACCCCCTGCCCGCCGTGGCCGACGGCGGGCCCCGCCTGGGCCTGGCGGGGGACCTGCAGCGCCACAACGGCGCCGTAGCGGTGGCCATGGCCCGGGCCCTGACCGCCCCGGGCGGTCCACTGGCCGGCACGCCCCTGGACGCGGCGACGATCCGTGCCGGCCTGGAAGCGGCCCGCTGGCCCGGGCGGCTGGAGCGGCACCGCTGGCGGGGACGCGAGCTGCTGATCGACGGGGCCCACAATCCCCCGGCGGCGGCGACCCTGCGCCGCGAACTCGACCGGCTCGACGAGGGCATGGAGGGGGCCCGGCCGCGCCGCTGGCTGCTGGGCATCCAGCGCCACAAGGAGGGGGCGGTGATGCTGGAGCAGCTGCTGCGCCCCGGTGATCGGGCGGCGGTGGTGGCGGTGCCGGAGCACGCCAGCTGGACCCTGGAGGAGCTGGCCGCCGCCTGTCCGGGGAAGGCCGATCAGCTGGAGCCGGCCGCCAGCCTGGCCGCGGGACTGGACAGCCTGCTGCCAGGCGGGCCGCTGCCGGTGGTGGCCGGTTCCCTGTTCCTGCTGGGGGCCGTGCTGCCCCTGTTCGATGCCCTTGAGGCTGACGAAGTCCCCGGGGCGGGCCAGCCTGGAGGGATCCCCGGCAGCCACGGTCCATGACGACGGCCATCGGATCCGATGCCCCCCGGCCCGCGGGCAGCCCCCGTCGGGGGGGCCTGCGGCTGGCCGGCCCGCTGCTGGTCCTGCTGCTGGGTCTGCTGCTGCTGGCCCCCTCCGGCGCCCTGGCCGACTTCCAGGACCGGGTCGACTACACCCTCACCAACCAGAGCGGCAAGGACTTCAGCGGCCAGCAGCTGGCCGGCAGCTCCTTCGCCGGGGCCACGGCCCGCCAGGCCCGCTTCAGGGACGCGGATCTGCACGGGGCGATCCTCACCCAGGCCGCCTTTCCCGAGGCCGATTTCCACGGCGCCGATCTCAGCGACGCCCTGATGGACAAGGTGGACATGAGCGGCACCGACCTCACCGGCGCGGTGCTGCGCGGAGCCATCGCCTCCGGCAGCAACTTCACCGGCGCCACGGTCACCGATGCGGACTTCACCGATGCCCTACTCGACCGGGTGGACCAACGCAACCTCTGCCGGGAGGCCCGGGGCACCAACCCGGTGACCGGCGCCGACACCCGCCTGAGCCTGGACTGCACCTGAGGCCGCCGCCGAGGCGCCCCTAGCCCGTCCAGCCGCGCAGTTTGCCGGGGTTCATCAGTCCGGCCGGATCGTTGGCGGCCTTGGCCGCCACCTGATCGGCATCCACCACCCCGAGCCCGCCATCCTCGACGGTGATCACGTGGGGATCGAAGGGCACTGCCCCCAGCGCGCGGCACTGGGCGACGAGTTCGGCCAGGGCCTCGGGCCCCTGCCAGCGCACCAGGGGCAGGGCCGTCAGCCGGGGCGCCCCCATGTGGCGCACGCCCTCCAGGTGCCAGAGCACGTTGGTGCCCCAGCGCTCGCGCACGGCCTCCAGCAGGGGCGCCTCCGGCCGGGGCAGCAGCAGCTGGAGGTAGGTCCAGTCCGGCGCCTGGGCCCGCCAGTGCAGGGTGGTGTGGTTCCAGGTGAGCTCCCCCAGGGGCAGGCCCCGCCCCCGCCCCGGCTCGGGCCGGCGGCCCTGCCAGAGGATCCGGCCGCCCCGGGCCGCCAGCCAGCCAGGCAGGGGCTCCAGGCTGTCGGGGGCGGCGTGCAGCAGCAGCCGGTGCTCGCCGGAACCGGCGGCGGGGCAGCCGGCGGGCCAGGGCATGGCCGCCGCCACCGGGGCCTCCAGCAGGCAGAGGGCGTTGAGCAGCAGGGCGGTGGTGGGCAGAAGCCGGGACGCCTCCAGGGCCTCCTCCCAGCGGTCGAACCCCACCACCAGCTGCTCCCAGGCCACCGATTCGGTGGTGGCCATCCGCAGGGCGGTGATGATCCCGTTGGTGCCGTAGGCGTGGTTGAGAGGCGCACTGGCGGCGGCGTCGAGCCGCAGCAGCCGCGGCTCGGCCTCCAGCGTCACCACCTCCAGCCCCAGCAGGTGGCCCGGGTCGCGCAGGAAGCCCCAGCGCAGGGACCCCAGGCCGCCCGATCCGCCGGCGATGAAGCCCCCGAGGGTGGCGCTGCGGTAGGTGCTGGGCGCCATCCGCAGGGCCCGGCCATGGGGCAGGAGCTGGCCATCCAGATGGGCCAGGATGCAGCCGGACTCCGCCTCGATCACGCCGCTGGCCGGGTCCACCGACCGCAGCCGGTTGAGGCCCCCCATGTCGAGCACCAGGCCTCCGGCCAGGGGCACGCACTGGCCGTAGTTGCCGGTGCCGGCGCCCCGCACGGTCAGGGGCACCCGGTGGCGGGCACAGGCCCCGGCCACCGCCATCACCTGCTCCAGCCGCTCCACCTTCACCGCCAGCTGGGCCCGGCGGCCCTTGAGCAGCGGCTCCAGCACGGGGGAATAGTCGTGGAAGTCGGCCGAGAGCCGGCCCAGCTCCGCAGGGGCGAGGATCGGCGTCAGGCCCACCGGGCTGGCACCCAGTTCGGCCGCCAGGGCCCGGATCCGTTCCGCATCGGCCAGGGCGGGGAGCGGTCCCGGGAAGGTGGTGTCAGGCATGGCAGGCGGCCAGGGATGGGGAGGGTTCCTCGCAGGGGGGCGGCTCCAGCCAGCGGCCGGCCCGCAGCACCCGCCGCCGGGGGAGACGGGCCAGCAGCTCGGTCCAGGAGGTGGCCCCCAGCACGAGGAGATCGGCCGGGGCGCCCTCCCGCAGAACCCCGTCCCACTCCAGGCCCAGCAGGTGGGCCGCCGCGGTGCTGAAGGGGCTCAGCCCGAGGCGGCGCCAGGGCATCAGGTGGCTGGCGGCCAGGCTGAAACGCAGCAGGGCGATGGGATCGAAATCCCCCCCCGGAAACCAGGGATCCTGGACATTGTCGGCGCCCACCGCCACGGTCACCCCGGCCTCCTGCAGCTGGCGGATCGGGGCCTGGGGCCGCAGGGACGGGGTGCGGCGCTGGTGTTTGCCCAGCAGCCAGAGATTGGTGGTGGGCAGGGCCACCACCCCCACCGCCGCGTCCGCCATCGCCTCCGCCAGGCGGCGGCAGGGGCGGTCGGCCAGCAGGCCCATGCTGCTGGCGTGGCTGCAGGTGAGGGGCACGTTGATGCGGTGGTGCAGCAGCAGGTCGCTCACCAGGGCCACGCCCCGGCCATGCTCCTCAGCGCTCTCATCGACGTGCAGATCCACCCCGCAGCCGAGGCGCTCCGCCAGCCGCAGCAGGGCCAGCAGGCCGGCGCGGTCGGCCGGGGTGGAGCGGAAGGGGGCGCCGAGCACCCCCCCCAGCAGGCCGCCGCGGGCGGCGACCCAGGCGGCGAACGCCTCCCCCTCGGCCGTGCGCCAGTGGCCCACCGGCACCAGGGCCACCAGCTGCAGCTCCACCTGGCCGCGCCAGCGATCACGCAGCTCCAGCAGCACCTCCCAGCTCGGAGTGGCCCAGGGGCCGAGGCTGTCGATGTGGCTGCGGATCGCCCGCAGGCCGTAGCGCCAGGCCCGCTCCAGGGCCCGCTCCCCCCGCCGGCGCACCGCCTCCGCCTGGCGGTCGGCCGCCTCCCGGCCGTTCGCCGCCATGGCGCCCGTCATCGTGCCCTCGGGATTGGGGAACGCCTCGCCGCTGAAGGCCTTGTCGAGGTGGGCGTGGGGCTCCACCAGCGGCGTCAGCGCCAGGGGCGCCGGCGCACCGCCCTCCCCATCGCCGCCGCAGCCAGGGGCCAGCCCGTGGATGGCCCGGATCCGTCCATCGCCATGCTCCAGCTGCACCGTCACAAGACCCTGGTCGTCCGCGGCCGGGAGGGGGCAACGGGGGTCGAGCAGGAGCCTGGGGATCCGCATCGGTGGCAAGTGGCCGGGCGGAAGGGGCCGATGGCCAGGCGGGGGGGGCACCCCGCTCACGGCATCGGGCTCCCCGGCGCGCTCTCGCCGGCGCTGAGCAGCACGAAATGGCCGGCCACCCCCAGGGTGACGGCGTCGTAACGGGGAATGCTCCAGTTGGGCAGCACCTTCTCGCCGCCCAGGCGGGTGCCGTAGATGCTCAGCAGGCCGAAGTTGTAACGGCGTGAGTTCTCCCGGGCCAGGCGACCCAGCACCTTGCGCTGGGATCGCACCAGCTCCGGACAGTTCTGGATCAGCAACCGGGCCAGCAGCGGCAGCCCCTCGTTGCGGCACAGCTCCTCGCTGGCCAGTTCGGTGAGCTTCTCGGCGGCGAATTCCTCGAAGGCCGCCGGGCCGGGATTGGTGACGGCAAGGCCGATCAGCCCCCCCGCGGCGGCGGTGAGGCCCAGGAGGCCGGAGACGGTGCGGGTGGCGGTGGTCGGCGGTGGCAAGAGGTGGGGGCCGGCAGGCTCGCTTGATACATTGGCAAAGACCGCGGCGGGCGTCGCCAAGTGGTTAAGGCAGTGGCTTGTGGCGCCACCATTCGGGGGTTCGAGTCCCCTCGCTCGCCCTTTAGGCCCGGCGCTTCGGCGTCGGGCTTCTTTCTTGGCTGAGCAGCAGCTCCAGCAGGGCCTCGCCGCCCTGCCGCACCGGATCGAGACAGGGCAGCCCCGTTTCGCTGGCCGTGGCCGCCAGCGCCGCCGCCGCCGAGGCCGCGTCGAGGTGGGCGGTGTTCAGGGCGATGGCGGCCACCCTGGGGGGCGGAGCCGATCCCGCCGGCCGGCCCAGGGCCGCCAGCGCCTCGACGGCGGCGATCACCTGGGACAGGGGGGGGAGGGGGCAATCCGCCAGCCGCTGGATCGTGCGCTGACCGGCGCGATGCACCAGCAACAGATCGGTGGGCTGGCTGCCGCGGATCAGGGGCAGGGTGGCGCTCGAGCCCGGGTGGCAGAGGGAGCCCTGCCCCTCGACCAGCACCAGGGTGTCCGGGCCGGCGTCCGCGGCGGCGGCCAGCACCGCGGCCTCCACGGCGCCGGCCGCGTAATCGATCCGCACGGCATCGAGGGCCACCCCCCCGCCGCTGATCAGGATGCCGGCCTGGCCGGTGCCGACAAAACGGGCATCGCGGCCACGGCGCCGGGCGGCGGCCAGCAGCTCCAGGCAGGCGCTCATCTTGCCCACCGACATGTCGGTGCCCACCGCCAGCAACCGGCGGCCCGGCAGCGCCGCGGCACGGCCGCAGCCGACGCTCAGGTCGGGGGGCTCCCGGCGCAGGTCCCAGATCCAGCGCCCCGGCCGCACCAGGGCCGCCAGCGACGGATCGTCCCCGAGGCGGCTGTGCAGACCGCTGGCCAGCGACAGCCCCGCCTCCAGGGCGGCCGCCACGTCGGGGCCCATGGCCGGCGGCAGCCGGCCGCCGGAGGGGGCCAGCCCCACCACCGCCACCTCCGGAGCGAAGGGAAGGGCCTCCGCCAGGGACCCCACCACCGGCACGGCCCGCCCGATCCCGGTGACCGCTCGCAGGTCGGCCCCCGGGTGGTCCGGATCCACCACCGCCACGATCGGGCCCTGGCGGTAGCGCAGCATCGCCAGGCCCGTCTTGCCGCTGAGGTTGTCCAGGCCCCCGTGCTGCAGCAGCACGATCGGGACGTCAGAGCCGAGCATGGAGCACCCCCAGGCCGGGGGCCGTCCCAGGCCGCAGCCGGTCCCCCTCCAGGGCGGGGCCGCTGAAGGGGTCGTCCACCAGGTTCAGGTGGCTGTCGAGGTCCGGCCAGCGCACCAGGGGCAGCAGCTGGGCAGCGGCCCCGTTGAGCAGGGCGCTGTCGGAGTAGCAACCGAGCATCACCCCGAGGCCCAGGCGCCCCGCGGCCCTGGCCATCAGCAGGGCCTCCGCCAGCCCGCCGCTCTTGAGCAGCTTGATGTTCACCCCATCGACGTAGGGCGCGAGGCGCACCAGGTCGGCCAGGTTCCAGCAGCTCTCGTCGGCCACCAGGGCGATGGGGCAATCCAGCTCCAGGGCGGCGAAGGCGGCGCAGTCGGCCTCCGGATCCTCCAGGGGGGCCAGGGGCTGCTCCACCAGCGCCACGCCCTGGGCGTCGAGCCAGCCCAGCATCGGCCGGGCCTGCTCCAGGCTCCAGCCGCCGTTGGCATCCACCTGCAGCTCGCAGGTCACCCCATGGCTCTGCTGGCGCCGCTCCAGCGCCTGGGCCACCGCCCGCACCAGGGCCCGGTCGTGGTCGAGGCCCTCGGGACTGCCGAGCTTGAGCTTGATGCGGCTGGCGGGCAGCTGCTGCCACCAGCGCTCCAGCCGCTCCAGCACCGCCGCCTCGCTGCCCAGGCCCAGGGTCACGCTGGTGGGGACGATCGCGCCGTCATCGAGGCCCCAGAGCCGCCACAGGGGCTGGCCCAGCCGCTGCCCCCACCAGTCGTGCAGGGCCAGATCGACGGCGCAGCGGGCCGGGGGCGACAGCGTCTCCAGCAGCGGGTCCAGGGCCTGGAACGGCTCGGGGGCGACGCTCTCGAGGGCCGGCAGGACGGCCTCCAGCTCGCCGGCCAGGTCATCGGTGCGGTAAGCCCTGTGGCCGGTGTCGAAGCCGCCGGTCTCGCCGCGGCCGGTGATGCCGTCGTGCTCGAGTTCCAGCAGCAGGTGCTCGACGGCGGCGGTGGTGCCCCGGCTGATGGCCAGGGGCACCGCCTTGGTGAGGGGAAAGCGGCTCAGGCGGCAGCGCATGCCAGAAAGGGGCCGGGAGGTTCACGCTGCCACAGCCGCCGCACTGACGCCGGCAGGGCGATAGCGGAAACTGGATCCCATGACAGCCACCGTTTCCGGCCCGCAGGCCGAGCAGGCGCCGTCGGCACGGCGCGGCAGCTACTGGATCACCACCTTCGGCTGCCAGATGAACAAGGCGGATTCCGAGCGCATGGCCGGCATCCTCGAAGCCATGGGCTACATCCCCGGCAGCGACGAGCACAGCGCCGATCTGGTGCTCTACAACACCTGCACGATCCGGGACAACGCCGAGCAGAAGGTCTACAGCTACCTGGGGCGGCAGGCCCAGCGCAAACGGGCCAACCCCGGCCTCACCCTGGTGGTGGCCGGCTGCGTGGCCCAGCAGGAGGGGGAGTCCCTGCTGCGGCGGGTGCCGGAGCTGGATCTGGTGATGGGTCCCCAGCACGCCAACCGGCTCGAGGCCCTGCTCACCCGGGTGGAGAGCGGCCAGCAGGTGGTGGCCACCGACGAGCACCACATCCTCGAGGACATCACCACCGCGCGGCGGGACAGCGCCGTCTGCGCCTGGGTGAACGTCATCTACGGCTGCAACGAGCACTGCACCTACTGCGTGGTGCCCTCCGTGCGCGGCCGGGAGCAATCACGCCTGCCCGAGGCGATCCGCCTGGAGATGGAGGGACTGGCGGCCCAGGGCTACCGGGAGGTGACCCTGCTGGGCCAGAACATCGACGCCTACGGCCGCGACCTGCCCGGCATCACCGCCGAGGGCCGGCGGGCCCACACCCTCACCGACCTGCTGCGGGCGGTGCACGACGTGCGGGGCCTCGAGCGCATCCGCTTCGCCACCAGCCACCCCCGCTACTTCACCGACCGGCTGATCGACGCCTGCGCCGACCTGCCCAAGGTGTGCGAGCACTTCCACATCCCCTTCCAGAGCGGTGACGACGACGTGCTGCGGGCCATGGCCCGGGGCTACACCGTGGAGCGCTACCGGCGGATCATCGAGCGCATCCGCCGGCGCCTCCCCGATGCGGCCATCAGCGCCGACGTGATCGTGGCCTTCCCCGGCGAAACCGACGCCCAGTTCCGCCGCACCCTGGCGCTGATCGAATCGATCGGCTTCGACCAGGTCAACACCGCCGCCTACTCGCCGCGGCCCGGCACCCCGGCGGCCGACTGGCCCGACCAGCTGCCGGAGGCCGTGAAGGTGGAACGGCTCCAGGAGCTCAACGTCCTGGTGGAGAGGGTGGCCGCGGAGCGCAGCGCCCGCTACCTGGGGCGGCGGGAGCAGGTGCTGGCCGAGGGGGTCAACCCCCGCGATCCGGGTCAGCTGATGGGCCGCACCCGCACCAACCGCCTCACCTTCTTCGCCGCCGACCCCGGCGATGGCCGCCCCTTCGCCCCCGGGGACCTGGTCGACGTGGAGATCGAGACGGTGCGGCCGTTCAGCCTCAGCGGCCGGCCCCTGGGCCGGAGCGGCATTCGCTGATACGTTTGGCCCTCTTTCCTGCGCCGATGGCCCCTACCCCCACCCGCGTCGGCCTGGTGTTCGGGGGAGCCTCCGGCGAACACGCCGTCTCGATCCGCTCGGCCCAGACCGTGCTGCGGGGGCTGCGCAGCGGGGCCAATGCCGAGCGCTACCGGGTCAGCAGTTTCTACATCGATCGCGGCGGCCGCTGGTGGCCCGACGCCGTGGCCACGGCGGTGCTCGAGCGGGGCGTGCCGGCCGAACCCGGCGATCTGCCGGGGCCGGCGGAGCCGGGGGGCTTCCGGGGCTTCCCCGACGGCGCCCTGGAGATCGCGGTGTGGTTCCCGGTGCTCCATGGCCCCAACGGGGAGGACGGCACGATCCAGGGACTGTTCACCCTGATGGGGGTGCCCTACGTGGGCTCCGGGGTGCTGGGATCGGCGCTGGGCATGGACAAGCAGGCCATGAAGGCCGCCTTCGCCGCCGCCGGCCTGCCCCAGGTGCCCTACGCCTGCGTCGCCGCCCATGAGCTGGCCGGCGCTCCGGAGGCCCTGCTGGATCGGCTGGAGAGCCAGCTCGGCTATCCCTGCTTCGTCAAGCCGGCTAACATGGGCTCCTCGGTGGGCATCAGCAAAGCCAGCGACAGGGCGAGCCTGCTGAAGGGCCTGGAGCTGGCGGCGGGCCTTGACCGGCGCCTGGTGGTGGAGCAGGGCGTCAAGGCCCGGGAGCTCGAGTGCGCCGTGCTGCGGCGCCACGGGGGCCCGGGCGACGGCTTCAGCGCCTCGGTGCTGGGGGAGATCCGCTTCGACGCCGACTGGTACGACTACGAGACGAAGTACAGCGAAGGCCACAGCCACACCGTCATCCCCGCGGCCGTGAGCGAGGCGGTGAGCGAGCAGGCCCGGGCGATGGCGCTGGCCGCCTGCCGGGCGGTGGACGCCGGGGGGCTGGCCCGGGTCGACTTCTTCTACGACGAGGCCACCGGCAGCCTCTGGCTGAACGAGATCAACACCCTGCCGGGCTTCACCAGCCAGAGCATGTACCCCATGCTGTGGGAGGCCAGTGGATGTCCACTCCCCGACCTGGTGCACCAATTGGTGCTGGGCGCGGGAGGATCGGAGCTTCGGATGAACATGGAAGGAACGGCGCCATGATCCATGGCCTGCTGTGGCTGCCCCTGCTGGCGGCCTTCGTGCTCCTGGTGGCCCTCGGCTGGGTCGAGCGGCGGCGCCAGCAGCAGTTCCGCGACTGGGCGACCGGCGCCGAACTGGCCAAGCTGGACGGCTGCGGGGCCGCCCGGCTCGTCAACGGGGAGCTGACCTGGAGCAAGTTCGTGGCCGGCAGCTTCCAGCCGGTCGGACACTTCACCATCAAGCAGCTGGAAATGGTCGAGCTGCTCTCCCTCAGCTCCGGGGAGGCCCCCCTGACCGAGGAGAGCGAGGGGGCCTGCCGGCTGCGGCTGGTGGGGGGGGGGCAACAGGCGGAGCTGCCCTTCGCCGATGCCCGCCGGGCCCGCACCTGGATGGATGAACTCATGGCCCGCTCCCGCTGCGAGCTGTGAAGCAGGCCCCCTCGTCGCAGGGAGCGCCGCCGTCGCCTGGAGCGCCGTTGCCGCCAGGTGTGCTGCGCCGCAAGGAACTGCGCCGTCAACGCCGCAGCGAGCGGCTGCGCCAGCTGTGGCGGATCCTGGTCTTCAGCGGCATGTCCGTCGGCCTGGGCTACCTGCTGCTGCGACAGGGCTGGACCCTGCGGGAACCGAACCAGGTGGAGGTGCTCGGCAGCGCCGTGGTCAGCCGCGACCAGGTGATCGCGGCGGCGGGTCTGCGCTTCCCCCAGCCCCTGATGGCCCTGCAACCCCGCCTGGTGGCCAGCGACCTGATGGGGGCCCTGCCGGTGGAGCAGGTGAAGGTGAGCCGGCTGATGCTGCCGCCGCGGCTGCGGGTGGAGTTGAAGGACCGGGAGGCGGTGGCCCGGGCGGAGCGGCGCACCGACCGCGGCCCGGAGATGGGCTTCGTCGACGGTCTCGGCAACTGGATCAGCATCCGCCAGCACATGGGCATCCGCAGCCAGGGGGACCTCTCCCTGCTGGTCGTCGGCTGGAACGGCCGCCACCGGTCGGCCCTGGCCCAGGTGCTGAAGGAGCGGGACGTGCTGGGGCCCGGCCTGCGGGAGATCCGCTTCGAGCCGGACGGCAGCCTCTGGCTCAGCACCACCCAGCTGGGCCGGGTGCGCCTCGGCCCCCCGGACGCCCGGCTGTCCCGGCGGCTGGAGGTGGTCGCCCACCTCAGCCGCACCCTGCCGGCCACCATGAAGGGGGCCCCGCCCCAGCTGATCGATCTGACCGATCCGGAGCAGCCGGAGCTGAGCGTGGGCACCAGGGGGGGCAGCGGTCCCCCAGCCAGCCCCTCGCCGCCGCCTCGCCCCGGGCCCGCCGTCGCGGCGCCCCGTCCCGCTCCCGCCGGCACCCAATGAGGCCTGCGGTGAGCCCTGTCGGGGGCCCGGTGACCAGCCAGACAATCCTCACAGGCCGTTGCGCCCTGCTGAGATTCGGTCCAATGTGATCTATCGGCAACTTCAGCTGAGCTGGCCACCGACATAATGCAGCCGCAGATCAACGGCCACACTCCCCCTCCCGCGATGTCGCGCGATCAGGACCGCCCATACCACGTCGATCTTTCGTCCCCGCAGGAGCCCCACGCGATGAGCCAGATCTCGCCCAGCAGCAACGGGATCGTCCCGAGCCAGTCGGCCCGGATCGAGGTCATCGGCGTGGGGGGAGGCGGCAGCAACGCGGTCAACCGGATGATCGCCACCGACCTCAACGGGGTGGGCTACCGGGTGCTCAACACCGACGCCCAGGCCCTGCTGCAGTCGGCCGCGGGCCAGCGCATCCAGCTGGGCCAGAAGCTCACCAGGGGCCTCGGGGCCGGCGGCAACCCGGTGATCGGCCAGAAGGCGGCGGAGGAATCCCGGGCCGACCTGCAGCAGTCCCTTGAAGGCGCCGACCTCGTCTTCATCGCCGCCGGCATGGGCGGCGGCACCGGCACCGGCGCGGCGCCGATCGTGGCCGAGGTGGCCAAGGAGTGCGGCGCCCTCACCGTGGGCATCGTCACCAAACCCTTCGGCTTCGAGGGCCGCAAGCGGCTGCGCCAGGCGGAGGAGGGCATTGCCCGCCTGGCCGAGCATGTCGACACCCTGATCATCATTCCCAACGACCGCCTGCGGGACGCCATCGCCGGCGCGCCGCTCCAGGAGGCCTTCCGCGCCGCCGACGATGTGCTGCGGATGGGCGTCAAGGGCATCACCGACATCATCACCAGGCCGGGGCTGGTCAACGTCGACTTCGCCGACATCCGCTCGGTGATGGCCGACGCCGGCACCGCCCTGCTGGGCATCGGTGTGGGCTCCGGTCGCTCACGGGCCATCGAGGCGGCCCAGGCCGCCATGAGCAGCCCGCTGCTGGAGTCGGCCCGCATCGACGGGGCCAACGGCTGCGTCATCAACATCAGCGGCGGCAAGGACATGACCCTGGAGGACATGACCACCGCCTCGGAAGTGATCTACGACGTGGTCGATCCCGACGCCAACATCATCGTGGGCGCGGTGGTGGACGAATCCCTGGAGGGGGAGATCCACGTCACCGTGATCGCCACCGGCTTCCAGAGCGGCGGCCACTACCGGCCGGAGCGCCCCGCCACCAGCTTCGCCGACACCCTCACCCACACACCCGAGGAGCGGGGGGCCATGATCCCGCCGTTCCTGATCAACCGCCAGAACCGGGTCGACTGAGCCGGGGCCTCATCCGGAGCTTCATCCGGGGGGTGTCGCTACGGGCCGTGATCGCGGCCCGTCAGAGTGATTGGAAGAGGGTGACCCGGAGTCCACGCCTGCCCTGAGCATCCCGTGTGGCTGCTCCCTTCCGGTCCTGACCAGATTTGGGCGTCAGAGCCGCGTGGGTCCGAGTCGGGTCGATGCTAGCAATGCCCCCTGCGACCCCTCGTGCCGTGCCCCTGCGACCCGCTGATCTGACACGGCGCAAGCAGGCGGGCCTGCCGATCACCGTGCTCACCGCCTGGGACGCCCTCTCCGCCGCCGTGGTGGCCGGCGCCGGGGTGGATGCGGTACTTGTGGGCGACTCCCTGGCGATGGTGGTGCTCGGCCACGCCACCACCCTGCCGGTGACCCTGGAGGAGATGCTCCACCACTGCCGCGCCGCCGGCCGGGGCCTGGCGGCGGCGGCCCCGCAGGACCCGCCCCTGCTGATCTGCGACCTGCCCTTCCTCAGCTACCAGTGCGGCGCCGATGCGGCCGTGGCGGCGGCGGGCCGGGTGCTGAAGGAGACCCCCGCCGTGGCGGTCAAGCTGGAGGGCGCCGAACCCGAGACCCTGACCGTGATCGACCGGATGGTGCGCAGCGGGATTCCGGTGATGGGCCACCTGGGGCTGACCCCCCAGTCGGTGCATCAGCTGGGCTACCGGCGCCAGGCCGGCGATCCGATCAGCCAGGAGCGGCTGCGGCGGAAGGCCGGCGCCCTGCAGGAGGCGGGCTGCTTCGCCCTGGTGCTCGAGCATGTGCCGGCGGAGCTGGCCGCGGAGCTGAGCGCCGCCCTGGTGATTCCGGTGATCGGCATCGGCGCCGGTGACGGCTGCGACGGCCAGGTGAGGGTGACGGCCGACCTGCTGGGGCTCACGACCCGCCAGCCCCCCTTCAGCCCGCCCCTGATGCAGGGCCGGGCGCTGGCGGTGGAGGTTCTGGGCCGCTGGGTCAGGGAGCAGGGGCCGGGTGCGCCTGGGGCGAAGGCCGTTCCAGTTCCTGCCACCAGGCCAGCATCTCCCGCAGCACCCCATTGCTGAGGGCCAGCCCCTCCGGGTCCGCCAGGCGCCAGCGGGGCCCCTCGACGCGCAGCAGGCCGCGCCGCTCGTAGTCCCCGAGCCGCCGCCGCAGCCCGTCGAGGAGCGCGGGGGCCAGGCGCTCCTGGCGGGCGAGGCGCTCCAGATTCACCCCCTCCCGGCAGCGCAGGCCCACCATCAGGCGCTCGTCGAAGGGCATGCCCTCCCCTTCCGCCCCATCGGGCCCCTCCGCCACGCCCTCGGCCTCGCCATCCAGCGCCACGGTTGCCGCCAGCATCTCCGCGTAGCCGGCACGGGTGCGGGGGTGGGCCCGCCGGCGTCCGCGGGGGGCGCCGGTGGCTCCCATGCCGAACCCCCACCAGCCGGCACCGCTCCAGTAGACGCGGTTGTGGCGCGACGCGTGGCCGGGCAGGGCGTAGTTGGACACCTCGTAGTGGCCGTAGCCGGCGTCGGTGAGCCGGCTCCAGGTCAGGTCCATCAGGTCGGCGGCCAGATCCTCCGGCGGCAGGGCGAGCTCCCCCAGGGCCAGGCGCCGCTCGAAGACGGTGCCGGGCTCGATGCTGAGGTCGTACACCGACAGGTGGGGGGGCTCCAGGGCGATGGCCTCGGCCAGCTGGCCGTCCCAGTGGGCCAGGCCCTGGCGGGGTAGCCCCTGGATCAGATCCAGGCTCCAGCTGGCCAGCTCCCCACGGCGCCGGGCCCGGCGCAGCCAGGCGGCCGCCTCCCGCAGGTCCTCCCCCCGGTGGCGCCGGCCCAGCTCCGCCAGCACCCGATCGTCGAAGCTCTGGCCCCCCAGACTGACCCGGTTGATGCCCGCGGCCAGGTAGTCCGCCAGGCGGGCCTCATCGATGCTGGCCGGATCCAGCTCCAGGCTCAGCTCCGCCCCCGGGGCCAGTCCGTAGCGACGCTCGAGGGCCTCCAGGATGCCGGCCACCTGGGCGCCGGTCAGCATCGAGGGGGTGCCGCCGCCGAGGTAGACGGTCGCCAGGGGCGGGCCGGCCGGGGAGCTGGCGATCTCCCGGTGCAGCAGCAGGAGGTAGGCGGCGATGGAGCCGGAGGAGGCCCCATCGGCCCGATCCCCCAGGGGCACCACCGGGAAATCGCAGTAGAAGCAGCGCCGGTGGCAGAAGGGAATGTGGACGTAGGCGGATCGGGGATCCATCACGGGCGGTAATCCCTGGGACCCAAACGGCGGAAGATCGGCCAAGCTGCTTTCAAGACCTGCCGGGCGGCCGAGGCGTCGGGACTTCGAAGCATGGTGGACACCCTCATCTTGCTGCTGTTCCTGATCTCAGGGGCAGCCACCGGCTGGCTCGGGGTTGACCTGCTGCCGGAACAGCTGCTGCTGCAGGTGACCAACCAGGAGGGTCTGCGCACCGTGATGGGGGGCTTTGGCGCCTTCTTCGGGCTGATCGCCGGCATCTTCTTCCAGCAGCTGCGGCGGCGCCTGATGGCCCAGGTGCGCAGCATGCCCACCGACCTGCTGATCAGCCGGGCGGTGGGCCTGATCCTGGGCCTGCTGGTGGCGAACCTGCTGCTGGCGCCGATCCTGCTGCTGCCCCTGCCCTGGGAAGTGGTGCTGGTGAAGCCGCTGGCGGCGGTGCTCAGCAACGTCTTCTTCGGGGTGCTGGGCTACAACCTGGCGGAGGTGCACGGACGCACCCTGCTGCGCCTGTTCAACCCGGCCAGCACCGAGGCCCTGCTGGTGGCCGATGGCGTGCTGCTGCCCGCGACCGCCAAGATCCTCGACACCAGCGTGATCATCGACGGACGCATCCGCGGTCTGCTGGCCTCCGGGCTGCTGGAGGGCCAGGTGATCGTCGCCCAGGCCGTGATCGACGAACTCCAGGCCCTGGCCGACTCCTCCAACGGCGAGAAGCGCGCCAAGGGACGGCGGGGCCTGAAGCTGCTCACCGAACTGCGGGAGAACTACGGCCGCCGGCTGGTGGTCAACAGCACCCGCTACAACGGCAACGGCGCCGACGAAAAACTGCTCAAGCTCACCGCCGACACCGGTGGCACCCTGCTCACCGCCGACTTCAACCTGGCCCAGGTGGCCCAGGTGCAGGAGCTGAAGGTGCTGAACCTCAGCGAACTGGTCATCGCCCTGCGGCCCGAGGTGCAACCGGGGGATGGCCTGCAGCTCAAGATCGTGCGCGAAGGCAAGGAGGCCGACCAGGGCGTCGGCTACCTGGAGGACGGCACCATGGTGGTGGTCGAGGATGCCCGGCGCCGCATCGGCGAGCGGCTGCCCGTCACCGTCACCGGCGCCCTCCAGACGCCCACCGGCCGCATGGTCTTCGCCCGCTGCGACCGCAGCGGTGAGCGGCCCGGCGAGCGGGGCAACGGCCGGGGCCTCGACAAGCAGGGCGGAAAACCCGTCGCCCTGCAGGAGCACCAGCCTCCTGGCCCCGGCTAGGCTCCTGCCTCACGACTGCTTGTGAGCGCGGATGACGGTGTCGGCCCCCTATTACGGCGATTCCGCGGTGATGCGCACACCGCCGCCGGATCTGCCGTCCCTGCTGCTCAAGGAGCGGATCGTCTATCTGGGGCTGCCCCTCTTCTCCGACGACGACGCCAAGCGTCAGATGGGCATCGACGTCACCGAGCTGATCATCGCCCAGCTGCTCTACCTGGAGTTCGACAACCCGGAGAAGCCGATCTTCTTCTACATCAACTCCACCGGCACCAGCTGGTACTCGGGCGACGCGATCGGCTTCGAGACCGAAGCCTTCGCCATCTGCGACACCCTCCGCTACGTCAAGCCGCCGGTGCACACCATCTGTATCGGCCAGGCCATGGGCACCGCCGCCATGATCCTCTCGGCCGGCACCAAGGGCCAGCGGGCCGCCCTGCCCCACGCCTCGATCGTGCTGCACCAGCCCCGCTCCGGCGCCCGAGGCCAGGCCAGCGACATCCAGATCCGGGCGAAGGAAGTGCTGCACAACAAGCACAGCATGCTGGAGATCCTCTCCGAGAACACCGGCAAGAGCGTCGAGGACCTGTCCCGCGACTCCGACCGGATGACCTACCTCACGGCGGAAGAGGCCATGGCCTACGGCCTGATCGACCGGGTGCTCACCAGCCGCAAAGACCTGCCGACGGCCGCCCCGGTGGCGTGACGCACCAGCTGGGCTGATCCCCCCGGATGGCCCTCACCGACCCTCGCCAACACCCGGCCCCAGGCCGTCCCTGTCCACCTCCTCCTCTCTCCGGCTCCGAACGGGAGCCTTCCAGCCATGCCCATCGGCACCCCCAGCGTTCCCTACCGCCTCCCCGGCAGCCAGTACGAGCGCTGGGTCGACATCTACACCCGCCTCGGGGTGGAGCGCATCCTGTTCCTGGGCCAGGAGGTCACCGACGGGATCGCCAACAGCCTGGTGGCCCAGATGCTGTACCTCGACTCCGATGACAGCTCCAAGCCGATCTACCTGTACATCAACTCGCCGGGCGGGTCGGTGACCGCCGGCCTGGCGATCTACGACACCATGCAGTACGTCAAATCCGACGTGGTGACGATCTGCGTCGGACTGGCGGCCTCCATGGGCGCCTTCCTGCTGGCGGCCGGCACCAAGGGCAAGCGGCTGGCCCTGCCCCACAGCCGGATCATGATCCACCAGCCCCTGGGCGGCACCAGCCAGCGCCAGGCCAGCGACATCGAGATCGAGGCCCGGGAGATCCTGCGCATCAAGGACATGCTCAACCAGTCCCTCGCCGGGATGTGCGGCCAGTCCCTGGAGAAGGTCACCAAGGACACCGACCGCGACTACTTCCTCAGCGCCGCCGAAGCCAAGGAGTACGGCCTGATCGACCGGGTGATCGCCCACCCCTCGGAGGCCTCCGGCGGCTGAGGCCGGTGCGGACGCACACCTAAAGTCTGCGTTTGCCCTGCCCGCCGCCCGGAATGGCCCAGCTCTTCTACGACTCCGACGCCGACCTCAGCCTGCTGAACGGCAAGACGGTGGCCATCATCGGCTACGGCTCCCAGGGCCATGCCCACGCCCTGAACCTCAAGGACAGCGGTGTCAACGTGGTGGTGGGCCTGTACGACGGCAGCCGCTCGGCCGCCAAGGCCCGCGCCGACGGCCTCGAGGTGCTGAGCGTGGCCGACGCCTGCGCCAAGGCCGACTGGATCATGGTGCTGCTGCCGGATGAGGCCCAGAAGGCCGTCTACGCCACCGAGATCGCGCCCCACCTCAGCGCCGGCAAGGTGCTGAGCTTCGCCCACGGCTTCAACATCCGCTTCGGGCTGATCCAGCCCCCCGCCGATGTGGACGTGGTGATGATCGCGCCCAAGGGCCCCGGCCACACCGTGCGCTGGGAGTATCAGAACGGCCAGGGCGTGCCCGCCCTGTTCGCCATCCAGCAGGACGCCTCCGGCCATGCCCGCGAGCTGGCCATGGCCTACGCCAAGGGCATCGGCGGCACCCGCGCCGGCATCCTCGAAACCAACTTCAAGGAGGAGACCGAAACCGACCTCTTCGGAGAGCAGGCCGTCCTCTGCGGCGGTCTGAGTGAACTGGTGAAGGCCGGTTTCGAGACCCTGGTGGAAGCGGGCTACCAGCCCGAGCTGGCCTACTTCGAGTGCCTGCACGAGGTGAAGCTGATCGTCGACCTGATGGTCAAGGGCGGCCTCACCGCCATGCGCGACTCGATCTCCAACACCGCCGAGTACGGCGACTACGTCAGCGGGCCCCGGCTGATCACCGCCGACACCAAGGCGGAGATGCGGCGCATCCTGGCCGACATCCAGGACGGCACCTTCGCCCGCAACTTCGTGGCCGAGTGCGAGGCGGGCAAGCCCGAGATGGCCAAGGCCCGCGAGCGCGATGCCGCCCATCCCATCGAGCAGGTGGGCAAGGGTCTGCGCTCCATGTTCAGCTGGCTCAAGGCCGCCTGATCCCCAGCCCATGCAGCGGCGCCTGCTGACGATCGCCTGGAGCAGCAGCCAGGCCAGCGGCACCCTCGCCATCGGCGCCACCGCCTGGCTGCTCAGCGGCCTCACCCCGTCCCCGCTGGTCAACGGGGTGCTGCCGGCCCTGGCCACCCTGCCCCTGCTGCTGCCCCTGCCCCAGCGGATCCGGCTCGGCTCCCTGCTCCAGGTGCTCAGCCTGCTGCTGCTGCTGGCGGTGGCGGCAGGCCTGCTGGGCCGCTCCGTGATCGCCCCCCTGCTGGGCATCGCCCTGCTGGCGGTGGGTCTGCGTCTGGCCCAGGACCCGCTGCAGCGCCAGCTCCATGGCCGCTGGGGGGTGCCGATCGGCGAGCTGCGGGCCGGCGCCGAAGCGGGCCGCCTGGCGGGCAACCTGCTCACGGCCCTGCTGTTCCCCATCGGCAAGGCCCTGCTCCAGTTCGGCAGCGCCCTGGTGCTGCTGCTGCCCCTGGCGCCGCTGGTCGGGGCCCTGCGGGCCGGCGGCCACCGGGAGGAGCACCGCGAGAGTGATGCGGCAGCAGCGTTGACGGCGGCGACCGCAGCAGCGACCACCGCAGCAGAGGAGCCGGCCCCCTGGCGCCTGGAACCGGGCGGGGTGCTGCAGGGACTGCTGCTCGGCGGCCTGTTCGCCCTGCTGCCCCTGTGGGTGCGCGAGCAGGCGGCGGGCAGCTGCTTCGATTTCGGCCTGCTGCTGACGGCCTACGGCCTGGGCCGGACCGGCGCCGAAGCCTGGGGCCTGCGGCTGCCACCGCGCCTGCCCTACCTGCTGATGGCCGCCGTGCTGGTGGCGACCCAGTTCGTGGGCGGCTGGGGGTCCGTGCTGCTGTTCGTGCCCTTCGGCCTGCTGGCCGCCGTGGCGGATGCGCGCCTGGCCCACGGCGTCGATCCGGCCGGCGACCTGCAGCAGAACTGGAGCCTCCTGGAGCGCTCCTCGGCCCTGGGGGGCCTGGCCGGCAGTCTGGGGATGGGGCTGGTCGCCCAGTTGATCGGCCTGGGCGGCAGCCTGCCGATTCAGCTGGCGGCCTTCCTGGGGGCGGGTGTGCTGCTGCCCCTGCTTCAGCGTCGCCGGCATTGAACCCGGCCCTGCCGGCCCTGCTTGTGCTGCTCGCCTGCGGGCTCGACCGGCTGCTGGGGGACCCCCTCTGGTCGCCGCACCCCGTCCAGGCGATGGGCTGGGCCATCACCGGCCTGCGCCGGGCCGTGGAGGCCTGGGCCGGCGACGCCCCCCGGCGCTTGCGGCTGGGCGGGCTGCTGCTCACCCTGCTGGTGGTCGGCGCCAGCGGCCTGGCGGGCTGGGGCCTCGAGGCCCTTGCCCGGAGTTTCCCCCCGGTGGGGCTGCCCCTGCTGGTGCTGGGCCTGGCCAGCGCCCTGGCGGGCGGCAGCCTGGGGCGGGCCGTGCGGGCCGTGCTGGTGGCGCTGCCCGACCTGCCCCTGGCCCGGGCCCGCCTCGCCCGGATCGTGGGCCGCCAGGTGAGCCACCTGTCGGAAGCGGAGATCCTGCGGGCCGCCGCCGAGACCGCCGCCGAAAACGCCGTCGACGGGCTGTTCGCCCCGCTGTTCTGGATGCTGGCCGGGGCGGCCCTGCTGCAGCTGGGGCCGGCCCTGCCTTCCGTCCACCTGCCGGGCCCCCTCGCCCTGGCCTGGGGCTTCAAGGCCGCCAGCACCCTGGACTCGATGCTGGGCTACCGCCACGGGCGCCTGCGCTGGCTGGGCACCGCCGGTGCCCGCCTCGACGACCTGCTCACCTGGCTCCCCACCCGGCTGGTGGCCCTGAGCCTGCCCCTGGCGGCGGGCCGGCCCGGGCAGACGGTTCCCTGGCTGCGGGCGGCTCTGCGGGATGGGGCCCCCGACCCCTCCCCCAATGCCGGTGTCTCGGAGGCGGCCTTCGCCCACGCCGCCGGCGTGCGACTGGGGGGGGCCAACACCTACGCCGATGGGGTGCGCATCAAGCCCACCCTGGCCGCTGCGGGCCGCCCACCCGATCGGGCCGGAGTGGAGCGGATCCTGGCCCTGGGTGATCGGCTGGAACTGCTGTGGCTGCTGGTGGCCCTGCCGGCCCTGGCCCTGGTCGGTGCCGGATGGGCGCCCGGCTGAGACCAGGCGGAGGCCTCAGTAGGCGCCGCGGTCGCGGGGGTCGAGCATCACGCCGATCGTGCGCAGGATGATGCGCAGATCCATCAGCAGGGTGCGGCGGCGGGCGTAGCGGACATCCAGCCGGACCCGCTCGGGGTAGCTGAGGTTGTTGCGGCCGGACACCTGCCACAGGCCGGTCAGGCCGGGCCGCACCGCCAGCACCTCGTCCATGCGGTTGCCGTAGCGCTCCAGCTCGCTCTTCACGATCGGACGGGGGCCCACCACGCTCATCTCACCGCGGAGCACGTTGAGGAACTGGGGCAGTTCATCGAGGCTGGAGCGGCGCAGGAACTTGCCCAGGCGGGTGATGCGGGGGTCGTTCTTGAGCTTGAAATCGTTGCGGAACTCCTCATCCAGATCCGGGGATTCGGCGAGCAGCTTGGAAAGAAGCCGATCGGCATCCCGGCGCATGGTGCGGAACTTGATGCAACCGAAACTGCGGTAATCGCGGCCCACCCGCTGCTGCACGTAGAACACGGGACCGCGGGAGGTGACCTTCACCAGCAGGGCCAGGGTCAGCAGCACGGGCGACCCGAGGGTGAGCACGGTGAGCGAAAAAAGGATGTCACCGGCGCGCTTGACGACGCGGTCGCGCTTGGACTGAAAGGCGATCAGCTCTTCCGCGGTGAGCACCTGCGCCGGAGCCGTCACAAGCTGGTGAGAGGCGTAGGGGGTCCCGATGGAAGAGAGCATGGGGGACGGGTTCGTTAGATGAAGTTAAGGATCAGCCCGTACGGAACTCCATCCCGCAGGGCCACTCAGATCAGAGGCACAGGACGGCGGAGGCGGCGACGGTGCTGCTGCCAGAGCTGGTCGAGCAACGTTTCCATGCGGCGCCGGAAGACCGGGGGGGCAAAGCTCTCCGCCCGAAGCCGCTGCCCCTCCGCCGGCAGGGACCGCCACAGCCGGCCCGCCTCGAAGTGCTCCAGGGCCGCCGCAAGGCTGGCGGCGTTCTGCTCCGGGAACAGCAGACCGGTGGGGGCCGCTTCGCCGTCCCTGAGGCAGCGCACGCTGTCGAGCACCCCACCCTGTCCGAAGGCGATCACCGGGGCGCCGGCGGCCATCGCCTCCACCGGCGCGATGCCGAAATCCTCCAGGCCGGCGTACACGTAGGCTCGCGCCCGCTCCAGCCAGGCGGCGGTCTCCCGGTCCGGCAGGCGGCCGAGGAAACGGATGGCCGGGCCCGCCATCGCCTCCAGCCGCCGCCGCTCGGGACCGTCGCCCAGCACCACCAGGGGCAGACCGGTGCGGTTGAAGGCCTCAACCACCACATCCACACGCTTGTTGGGCACCAGCCGGCAGAGGCTGACGTAGACGTCGTCCCGGGGTTGATCCCAGCGGAAGCGCTCCACCGCCACGGGGGGCGGCAGCACGTGGGCGCGACGACGCCAGAAACAGCGGATACGGCGGGCGGTGAAACGGGAGTTGGCCACCAGGGCATCCACCCGGGCGCTGCTGACCACGTCCCACTGGCGCAGCTGGTGCAGCTGCAGCCGCACCACGGGGCCCAGTGGCCCGCGGGCCAGGGTGGAGCGGGCCAGATAGGTGTGCATCTGGTCCCAGGCGTAGCGGGCCGGGGTGTGCACGTAGCTGACGTGCAACTGGTCCGGACCGGTGATCACCCCCTTGGCCACCAGGTGGCTGCTGCTGATCACCAGGGGATGGCCGGAGAGGTCGAGCTGCTCGATCGCCAGGGGCAGCAGCGGCAGGTACTGCTGCACGTGGCTCACCCCCCAGGGGAGCCGCTGGATGAAGCTGGTGCGGACCCGGCGGCCGCTCAGCCAGCTGCCGGGCCGGGAACTCTCGCCGTCCACCAGGGCGAACAGGGCCGGGGGGGTTCCCCGGCCGGCCAGGAGCCGGTCGAGCTCCTCCACCACCTGCTCGGCGCCACCCACCGACCGGGGGGTGAACCACTCGTGCACCAGGGCGACTGGGCTGGGGAAGGCCTCCATGGCAGGCACCGTAGGCGCCAGTATCACGAAAACTCTCAGCCGATTGCCCTGGCCGGGGTCTCTGCCGAAGCTAAGGCGACGACTGGGATGGCGAGAGCCGGGACACGATGGCGATCCGCGAGCTTCTCGAAGACGCCCTGCAGGAGCCTTCCATCGGGACAACCCCCTGCTTCCGCTGGCATGCCACCTCCGTGGGAATCGCGGCGCTCTGGTGTGACGGCAAGCCACCGCCGGCGCCGCCCTTCGATGTGGCGCTCAAGGAGGGCCTGCAGGTGGGACTCGACCTCAGCCGGGAGGAGAGGGAGTTTCACCAGGTGAAATCCGGCCTGGTGCTGCTGTTCCATTCCTGACGCGCGCAGGCCAGGCCTGACGGCGCGGAGGCCAGGCCTGCAGAAACGGAGAGGGTGGGATTCGAACCCACGGAAGGTTGCCCTTCAAACGATTTCGAGTCGTTCGCTTTCGACCACTCAGCCACCTCTCCACACCCCTGGCGCCATGGCGTCGGGGATCGGCACACTTTACGGAGCGGTCAGCGCTCCGCTGGCCCCACTGGCCCGCCAGCCCCGCGGCAGGGGGGCGCCGGCCGGCACGGCACCACTGAGCCACACCTGCGGCGGCCCGCGCTCCAGCAGGGCCCGCTGCTCGGCAGGCCGGGGCCGGACCCCCAGCCACACCCCCTCGCCGCCGGCCGGACGGTCCAGCCGCCAGGTGGCGAGCGCCTGGCGGTCGGGCAGCAGCAGCCAGCGGTGGCGGCCCAGCTGCAGGCGCAGGGCGTGGCTGTCCATGGCCAGGGCCTCCACCGCCAGCCCCCGGCTCGCCAGCCGCTGGCCCGCGGCCAACGGGGCGGCCCCGCCGCCGTAGTCCAGCACCCGTCCGGCCTGGCGGCTCCAGCAGGCCGGATCGGCTCCGGCCACCGGATCCAGCAGCAGGGTCCAGTCGAAGCGGACCACCCCGAGGGCCTGGGCCAGCTGGCCGGCCTGGCGGCAGCTGAAGCCGTCGGCGCGGGTGCTGACCAGGGCGGCGCGGCCCTGGTGCCGGGCCAGCAGCAGGTCGCGGGGGGGACCACCCTCCCCCTGGTGGACCAGCAGCAGCTGGTCGCCGCCCAGCAGCACCAGATGGGCCGCCAGCACCCCGACGCCCAGGCCCGCCGCCAGGCCTCGAAGGCGCCGGCCCGTCCCCGGCAGCACCAGGGCCAGCAGGGCCACGCTGAACAGGAGCACCAGCAGGGGCAGGGGCCGGCCGCTCTGCCACTGGGCCATGGGCAGGCCGGCGACCCCGTGGGCAAGCTGCAGCAGCAGCTGGGCCAGCCAGCCCAGGGGCACCAGCAGCGGCCCCAGCAGGGGCGGCAGCAGCACGGCCACGGCCGCCAGGGCCATCGCCCCGAGGGTGAGCGGTGTGAGCAGGGGGCCGGCCAGCAGGTTGGCCGGCACGGCGTAGAGGGGCACCACGCCGAAGTGGAGCAGTTGCAGGGGCAGGGTCCAGAGGCTGGCCGCCACCGGCACCGCCAGGGCCGGGGCCAGCCAGCTCCGCCACCAGCCCGCCGCCCCGGGGGGGCCACCGGGCAGCCGCCGGGCCAGGGCCTGCTCCAGGGGCCGCGCCGTCAGCACCAGGCCGGCGGTGGCGGCGGCACTCAGCTGGAAGCCCACGTCGTGCAGCCAGGCCGGCCGCAGCAGCAGCATCCCCGCCAGGCTGAGGCCCAGGATCCCCAGGGGCCTGCCGCGGCGGCCGCTCTCCAGCAGCACCAGGGCGATGGCCCCCATCAGCACCGCACGCACCACCGAAGTAGGTGGCGGTGTGCCACTGCTCCAACGGCACCCCGCACCAGCGTCCGCCCCGCCATGCCCGCCCGACGCCCGTTTCGCATCCCTGCGCCGCCGCCGTCGCCGCTTTCCGTGGCGGCCCACCGCATCCGGCGCCACCCTGCCCCCACCACCACCACGCCATGAACCACCGCCTTCCCCCCGTCTTGCCGGTCGCCGCAGCTGCTGCCGTGGGCCTGGGCCTCTATGTCGCTGGCAGGGCTTTCAGGGCGGCGACCCCGCCGGCACAACCTCCCGCCTCGGCCCCTGCCCCCCCCACCCCCGCCCAGCTGGAGGCCAACGACAAAGCCCAGGCCGCCGCCCAGGTTGCCGCCCAGGCCCAGCGCCTGCAGGCGGCCCGCACCGCCTGTGAGAAAGACCGGGCCAGCCTGGGGGGCGGCGAGGCTGCGCTGATGCCCGCCTGCCGTCAGGCCGAAATCCTCGGTGCCGAGGCCGAGGGCCGCAGCCTCTCCGCCGTGAAGGTCGAATGGCACCAGCTGAAGGACCGTTGCGACGAGAACATGGCCCGCCGTGATGCCGGCTTCACCGGGCGCCTGGAGCCCTACTGCACCCAGGCCGAAACCCTGCGGGAGCAGACCACTGGCATCGAGGACTCCACCGCACCTGGCGCCACCCAGTTCTGAGGCCCACCCATGACCACCACCACCGACGCCCCGCCCCCAGGGCCACCCTGCCCCCGCTGCGGGAACCACGGCATCCCGATCGTGCGCGGCTTCCCAGGCCCCGAAACAGCGGCCCTGGCCCTCATCGAAAAGGTGAAGCTCGGTGGCTGTCTGGTGGGGCCAGGTCAGCCGGCCTGGTGGTGCGCCAGCTGCGACGAAGGCTTCTGGGAACCTCTTGCGAGCGGCGGAACCCAGGACTGAACGTTCAGCACCTGCACCCGCTGTGAGTGCGCATCACCACGATTTTCGATCTGTTCAGCCAAGGCCCCGGCGACCCTGAGCCCCGGGTGGTGGGTCGCACCGATCGCCTGGCCACCGCCGAAGCCTGGCAGCGGGCCGCCATCGCTGCAGAGCCAACCGGGCGCCACTGGTGGCGGCCCCGCGAGGAAGTGCTGCAGCCGTGACCAGAACCAGCGACGGCGCCTTCCTCGACCGCCTGGCCCGCAGCTACGGCGAGTTCAAGGCGGACAACTGGCGCACCTACGAACCGAAGCCGGCCGATGAGCGCAGGCTGTGGGCCATCGTCTACGGCGCCCAGTGGCCCGGCACCGCCCGGCTGCGAATGGAGCGGCTGCTGGCCCTGGCGCCGCTGGCGATCGAGCAGGCCAGCCGCCTGGCGGCCTTCTCCAGCAGCCGAACGACCCTGTGGACGATCTGCCGTTCTGCCGATGGCCTGGAGCGCCTGGCTGGCGGCCTGGACCCTGGCACCACCGGCCGCGGCTGGGAGGTGAGCGGCACGGACCGCATCCTGCGGGTGAAGCTCCCCGACGATGGCCACGCGGCGATCCATGCCCTGGCCGCCACCGATGGCATCAGCCCGTCGCAGCTGGTTGCGCTGCTGATCGAGGCCCACCTGCTCCACCACGGGCCGGGGGCGCCCCGCTGAGCCGGCCGGGACTCAGCCGGGCGGCACCTCCTCACCCTGGATCGCCAGCAGGGCCGCCGGTGGCAGCTGCGCCAGCACAGGGGCGATCAGCTTCACCGGCGCCACCGCCGCCTTGAGCGCCCGGTTGTAGTGCCGGTGGAAGCCGCCTTCCACTGGGTCCAGCACCACCCCCGCGCAGGCCGCCGCTGCTGCTCGCCGGGAGATCGCCAGCGCCGCCTGGGTGGCCGGGGGCTGCTGATCCAGCCAGTTCGGCCCCAGTTCCTCACGCCAGGCCTTGGGCGTCTTGCCGGTCACCTCATAGGCCAGCTGCCGCTGGAACCGCACGATTCCCGCCCGGTCCATCCCCGCTGCGGCCAGCACGTCCGTTAGCGGCCGCTGGGAACCACGTCGGGCAGCCAGCAGCGCAGGATCGGCAGCAGGGCGCCGACGCCGGCCGTTCACTGTCTCCAACCACAGCCGGTTGATCGCCAGCCGCAACTCCGGGGACAGCCAGGCGGCGATTTCGCAGGCGACCTCATGGTGAGCCCACGGGTCTTGCCCATCCCCTCGATCAAGGAGGCTATCTGCGGGGATTCCCGCAGCTAACCCGACCGCCTCCAGGTAGCCGGGCGTGGTCTTGAGACGCATCCAGTCGTTCAGCCGCTTCGGCTTCCCGCCGCGGGCGTCGGCTTCGGCGGCGAGGATTTCAGCCAGGTTCACGTAGCCGTCCGAGGCGCGGCACGTGATGACGATGCCACCCGGAACCAGCTGGATGCCGCCGTAGCCGGGGCGCTTGCGGAGCTTCCTGGTGCGCTCCGCCCTGGTGAGGGCTCCGCCCTTGAGCTTCGGCTTGCTGCGGGGCCGCTTGATCTGCCGAGGAATCGGCGCCCGGTCAGCAGCGGGAGTGCTTTCAACCGGAGGATTGCACCCATCCTGGGGGCAGGTGTACCATGAATTCATCGGAGCCAGAGCAAGTGGATTCGGTCAGGTGTTGGGGCGCGGGAACGCCGCCATCACCACAATACGGGCCTCGCCAGGGTTTCCCTCGGCGAGGTTTTCGTGCGTCGTGGCTTAGGCCGAGCAACGACAACTTCATCGACAAGAGCTTCACCGTCATGGGAAGCACCATCGCCATCATCTTCATCAGCAACTGCTACGGCTGATCCAGCCGGTGGCTTTCGCACGGGTCGGCGGTGGATGTACGTTTCAGGGGTGCACCCGGTTGCAGGCATGAAGCCTCCCGGTCGCATCCCACAGCCTTCCGACACCATGACCACCCGCCACCTGGCGACGGCTGCGGCCGTCTGCACCGTCGCCGCCCGCTTCCTGCTGAAGGCCCTGCTGTTCACCCTGGCCCTGGCGCTGCTGCTGGGCGGTATCGAGCCCACCACGGCCTCCGACCCTGCCCCGACTCAGGCGCCCCCACAGCCCGACTCACCCGCCCGGGTGGTGGTGCAGGCGCAGGCCGCCGCCCTGGCTCCCTGCAGCGTCGCTGCCCCGCCGCTGGCCACGCTCACCGTTCTGCAGCTGCGCACCCTGGCCCGCGCCCAGCTGGGGGCCTCCGCCCGCCCCGGCGGCCGCCGCATCGCCAGCGCCACCCGGGCGGCCCTTCTGCAGGCGCTGGCCGGCTGATCGGCCCCTGCGCCCGCCGCAGACTGGGAGCGCCGCTGCTGCCGATCCGTGAGCACCACCCAGAGCGCCTCCTACCCAGGAATCGGCCAGACGCTGCCGGCGCCCCACCGGATGCCAGGCACCAGAGCCACAGTCACCCCGCCAGTCTCGAGCGTGGCGATCGCGTGGCGTGATGAAGCCCCCGGCCGACCCGTGGTGCTGCTGCGCGAGGTGATGCCGGGCGGTGCCGAAGGCTTCCGCCGGACGCCCCTGCGCGCCGTGGCCCCAGCGCACCAGAGCGCCGTGGAACTTGCGATCGAGCGGGCCAGGGGCGCCCCGCAGCCGGCGCCGGGGCTCTCTGGCTGGTGGGCCTTGCCCTGACGGCTCAGCCCTCCAACTCCTCGGCCAGCGCAAGCACCACGGCCAGAACCTCGCCGTATCGATCAATCAGTCTGTCGCGGTCGGGCGAGCCGATTGGTGCGGCCCTGCCCTTCTCGCCCAGTTGGACCAGTTGCTTGCGGAGCTCCACCAAACGGGTACGGCGAGGATCAGATTCCGGCATCACTTCAGCGAAGCAGCTGGCAGGTTCACCGCCTGCTCTTCCGAGGGCTGCAGCGGCTCTGGTGCCACAGGAGAAGGGGATTCCTTGGCTAGAAGCAAGGCGTGCACAGCATCACTTCAGTTTTGCTTGCAATGCGGCCTTGATCCTTTCAGCGTGCTGGTAGATGTCGCCAACCCTCTCCAGGCCAACCATTTTCGGTTCAGCCCCATCAAAGATTTCTAGCTTCTTGGTTGAACCGTTGAAGTACATCCTGACTATTGATTTCCAGTTATTTCCATCAATCAGAACATTGCAGTAGGTCTTCGTATCCTTCTCGCACAAACGCATAGGATCAATCTCACTTGCGCAGATGGCGCGAATGACGTACAAGCCTTCGCGCTCCTCGTCGGTGAACACAACACCATCGGAAAGGTCCTCGGCAGGGGGCGGCTGCTGATCGGCAGGCTCCGCCGCCTTCTCAGCTTCTAAAGCCGAGCTAAGCCGCTCATTGATCCGGTCATTGATGTAAGCCTTGATCGCGTCGGCAACGATGGGCGCGAACTTCTCGACAAGCTGTCCAGATACTCGCTCAGCGGTATGCACTCGACGAGCCATCTCCCGAACGAGCCAATCGCTGGGCTCAGTCAATTCAGACTTAATCTCCTCCTTCACACCACGAAGATACTTGAGTCGTTCTGCGGTAGAAAGCAGCGTTTCCAAGTCAAACATCGTCTTGGAAAGTTGTTTTATCTGCTCCAGGGGGGCGGATCGTAGATCAAAAAGATCAATTTCCGCGAAGGGCCTCTCATCCATCAAGTTTGCATTGTCCAGGTCGGAGAAGAAGTAGAAGCGCCTACCGTTGGATAGGATTCCAATGCGAGCTTTTGTCGCTTGAAAGTAACGCGAGAGCTGGCCTTTCTCGGCGGATTTCAAATCGGAGTTGTATGGCTTGGCTTCAATTAAGATTTTTGGTTGGCCGTTTTCCAGTACGGCGTAGTCAACGCGTTCACCTTGCTTGATCCCTGGAAGATCGGCTGAGAATTCAGGCTTCACCTCATTCGGATTGAAGATGTCATACCCCAGCGCCTGGATGAATGGGGCGATGAGCGCCATTTTTGTGGCCTCCTCATTGGTCAAGCTAGAGCTCGCCTGCTCTGCTCGCGCCGCCAAAGTCTGCAGCTGATCGATCAGATCCATTGATTTTAAGAGTCGTAAATCGATCGTAGAGCCGCCTAGCAAGTCTAGGGGACCTTTTCTTGGTCTTGACTAGGGATAGTGGGTCTAAGGCCCTTTGATTTCTGGCGGCAGGCCGCAATGCTCCCGCTCCTGTCGATTCACCTTCCCCGCCGCTCGCGCTCCAGCTGGCGCCGCACCCGCTCCCGTTGCTAGCGGAACAGCCATGGCCGGCATTCGTGCCGTGCTGGCGACGTCCCTCAGCGGCAGCGCAAGCGGCTGGCGCCCAGCGGGCGGGCCGGCGGCGAGGCGGCCAGGGCTTCCGGTAGGCGGTCCAGCAGAAAGGCCCCAGCGCCGCATCGCCGGGGCCTCGCTGTGCCCTTCACCCGTGGCCCAGGCTACGGCTGCCGGCCGGTGCCGCTCACCAGGGCGCCGGGGGCCGCCAGGCGTCGGCGCTGGCCTCGCTCCGCAGCTGCCAGCCCTCCTGCCGGCACCGTTCCGCCTGCTGGTCGCTCAGCGCCGGGATGGTGGGCGGTGGTGGTGCCGGCAGCGGCCGCGGCCTGCTGGGCAGCCGATCGAGCAGCCGCTGCAGCCGGGCCGGGCTGATCGCTGGGTTCATGGCGTGAGCACCACCGGCAGCGGCCCCACCTGGTCGCCCGCTTCCACCCTGGGGTCGCGCCGCCGCCCCAGCTGCTGCAGCCCCAGCACCCGCTGGAGTTCACGTTCGGCACGGCGGTCGCCATCGGTGGGCACCGGTGCCAGCAGGGCGTCACGGGCCTGCAGCAACGACGCCCACAGCGCGCTGATCTCGGGGTCGGTGCCCTGCACCAGCGGCTCGCGTTCCAGCTGGCGCACGATCACCTGCAGGCTGGCGGCAGCCGCCTGGCGCTTCTCCCGCAGCACCATCACCAGGTCGGCGGTGCGGGACAGGTTCGCGGCGTAGGTGGCCATCAGCCCTCCAGGCCGAAGTGCTGGCGGGCGCGGGCCTGCTGCTCCGCCAGGTTGTGAGCGTTCTGCTCTTCGATCGCGGCGATGGTGGCGGCCTGGCGCGCCTCGGCGGCCTGCTGCTGCGCGGCCTGGTGGAGAGGCTGGGCGGCGAGCCGCAGCTGCTCGGCCACCACGGGGTCCACCTGTGCCAGGCGGATCTGGGCGCTCAGGTTGCCGCCCGGCAGAAACGGGTTCACGGTGCCCCCCGCGGTGAGCTCCTGCACCAGGGCGGCGCGCTGTTCCTCGGGGGAAGGCGGCGGGGGCAGTTCGGCGGGGAACGTCCCGTTGAGCAGCTGGGCCTCCAGGTCGGCCGGGAGGTCGGGCGTCAGCAGGACGGCGAACAGCTGGGGGTCCACATCCCGCAGGGCCATTTGCAGGTGCAGTGGCAGGGTCGCCGGGTCTTGCGGCAGGGCATGGCCCGGCAGGGCAGCAGCGAACCGCTGGAGGATCGCCCCGGTGCGTCGCAGGCCCGGCTGGGGCAGCGGTGGGCCGGCGGCGGCCACGGCAGCGGCGCTGCTGCTGGCCAGCGTTCCGTCGGCTTCTGCGGCATCCAGCGCAGCCAACAGTTCAGCGGAGGTGGGGGCCATCAGGGCGGGGCGGCGGTTCTTTTCTCATCATCCCCCGCAGCGCAAGGGTTTTGGGGCGATGCAGGGGGCCGGGCCGTTCCATGGCCTGGCGTACCTGTGGTGAGCACAGGTACTCGGCGATCTGGCCATGGCCACCGGGTCATGCCGCCAGCAGCCCCGCCAGTTCCGGCGCCGCCGCCCGCAGCTGCGACCTCGTGCGGCCCAGGTGCTCCTGCAGGGCCAGGCCCTGGTGACCGACCAGCTGGCCCAGGTCGCGGCGATTGGCCCCTTCGATCTCCAGTTCCAGCAGCGCCAGGGCGTCCGGATTCGCCTCGCGCAGCGTTTCGATCGCGGCCTCGAGATCGGCCTGCAGCAGGTGGTCGGCCTCCGGTGCGGCGATCACATCGGCCAGGGTGGTGTCGCCGTCATCCGCACCCAGCAGCGGGGTGGAAAGGCTGCGGGGTGTCACCAGCGTTCCGCTGCGCATCGCCCGGTAGACCGTCTCGGAAACGCCCAGCTCCGCCATGATCTCGGCGTCGGTGAGCCCGGCGGGCAGATACCTGGCCCGTTGCGCCAGCTGGGCGACGTAGGTGGGCAGGCGGATCAGCCCGCCGCTGTCGCACAGCCGCCCCACCTCCTGCTTGATCCACCACATCGCCACGGTGCTGAGGGCGTAGCCGCGGGTGGGATCGAAGCGTTCCACCGCCTTCGCCAGGCCCAGGGTGCCCTGCTGCAGTAGATCCTCATAGGGGATGCCCAGCTTCTCGGCGCGGTGCCGATAGGGCCTGGCAGCCCCCACGATCAGTTTCAGGTTGCTGCGGATCAGCCGATCACGGGCGCGCAGGCCGGCGCGCTGCTGGCCTGGGGTGGCGTCTGGCTGCTGGCCCGCCTGCACCACCCGCGCCAGGTGGAGGGTCGCGTTCTTGCTGAGCAGCGGCGCCTGGGCGGCGGCGTTCATCCAGGTGGTCACCGCATCACCACTGGTGCCCCGCCGCCCCCTGGTGCTGGTGGGGGCGCTCATCGGGGTGCCCCGGCCCCTGCCCCTGTGGGGTCGGCGGCCCCGGCGGGGGTGAGCCCGGCCAGCTGCAGCAGCTGGAGGAGATCGCCGGTCGTGGTGGCGGCCTGCAGCTGCTGCAGCCAGGCGGCATCGGCAGCGATGGCGGCCTGGATGGCCCCCAGGTCGTCGGGGTTCGCCCCCATGGGGTCGCTCACGCCAGCACTCCGCGGGGGATGGCGCCCTTGGAGGGCAGCAGCGGCGCCGAGCGGATGTTCGGGCGCTTCGTGGTTGTATTCAATGCCGCTGCAATCGCCGCCTCCTTCTTTAGTTTCAGCGCTGTTTCTTCGTCAATGCGTTCGATCGCCTTCTGTAGGCGCTTGCTATAACCTTCCCCAGCCCATGGATTCAGGCCATTATTCTGCCGAAGCAGCTTCTCAATCGCCAGCCGGGATACTTCGGCGCCGTTCAGTAGCACCGCTTCCATGTCGATGGCCTTACGAACCTTCCGCCCCTTCTGCGCTGCAGATCGCTGTTCTTTCAACTGTTCACGCTGCCGCACGGCTTCCAGCTGCTGGCGGATTTCATCTACCTGGCGTCGCGAAACAATCTGGCGACGTTTCGGTGGGCTGCCGCTGTAGAAGGCTTCCAGCAGATCCGGGTCCCACAGCCGCAGCCGCGTTCGCATCGCCACGCTGATTTCATGGGCTGTGGCTGGGAAGGGAACACCCGGCGCGAAGGCTTCCCATCGTGCGCGGAGTGATGGTGTTGCCCTGAGAGGAATCGGCTCGATCGGTGTGCGCATGGGAATCATTATCCTTCCCAGTCAACTATTCCCACCAGGTGCCAGGGCTCTACGGGCGGTTGCGCCAGGGCTGTCGGTGGCGGCCCTGGCGGGGCTCAGCTGGGCCGCTGCAGGGCGGCGGGACTGGTGGCCGACCGCGGGGCCGGTGAGGAAGGCAGGGGCTCCACCGCCGGGGCGGTGCTGACCCACAGCTGAACCGTGGGGGCCACGGGGTCGCCGCTGCTGTTGCGGCTGAGCGGTCCCGGGCGGCCGGGACCGGGCTGGTGGTACTGCCGGGCCATGGCATGGCGGGGCGGCTGGCCACCGCAGTCTCAGGCGGCTGCAGGGGGCCAGCTGGCGGGCCTGGTGCCCTGCTGCGGCTCCTTGGCTGGCCCTGGTGTCCGCGGTGCCCCTGGCGACCCCTGCGGCTGACCCTGGTGGCTCGGGCCAGGCGGTGGGGCGTCTCTGGGGCGCCCCACCGCCGGGCTGGTGCTGCGGGCTGCGACCAGCTGCAGGGCGCTGGCGTCGGTGACACCCTCCAAAAGCTGCGCATGCGCAGCTTTTCCCTCAACCCATTCGGCCACCTGCATCAGCTTCTGCGCCTGGGGGATGGCCAGGCAGGGGTGGGCGGTCTGGGAGTGGAAGGGAGCCCGCAAGGGGCGCTGCCACCCCCACTCTGAAGGTGGCAGGGTCCGCGCTTTCGTAGCGGTGCCCCCACGTCCCGTCGAGTACGGCTGGGACGTCATCCACGCGCAGGAACAGCGCCCGGCATAGGTCGCCACGGGCGTCATGCGTCGCGGCGATCGGCACGGTGCCCCGCCGCTCTGCGCCGGCCAGCCAACGATCCAGCGGGCAGGAGTAGAGCGGCGAGGGGTCGGGGGCGAAAGGTGCAGGCTGATTGCGGCACAACAGCCGAGGCCAGCAGGCGTAGACAGCGGGGTCTACCAGCCAGACGATCTCGGATTCGTCGGCCAGCAGGTGCGGCTCCTGCTCGTGGTTGTAGCCGCAGATGGGGGCGCCGTTGCGCTGCGGCTTGTAGACCTTGATGCGGCCCATCAGGCGGCCTCCCGCTGCTGCCCCTGGCCCTCCAGGATCAGGAGGGAAAGGTCCTGCACCGGTTCAGCTTCTCGCCGTCGGATGGACTTGGAACTCAATGCCAGGTAGACGCCCCATGCGTCACGGCCCGTGAAGCGGCGCATGGGAACGTGCAGGGCGATGGCGGCAACGATCAGCCCGCCTTCCATGACGTAGCCGCCAGCCCAGTCTTCCGCGACATGCTTGAGGCGGTAGCTGCATCCGATGCGGCTGCTGGGGTGTTTGATGGTCTCGATACCCTGCAGCCAGCGGGCGGACCGAACGATGGACAGATCACCATCTTCGGTAAGCCCGTTCCGCCACCGGTCGTCGTACTCGCGTGGTTTGCCGAAGCCGTAGCTGGTGAGTTCGGGGTGAGCCTGTTTTGCCGCTGCCCAGGCACTCCTTGCCCATGCCAGCTCCACGGCGGTGATCGTGGGGATCTGAGATTGTTGTGGCATCGCTTGCCCCCTCCAGGGCGGCGGTCATGGGGTGGGCCGTGCAACCGGCGCCGCCCTCCACCATGGCACCGGGGGCAAGGCGCGGGCACCAGGGGCAGCGGTGTGGCCCCTGGCGGGGCGCTGCAGGTGGTGGCCGGCGGTTGCAGGTGGCCCTGGTGCCCTGCGGCTGGCCCTGGCGGCCACTGCTGTGGCCCTGCGGCGTACCAGGGGAGCACCGTGGCGGACCAGGGCGGCCCGTGAGGGGGCTGCAGCTGGCTGGTGGCCCTGGTGGCTCGCCCCCGGCGGTGGGGCGTCTCTGGGGCGGCCCTGGCTAGGGCTGGTGCTGCAGCGGAGCGCCAGTGCTGGGCGCCAGTGCTGGGGCAGCGGCGGGCGCGGCCTCCGATGGGCTGTGCCGGCTGCAGGATTGGCACAAGGGCGCGGGGTGTTTTTTGGCCGTTTTGGGTGCGTTTCCCTTAGCCAGCCCTTATCTATAAAAGGGAAACGCACCCAAGCCGCTAAGGGAAACGCACCCAAGCTGCCCCCCGCGGGGGCTCAGCCGCCCCCAGCAGCTGCTCCCAGCTGGCCACCCCCTGCAGCGCCCGCAGCGCCCGCTTCAAGCGGTGCAGCCCGCCCGGCCCCATCGCCTCACCGACCGTGCGCTGGGTTGGCTTCACCCCGGCGGGCAGGCCCCCGCGAATCACCTCCACCGCTTCCGCCAGCGCCTGCCACCCCTTGCCGCCGGCCCACCAGCTGATCGTCCGCGAATCGACCACCTCCACGTCGAACGGCATCCCCGACAGGTCGTCGTTGCACACCAGGTAGACCGCCAGCTGTTCGTCGGGGCGCCGCAGGCCCCGCAAGCGATTGATGCCCTGGATCAGTTCTTCGCCGACCCGCTGCCGATACCACCAGCCGAAAGGGTCTTCACCATCGGGCGCCACCGGCTTTGGGTCCAGCAGGCTGAACTCCGCCTGGGCCGCACCGATGTTCGGCCGGGGCAGGCCGATCAGCACCAGGGCGTCGCAGGACTTGAACGCATTGCTCCCCCGGCTGGCGCTCCACCAGGCCCCCTCGCCCTTGCTGGCGTAGCGGCCCAGGTCGATCACACCCAGTTCCGGCCAGCTGGCCTCCTGGTCGATTTCACCGGCCTGCACCACCCGGTCCTCCTCGGCGGGGCCAGGGGTGCGCTCCAGCCGATCGAGCCAGTGCCGCACCTGTAGCGCACGGATCAGCGCCGGCCGGCGCACCCCCTGGCGGTTCTCCCCCCGTTGGCTGCCCATCGGCCCCAGGTCGGGGATCTGCACGAAGCGCACCCCCTCCAGGCCATGGCCCGCCACCGTGCGGACGATCTCGGGCCTGCAGGGGGTGGCGCCTTTCACCAGCCGCCGAATGGTCTCGGTTGGGGTGGTGCCATCGAGGACGACGACCCCAGCGCACCCCTCCAGGGCCTGGCGCACTTCGTTGTTGGGGACCGTCAGGGCCAGGCCCTTATCGGGGGTGGCGCGGATGGCCCCGGCGGTGCCACGCAAGGCATCGACCACGGCCGCCAGCAGCAGCGGCGCGGTCGGTAGGAAGTCGGGCTCATCCTCCGGCGGTAGATCCTGCGGCGGGTGCTGCAGCTGCTCGTCAATGCCGGCGGGGATCTCGAGTTCAGCGGCAAGGTGCCCGAACCGCTGGCGCATTTCCTCAACGCCCAGCCCATGGCGCCGCTCGCTGGCCGCCAGCACCTGCGGGATGGTGCGCAAGGCCTCCAGCAGGGTGAAGATCCGTCCATCGACGGCACCTACCAGCGGCGGCGGATTGCGCAGCCAATCGGCCCAGACCGCCATCAGATCAAACGGCAGGGTGATGGTCTCGGAGGCTGCCGCTTCCAGCTGCACCGCTTCATCGATGACGATGTAGGTGCGCTCCCACGGGATAACACCACCCAGGAGCTTCAAGCCAGGGAGGGATGCCACGGCGCAGCGCGTCCGGGTCGTCTTGCCGGTCACCCAGCGGGCGTTGAAGCCCGGCCGATCCGCCCAGAATGGACAGCCGTCTTGATACCGGCAGCTGAGACAGATCGCATCGGCATCTTCATGGCTGCCACCACCAGCGCGCCAGGCATCGAAGCGAAGGGAAAGGCGACAGCTGGGCGGCTCGATCAGGGGAACACCGGCGCGAACCTCGTCTTTCCGGCGGCGGCGGATCACGGTGACACCGTTCACTTCAACGGCGACGAGCCCGTAGTGGCGGACGAAGGGCAGCGCCCAGCCCTGCAGCGCCGGCACGGTGGGGCTGCGATAGCCGGGGGAGCAGTAGATGATGCGGCAGCCGGGGTGACGGGCTTCCTGCCAGATCCGCGCCAGGTCGGGGACGGCGTGGGTCTTGCCGGAGCCGCAGGGGTCGGGGCAGATCACCAGGGGGCAGGCATCCTCCGAGCGGTCCATGGCGTCGGCCAGTGCCAGCGGCAGCGGCAGGTCGGTGGGCACCTCGATCGGATGGCTGTAGACCGGCCCCGCACCGGCCGGTGTTGAAGCGACGTAGGGCTCCAGCGCCGCCGGGGGCTGGATGCCGCTGGCCGCGATCAGCCGCCGCAGGGACGCCCGGTGCAGCTGCCGGGGGTGGATCGTGGGGGCAATCTCGTCGGGATTCCAGGCGGGGCTGCACCAGCCCGCTTCCCGGCAGATGGCGGCAGCTTCGGCCTGGCCAAAGTGATGCACCAGGCCCGCCAAGATCGGCAGGCACTTCTCGTAGAGGCTCTGCCCCTCAACGGTGCGCAGCGGCACCCCCGGCTGGCGGAGCATTTCGATGGCGGTGGCCCGCTGCTCCGCCCGCGACAGCAGCGAAACCCAGGTCGGATCGTCGTCGGGGCTGCCGTCGTAGGTGCATGGCCCCGGGACGCGTTCCCCCTTGGGGCGGGTGCTGCGGGGCGGCTTCCGGGGCTTCGGCTGCGGCGGTGGCACCAGGGCCAGCAGCTGCTCACGGCTGTAGCGGGGGCCATCGTCGTAGAGCAGGACGGTGGGCTGACGGGTCTTGGGGTGCACCCACCCCGGCATCCGCATCGGCTTGGAGGATGTGGCGCTGCTGTGGTCGGCCGTGGTGTCGATGCCAGCGGCAGCGGCGGCTGCATTCAGCCGGTGCTCGATCGCGATGGCGACGGCACGGAACTCGGCCGGCGTGAGGTGCTGCCCATCGAGCAGACGCCACCAGAAGTGGAGGCTCTTGCCGCCGGTCCATACCTCCGCCGAAGGCCACGGCAGCCCCGCCAGGCCAGGGAGGGATCGCTGCTGCTCCTCACTGGCGGCCCCGTCGCATTCCTGCGGGACGGCGTTGTGGTGGCTGATGTGATCCTTCCCGGCCCCCCAGCGGCGGGGAGCGTTGAAGAGGTCCTGGTGGCCGGCCCACCAGTTGTTGAATCGCCGGAGACGATCTGCTTCCCGCTGCTGGGGCGTCAGGCCATTGGCCTTGGAGAGACCCCAATGCTCGATGCTGGTGCCCCAGTTCTCCGGCTGGGGCAGCGGAACGCCATGGATCAGCCCAAGGCTGGCCTTCGGGTGCTTCCGCAGCAGGGCCTCCGCTTCGTCAAGGGCGGGCGCCTCGCCGGTGCAGGGCAGGTGAATCGTGGGGCCGCCGTAGACGGCCAGCACCAGCGGCCCGGTGTCACGGCCCAGGAAGCGCAGGAACCGAAGTGCCTCAGGCCGGTCGATCCTGAACGCAGAATCGGGCGCTCCTGGGGCAGGCTGTGGCTGTAAAATCATGCTGGGTCCTGAACCCTGTAGAGCAGAAAGTCCCCTTGTGCTGTGGTGGTGCGGGGGGCTTTCTTGCGTTGAGGGTTATGTCGTGGTGGTGAACATTGGGACGGGGGTGTTTGGTGCTGTGGTCATTGGCCGGCACCTGCAGGGGCGAAGCAGCCGAGGCCGGTGACGTCGATGCCTTCGGCGGCGGCACCGATACGGATGCAGCGGCGGATCACGACCGAGCGATCAACCTTCTCCGCCAGGGCGCGGGAGGTGAGCGCCGCGATCATCGGTGCTGGGGCGCGGAAGGTGAGGATGCTTCCGAACGGAACATCATCCCGATCGGGAGGGATTGGTGTTGGCATGGTGTGCTGTGGCTATGGCACAGCGTACATCAGCCGCCGCAACATGCGCCGCCGAGTTGAACACAATTCCCCGAAGTCCTGCCGAAGTTAGGTGCATCTGGGTGCAATCAACTTCTGCAGGTGCAGCCGTAGCAGCTGGGCCGGGCCACCAGCGGTAGGCTGCCCCCTGGCACCACGCTCGGTCCTCGGGCAGCCCCCGCCCTGGCAGGCGGGTCGTGCGGACGGCAGAAAGCCCGGCGGGCGGGGTGGGTGGTTCCCCCGGCCTGTCGGGCGTCCGCTTCCTGGGGCCTGCAGGGCTCAGATCCAGACGGTGGGCTCAGCCGGGCGCCAGGGGAGCGGCCGGCAGGCTGGCGTCAGGTGTCGCAGCGTGATGATTCGCGCCGCCGCGACGGTCGGGTTCACCGGCTGAACTTCGGCGTAGGTGGTTTCCCCGGGAATGACCAGCATTCCCGTCACCTTCCAGGTGTTTTCGCTCCAGCGGTTGCTGCTTTCCCAGACGTGAACTTCGGTGCCGACGTGAATCTGCACCTGTTCTCGGTGTAGCGCAGGGCGGTCACATTCCATTTGTTGCCTCTTTTCGCCCTTGGCGGGGGCGATGGTGGTTCGCCACTCATAGTAGCGCGATTCAGCACGGGACGATGTAACTTTCAGCCGGGGGATTCCAGGCGCCCGCTGTAGTCGCCCGGCCCGATGTCGCCTTCGACGGCGGCAACCGGCACCCTCAGCCACACCTGGCCGTCGCGCATCGGCAGCACCCCCGCGTCCGTCCCCACCACCTCCAGGGCACTGTCACCGGCGCGGATGGAGTGAATCAGGGCCGGCACCAGCAGTGCCGACGCAGCCGGGAACTGCTCGGCGCTCAGCATCCGCTCCACCACCGCCGCCGGGTCGGGCAGCGCCTGGGGTGCCGGCAGGTGGACCTCATCGCCCTGCACCTTCACCCCCCCCGATAGCCAGGCGCCCAGCAGGCCCATCGCTGCTGCAGGGTCCCCCGCCGGGGCGGGTCGGGTCGCGGCGGCATGTTGCAGGGCTGCCAGCTCTGCCTCAGCCCGCTCCAGGGAGCGTCGCAGGTCGGCATCGTCCTGGTCCTGGTCCAGCAGCTGCTGGCGCCCCTGCACCCGCCCCTGGGCCTTGGCGATGGCGTCCTCAAGGTCTTGGTCACGGTCCGCCGGCCGGAACGCCCCCAGCAGCAGCTGGACGATTTCCCCCTGGCGCCCCAGCAGGTGCTGGCGGGCAGCCTCCAGCAGGGTGTCGTAGGTGGTGCGGTGGTTGCATCGGCTGCAACCGATGCGCCGACACCGGAACGCCCAGGGTGCTGACGGCCTGGTGGTGACGCGGTTGAAGCTCATCCGGTAGCCGCAGGCGGCGCAGATCACCTTCCCGCTCAGAGGCGTGGCATGGCCGCTGCGGCGGCTGCTGTTGCTTGCCCGTTCACGGAGGAACACCGCCACGCCGGCCAGGTGCCGCTCCGGGTCGATCAGTGCTTCGAAGGCGTCCTCCTGCACCGCCGGATAGCCACCGTGCCGATCGCGCCGGCCGCCGGTGAGCGCACCCCGCAGAGCAGGGTTGCAGGCCCAGGTCGCGGCACTGCCGCCGCCCCAGCCGTTGATGCCGAACTGCTGCGCCGCGAGGCGGGCGGGGGCATACCGGCTGGGGGCCTGCTCCCACGCGTCCCAGAGCTCGGTGGCAATCTCGGCGCGGCTCCAGGTGCGCCGTTCGGCGAGGGTGCAGAGCCATGGGCGGCGGTCCAGAACCGGGAAGCCCTCGTCGTCAGTGGTGAGGCCGAATGGCACCTTGATCCGCCGGCCGGAGGCGAACCGCTGGCGGAGGCCCGCCTTCGCCCTGGCCACGATGCGCTCGCGCTCAGCTGCGGCCACGCTGCTGAGGATGCCGCTGGTCATGCGCCCCGCCGTAGTGGTCAGGTCCAGCGGATCATCCAGAAGGGTCAGGCTCGGGGCGCTTTCGGCGGCGAATAGCTCAATCACCTCGCCGATGGCGGTCCAGCTCCGGCTCAGGCGGTCCATGCGAACGGCCACCACCTCCGTGATGCGCCCGGCGGCGATGTCGGCCTTGAGGCGCTCCCACTCGGGGCGACGGCGGGCGGTGCCGCTGATGACCTCGCTGTAGATGGCCCCGCAGCCGGCGGCCTGGAGGCGGTCCAGCTGGATGGCCAGGGTCATGCCCTCTGGGTCGCCGGTGGAGAGGCGGGCGTAGCCGACCTTCATGGGTGCAAACGGAGGCAGGTGGGGGCGTGGCCTACCGTAGGCATACCGCCACCCACTGAGGGCTGGGGCCCGGCCAGCACCAGGAACAGCACGATGGCCCCGGCCCCCAGGCCCAGCCGCGCCCAGCGGCCGAGCCCCCGGCCGATGGCCAGCACCGCCCCCAGCAGGACCGTGAGGTGGAAACCGGAGGCGGCCAGCGCGTGGGAAAGACCGGCGACGCGGAAGTCGGCACGCAGCTCGGCCGGCAGGGGCACCACGGCGCTGCCCAGCACCAGGGCCGCCAGCAGGCCGCCCCGCTCCGGGCCCGCCGCGGCCACGAAGCGCACGGCGATGCCGCGGCGCAGATCGGCGATCGGGGTGGCGGGCCGGCGGAGCACCTCCAGCCGCTCCACCGCCAGGCGGGTCCAGGCGCCCTGGCGGGCCAGGCGCTCCGCCGGCCCCGCCAGCAGGGGGTGGGGGGCCGGCCGGGGGCGCCGCAGCTGCCCGCTCACCCGCACGCCCCAGCCCTCGCGCAGCGCCGGACAGACGGGGAAGCCCAGCTCGCTGCGCCCCCCTACCGTCTGCAGCAGCACCCGGCAGGGACCCGGCCCCGCGCCCGCTCCGGCCACGGGGGCCCCGGCCGCCACCGGGTCGCCCAGCAGGTGACCCTGCAGGATCACCGGTTGCGGTCCATCGCCACCGGCGAGCAGCCGCAGCGGGTCGGCCGGTCCGGGCTGGAGCGGCCGCAGCTGGGCCTGGACCAGCACCACGAGCAGCAGCAGCAGCGGCAGCAGGGGGGAGCGGAGCATGCTCCAGGATTCCCGGCGGCGGCCGTAGGCCCTCGCCGCCATCGACACCCATGGCGACGCCACGGGACAATCGCCTCGGCAGATCCCGGGGGTCGGTGATGCAGCGGCAGAGATTCACGTGGCGGCCGATGACCCTGGGAAAGCGGATCGCCCTGCTGGCGCTGCTGCTCTGCCTTGGCCTGGGGGTTGGCCAGGGCCCGCCCGGGCCCGCATGGGCCGGCGAGGGCGGCACCACGGCGGCGGCCGCCCAGGGCTGTGCGACCACTCCCCTCTTCATCGGCCTCGATGGCCGCCGCTACCTGGAGATCCGCCGGGCCCCGGCCGCCCAGAAGCTCGACGACTACGTGCGCCGCGCCAACGCCCGCCTGCTGGAACTGGCGCAGGACCACACCGTCCAGCCCCACCAGCTCGTGGTGCAGGACGAGCCCCCCTTCTCCCTGGTGGGCATCAGGGAGCAGGACGGTCGCTTCAACCCCGAACTGGCCGTGGGCGAGCGCGCGGCGGCCTGCTTCGGGGTGACGCGGCAGCAGCTGGCGCAGCGCTACCGGGACGGCATGCGGCGGGCGATCACCAGCTACCGGGGCAGCCACACGCTCGGGTCCTGGTTGAGGGGAACGGCCCTGGCGGCCTTGGTGCTGGGGTTCTACATCCTGTGGCTGCGGGTGCAGGGGGGGCTCAACCGGAGGCTCCAGCGGCACTTCGCTGATCGCCCCCGCTTCGTCATGCAGGAGCTGAGTCGCCTGGGCCTGGGCGGGTTCGTTGAGGCGGACCACGTGCGACGGATCATGCAGTGGCTTCGGCAGGTGGTGCACTGGTCGCTGGTGCTGGTGATCAGCTATCTGCTGATTCCGCTGCTACTGGGCTTCTTCCCACCCACCGCCGGCATCGCCGAAGGTCTGCGGGGCCAGATCAAGACGGTGGTGCTGGGGTTCCTGGGCGGCATCGTGCAGGCGATCCCCAACCTCGTCTCGATCGGGGTGATCGTGGTCATCACCGTGCTGGCGATCCGTGCCAGCCAGTCCTGGTTCCGCGCCGTCGACCATGGCCGGATCCGGCTTCCCGGCTTCTACCAGGAGTGGGCCCTGCCGACGGCCCGGCTGGTGGCGATCCTGCTCTGCATGGCCGGTCTGGCGGCCGCCTTCCCCTACATCCCCGGCTCCGGCAGCAAGGTGTTCCAGGGGGCCGGTCTGTTCATCGGCGCCCTGGCGGCGCTGGGCTCCAGCGCCATCGCCAGCAACATCATCAGCGGACTGATGCTCATCTACACCCGGGCCTTCCGCGAAGGCGACCGGGTGGAGATCAACGGGGTGGTGGGGGTGGTGCAGGACCGGGCCCTGCTGGTGACCCGCCTGCAGACACCGCGCAACGAACTGGTGAGCATTCCCAATGCCAGCGTGATCGGCGCCTCGGTGGTGAACTACAGCTTCTCCCGCCGGGAGATCAGCCAGCCCGTGGCGATCGCCACCACGATCACCATCGGCTACGACGTTCCCTGGCGGCAGGTGCACGCGCTGATGCTGGCGGCAGCGCGGAGCGTCCCTGGCATCACCGACGAGATCGATCCGTTCGTGCTCCAGACCGCCCTCAACGACTTCCACATCAGCTACGAACTCACGGCCTTCGTGCGCGCACCGGACACCTACCGCCAGACCCTCTCGGAGGTGCTGGCGGCCCTTCAGGATCAGTTCGCCGCCGCCGATGTGGAGATCCTCTCGCCGGGCTATCACGCCATCCGCAACGGCAACCGAAGCACCGTGCCGAAGAACGGCTGAGCGATCCCCCGGGAACAACCAGGCGGAACCATCAGGCTGAAGAGACCAGCTGCCGCTTCTGCCAGCTCAGGAACAGGGTGCTGACGATCACGGTGATCAGCACGTAGCTGAGCAGGCCGGGGATCAGGCCCGGCAACCCCTTGCCGTAGGTCAGGGCCAGCTGGGCGGCCAGTCCGGTGTTGCGCATCCCCGACACCAGGGCCACGGTGCGGCGTTCCAGCGGGTCCGAACCGGCCAACCCGTAACCGATCGCCAGGCTGAGCACGCTGAGCACGGCCATGCCGGCCAGGGCCACCAGGTTCTGCTGCAGGAAGGGCAGCAGCTGCTTGCCGGCGAGCAGCAGCAGGGCCGCCATCATCACCATCAGCAGCACGGTGGCCAGGGACCCGAGGGCCCGGCTGCAGCGCCGCGCCAGCTCGGGCTGCCACTGCCCCAGCAGCACCCCGGCGACCACCGGCAGCACCTGCACCTTCAGCACCTGGCCCGCCACCTGGCCGGGGGTGATCCCCCAGTCGGCCACCTCCCAGCCCCGCAGGCCGGCGCCGGTGCGGAAGATCACCTCCATCAGCGGAACCGTGACGATCGCCAGCAGCGCCGCGCCGATCTGCAGCCGCGCGGCCAGCTCGGCCGTGCCGCCGCTGCTGCGCACCCGGAACAGGATCAGGGGGGCGCTGGGGCAGGCCAGCATCAGGGCCATGGCCACCCAGGCGGGCCGGCTCAGCAGGCCATGCAGGGGCAGCAGCACCAGGGCCAGCCCGGCCAGGGGCACCAGCACGCAGGTGCCCAGCAGCACGCGCCAGAGGAAGGCGGGGCGATCCCTGAGCAGAAGGAACGGGTACTGCTTCAGCCCCAGGCCCAGGCTGAACATCAGGGTGACGATGGTGGCCGAGACCAGAACGCCGGCGGCTTCGCGCATGGTGATCAACCGAGAGGGGAACCCATCACCAGCAGCACAAAGGCGAACGCACCGATGAGGGTGAGGGCCATCGCCGTGATGGTGCTGATCGAACGCTGATCGGTATAGAGAAAGTCGTCGCGTCGGATCAGCTTGAGCGTGCGCAGGTGCTGGCGGGTCGCCGCGGCCATCGCCAGGATGCCGACGAGCACGAAGCCCATGGACACCAGCCGCACACTCAGACCGGCATGGGCACTGCCATCGAAGCGGCTCCTGTTGATGGCACCGATGATCTTGTCGAGCCCGAAGCCGAAGCTGATCAGCGACAGGCAGGTGCGGATCCAGGCCATCAACGTGCGCTCAGCCGCCGCCCGGTTGCGCTCCTTGGCCAGTTCGTTGTTGAGGTTGGCCATCTAGGGAGAAAGGGTCTCGGTGGTGGAACTCTGCTGACGCTGCTGGCGCTGGGCCTCCTCGAACTTCATCTCCAGCTCCACTTCCCGGCCCAGAAAGACGTTGAGGAAGGTGCGGATGACGGCGATGACACCCAGCTGGATCAGGTTCTGGTTGGAGGGGGCCGTGGTGGTGGCGACGATATCGGCGGCCAGCTGGAACTCCAGGGCCATCGACAGCCAGCTGCCGAAGGTGAGGCGGAGGCTGTTGAAGCGCCGGCTGACGGGTTCGCGGCGGTGGCGGCCGGGGCCCAGCCTCTGGCGCCCGGCCTGGAGCAGGGTGGCCGCGAACCCCAGCGCCACGCACACCAGCGACACGCCCTCGAGCACGAAGCGCAGGCCGACGGCGAACCGCTCGAGCCACTCCACCAGAGGAAACTCCGGCATGGCTCAGACCCTCACGATGCAGCGGAAGCCCATGTGGCAGGTGGAGGTGTCGATCCCCTGGGCCATGCGGGCGGCGGGCCGATAGCGGCGGCAGTAGCTGGGGGCGCACAGAAAGGAGCCACCCTTCACCACCTTGCGCGGCTGGTTCCCGTGCTGGGAGCCCGGATCGATGCTGGCCTGCCGGCAACACCCTTCGGGTTTGTCGCCCGTGGCGGCGTGGCCGCCATACCAGTCGTCGGTCCACTCCCAGACGTTGCCGATCATGTCGAGCAGGCCGTAGCCGTTCGGCGGGAAGGCCCCCACCGGCGAGGTGCGCTCCCAGCCGTCGAGGAGGCTGTTGTGGTGCGGGAAGTCCCCCTGGAAGGTGTTGGCCATGGGCCGGCCGCCGGGGTGGAGCTCGTCCCCCCAGGCGAACTCACCCTGCTCTCGGCCGCCGCGGGCGGCCCGCTCCCACTCGGCCTCCCTGGGCAGCTGCTTGCCGGCCCAGGCGGCGTAGGCCGCCGCGTCCCCATGGGCCACATGCACCACGGGGTGGTGCTCCCGCATCCGGATCGAGCTGCCCGGTCCTTCGGGGTGGCGCCAGCAGGCCCCGGGCAGGTACTGCCACCAGCGGTAGGGATCGCCCGTGCCGATCGGCCCGGGCGGCGGCACGAACACGATCGAGGCCGGGACCAGCAGCTCCGGCAGGGCTCCGGGATAGTCGGCCGGATCGGCCGGCCTCTCCGCCAGGGTGACGTAGCCCGTGGCCTTCACGAACTTCTGGAACTGGGCGTTGGTGACCGGGGTGCGGTCGATCCAGAAGCCCCCCACCGCCACCCGGTGGGCCGGGGCCTCCTCCGGGTAGTGGTGGTCGGAGCCCATCTCGAAGCTGCCCTCGGGAATCCAGACCATGTCCCGCGCCGGCGGGCGCCCCGGCCGGGGGGCCGGGGCGGATCGCGTCGGTGAGGGGGAGCGCTCCGGGGTCATGGCGGGGGCGACGACGGCGAGCCCCTCAGTGGCCGCCGCTGGCGGCGGCGGTCATCTTGGCGATCACATCCTCCAGGGAGAAGCTGGCCGCCTTCTGGCGGGGCGGATAGGCCTGGAACGTGGCCAGGAACCGACTCGCGATCACCTGGGCCGGCACCAGGGCGAAGGCGTGGTCAAGCATCCAGTCCCAGTAGGTGTTGGAGGTGATGTCGGCCCGCTCATAGGGATCGGTGAGCAGGTTGAAGATCTTCGGCACCCGCAGCGGCGTGAAGGGCTCCGCCCAGACCTGCAGCGTGCCGGTGGCGCGCTGCTCCATGAACACGAACTTCCAGTTGTCGTAGCGCAGGCCGGTGAGATCGCCGTCGTCGGAGAAGTAGAAGAATTCCACCCGGGGGCTCTTGTCGCTCTGGCCGGTCCAGTAGTCGAGCATGTTGTAGCCATCCAGGTGGATCTTGAAGGTCTTGGAGCCCACCGTGTGGCCCTCCAGGAGCTTCTCCTTGATCTGCGGTTCGCCGGCCGCCGCCAGCAGGGTGGGCAGCCAGTCGAGATGGCTGACGATGCCGGTGTAGAGGGTGCCTGGGGCGATCTTCCCAGGCCAGCGCACCAGGGCCGGCACCCGGTAGGCCCCTTCCCAGTTGGAGTTCTTCTCGTTGCGGAAGGGCGTCATGCCGGCGTCGGGCCAGCTGTTCATGTGGGGCCCGTTGTCGGTGCTGTACATCACGATCGTGTCATCGGCGATGCCCAGTTCATCGAGCAGGTCGAGCATCTCGCCGATGCAGTTGTCGTGATAGATCATCACGTCGTGGTACTCCGACTGCCACCGCCCCGACTGGCCGATGTCCTGGGGACGGGCATGGGTGCGGAAATGCATGTGGGTGGTGTTGAACCACACGAAGAAGGGCTCACCGGAGGCCACGGCATCACGGATGAAGCGCTTGGCCTCGGCGAGGAACTCCTCATCGCAGTTCTGCATCCGCTTCTTGGTGAGCGGACCGGTGTTCTCGATCCGCTGGGTGCCATCACCGTTGGCCCAGCAGTGCAGCACGCCCCGGGGGCCGAAGTTCTTCTGGAAATCGGGGAAGTCCTCCGGCTTGGGATAGTCGGGCAGCTCGGGCTCCTCCTCGGCGTTGAGGTGGTAGAGGTTGCCGAAGAACTCGTCGAAGCCGTGCATCGTCGGCAGATGCTCGTCGCGGTCGCCGAAGTGGTTCTTGCCGAACTGGCCGGTGCGGTAGCCCAGCGGCTGCAGCAGTTCGGCGATGGTGGGATCCTCGGCGCGGTAGCCCAGCTCGGCGCCCGGCAGCCCCACCTTGCTGAGGCCGGTGCGGAACACACTCTGGCCGGAGATGAAGGCCGCGCGGCCGGCGGTGCAGCTCTGCTCGGCGTAGTAGTGGATGAAGCGGCCGCCCTCCCTGGCGACCCGGTCGATGTTGGGGGTCTGGTACCCCATCAGGCCGTCGCTGTAGCAGCTGAGGTTGCTCTGGCCGATGTCATCGCCCCAGAGGATGAGGATGTTGGGCTGGCCGTTGGGCATGGCGGGGAACACCCGGCGGGTGAGGAAGTGGGGTAGGAAGAGGGCACAGGCCCCCAGTTGTCACGTGACGGTCGCCACGGATCCGGAGGACACGCCCCCAAAGGATGCACAGAGCGGCGCGATCCGAACACTCAAAAAGTGCGGTTCCGCCGTTCCCGTCTCCCGGTCCGTCCAGGACATCGCCCGCCTGGAGGCGGTGCTCAGCCCCCTGCTGCCGGTGCAGCTCACCCAGCTCGCCGGCGGCCGCCTGCACAGCGAGCTGCTGGCCCTCGACCTGGGGGCGCTCCAGGTGCTGCGGCTGCGCTTCGATCGCCCCCTGCACGCGGGTGGGGCCAAACCCAGCGGCCGCCAGCTGATCGCCCTCGACCTGGAGGAGACCGCCGGCCGGCCCGTGATGCGCTCCCACGGCCTGGAGCTGCCGGCCACGGCGTTCTTCGGCCTCTCCGCACGCGGTGAGATCCACCTCACCACACCCGAGCGCTGCAGCCTGGCGTTGCTGAGCCTGGATCGGGACACCTTCCTGCAATGGGCCCGGGATCTGGGCGGACCGGGGCTGGAGGAGCAGCTGGAGGGTGTCAACTGGGAGACGATCGATCCGCTGCGCTTCCAGGGGGTGAGGGCCTGCCTGCGCCGGATCTTCCGCCTGGCCGAGCGGTCGCCGGCCCTGTTGGAGGATCCGGCGATCCGCCGGCGGCTGGGGGGGGATCTGGTGCCCCTGCTGGTGGAGGCCCTGGTGCACCGCAGCGGCCACGGGGAGCGGCTGGCGCGGCCGCCGGCCCGGATCGAGCTGGTGAAGGCCGCCCAGGCCTGGATGGCGGAGCATCCCCACGAACCGATCAGCCTCGATGGGCTCTGCCGCCAGGTCGCGGCCGGTCGGCGCAGCCTGCTGCAGGGGTTCCGGGAGCACCTGGGGATGGGCCCGATGGCCTACCTCAAGATCCGTCGCCTGCACGGCATGCGGCAGGCCCTGCTGGCGGCCGATCCGCAGGCCACGCGGATCTCCGAGCTGGCCGCTCAGTGGGGATTCATGAACGCGGGGCACTTCGCCCGCGATTACCACAGCCTGTTCGGCGAACATCCCCGGACCAGCCTCCGGGCCTGAACGTCCTGACCTCCCCTCCCCTCCCCATGAACGAGAGCAAGCCCCGCCCGTTGCCTGTCCTGGCCAGCCTGGCCCTGGTGCTGCCGGCCCTGGTGCCGGCGGCGAGCCTTGCCGAGCCGGCCCGGGGCCGCGCAACGGAGGCCACCTGGATCGGCCAGGAGCTGCGGCTGCCGCCCGCGGCCCCGGCGGATGCGGCGCAGGAGAGGGCTCAGGCGGAGCCGGCCTCCGGGGAGCCGGCCCCTGCCACCCCGTCCGCCCCCCCCTGGAGCGGCACCGTCGAGCTGTACGGCTTCGCACCACTGCGCACCCTTGGCACCACCACGATCCGGGGCCAGGAGGCGGAGGTGGACCAGGACCTGGGGGAGATCCTCGACATCCTGCGATTCGCCGCCTCCGCCCGCGGCAGCATCGAAAAGGACCGGGTGGGCCTGCAGGCCGACCTCTGGTACACCAGCCTGGGCGACTCGGCGGCGCGCCTGGTCGGCCCCCGGCAGCTGTTCACGACGACGGCCGATGTGGGCCAGACCCTGGGGATCTACGACTTCGCCCTGCGTTACCGGTTCGGCGAGCGGGAATCGGCCCTGGGCAAGCCCGGCACCTACTCGGTGATCCCCTATGCCGGTATCCGGCTGATCGATGGCCGCCTCAACCTGGCAGCCACCCTCGACGGCCCCTTCGGACGCACCCTGCTGGAGCCCACCCGCAACTTCCAGCGCACCTGGGTGCAGCCCCTGGTGGGCACCCAGGCCACCGTCTTCCTCTCGCCGCGCCTGCGGGCCTTCGCCCGCGGCGACATCGGCGGCTTCGGCCTGGGCGGCCAGCAGGACCTCAGCGGCAATGCCCAGGTGGGCCTGGGCTATGCGGTCGGCGACAACACCGATCTGAACGTCTCCTGGCGCTACATGGGCCTGAAATGGAACAACGGGGACCAGCAGGCCAACGGCTTTTCCGTGAACATGAACGGCATCGAAATCGGTGTGAAGTTCTTCTTCGGCGGCGCTCCCAGGGGCACGGCGGTGGCCAGCACGCCCTGAGCCTCAGAAACTCGGCAGCTTGAGCATCAGTTCACAGAGCTGGGGGCTGGGCAGCTCCTGACCCAGCAGCGGCGCGACCAGGGCAGCCAGGGGCCGCAGCCGGCAGGGCCAGATGGCCCGTTCGGTGAGGCGGCCGGCCTGGAAGGCGCCGAGCACCAGCACCGCCACCAGCAGGGTGCGCTTCACGCCGGCGGTTCGTTCAGCAGGGGGAAGCCCAGGGCGCGGCGCTCCTCCAGCCAGGCCTCGGCCACCTGGCGCGCCAGGTGGCGGATGCGGCCGATGGTGGCGGTGCGCTCGGTCACCGAGATCACGCCGCGGGCCTCCAGCAGGTTGAAGGTGTGGCTGCACTTGAGCACGTGGTCGAGGGCCGGGGCGGGCAGCCCGGCCGCCACCAGATCGGCGGCCTCGGCCTCATGCAGGGCGAACAGCTGCAGCAGGCGTTCGGGATTGGAGGCCTCGAAGTTGTAGGTGCACTGCCCCTTCTCGAAGGGCAGCCAGATGTCGCCGTAACTGCGCTCGCCGTTCCAGCGCAGGTCCCAGATGCTCTCCACGTCCTGGAGGTACATCGCCAGCCGCTCCAGGCCGTAGGTGATCTCGATCGACACCGGCCGGCAATCGAGGCCGCCGCACTGCTGGAAATAGGTGAACTGGGTCACCTCCATGCCGTCGAGCCACACCTCCCAGCCCACGCCCCAGGCCCCGAGGGTGGGGGATTCCCAGTTGTCCTCCACGAAGCGGATGTCGTGGTCGGCGGCATGGATGCCCAGGGTTTCCAGCGAGGCCAGGTAGGTCTCCTGGATGGCATCCGGGGAGGGCTTGATCAGCACCTGGTACTGGAAGTAGTGCTGGGCCCGGTTGGGGTTGTCGCCGTAGCGGCCGTCGGTGGGGCGCCGGCAGGGCTCGGGGTAGGCCACCGCCCAGGGCTCCGGGCCGATCGCCCGCAGCACGGTGTGGGGGCTCATGGTGCCGGCGCCCTTCTCGGTGTCATAGGGCTGCAGGATCAGGCAACCCTGGTCGGCCCAGAACCGGTTGAGGCTGGCGATGATGTCCTGGAAGAGCATGGTGCGCCGGTCGGGTACGGGCCAGGACGGCAGGGAAGTCGGTTTGATGCTGCCAGATCGCCTCAGGCCTGCAGCTCCAGCAACCCCATCAGGCCGCCGGCCAGGGGGCGGTGGCGGGCCGCGGCGAAGCCGGCGGCGCGGGCCAGCTCCTCCTGGGCCGGGCCGGTGGGGAAGCGGGCCAGGCTCTCCTCCAGCCAGGCGTACTGCTCGGGCAGGCCCACGGCACGTGCGGCCGGCACCACCAGGCGGCGCAGGTAGAAGCGCTGGAAGGCCGCCGGCACTGAGGCCGGATCGGGCCGGTTGAAATCCAGCACCGCCGCCCGCCCGCCGGGCCGCAGCAGGCGCCGCAGCTCCACCAGGCCGGCGGCGGGATCGGCCAGGTTGCGCAGGCCGTAGGCCATCACCGCCCCATCCGCCCAGCCGTCGGCCAGGCCGGTGGCCAGGGCATCGCCCTGCTGCCACTGCAGGGGCAACCAGGGCTGGCGCGCCGCCCGGCCCTCGGCGATGGCCAGCGGGGCGGCGGCCGCATCCAGGCCCAGCACCAGCCCGCCGGGCCTGACGCGGGAGGCCAGCACCAGGGCCAGGTCGCCGGTGCCGCAGCAGAGGTCCAGCAGGCGCTGGCCGGGGCGGGGGCGCAACCAGAGCAGGGCCTGACGCTTCCAGAGCCGGTGCAGCCCCAGGCTGAGCAGATCGTTCAGCTGGTCGTAGCGGGGGGCGATGGTGTCGAACAGATCGCTGATCTGCCGGGGATCAACGGTGGCCAAATCGGGGTGGATCGGGGGTGGGATCGGGCTTCAGCCCTTGCCCTGCAGGGTGAGGGAGTCGTCCCAGGGCAGCACGATCGCATCCAGGCTGACGCCGGTCACCTCATGGTCGGGGGCCGCCAGACCACGGGCCTCGAGCCGCACCGGGCTGGTGAAGGTGAGCACCATCACCGTGGCCAGGCCCACCGCCGCCGAGCAGACCATGCAACCGGCGAGCATCAGGGAGAACTCGCGGCGGTCGGTGGCGGCCTGCATCAACTGGAGCGCCCAGGCCACCAGCGCGATCACCACCACGACCACCACCAGCGCGATGACCGTGAACAGGGGCGTCGGCAGCAGCAGGAAGGCGTTCAACGATGCACCGGAGGCCACGGACGTTACTCAATGTTACGGCGCCTGAGGGAGGCGGTGCGATCGCCGCTGCAGCGAGCGATTCATCCCACCGCTACGGCCGTCAGCAGGGGCCGCACCGGCAGGCCCCGCTGCAGCAGATCGGTCTTGATCTCCTCGACGGTGAGGACCCCGTCGTGCAGCAGGGAAGCCAGCAGGGCGGCCGAGGCACCGGCGACCTCGAGGGCGGCGGCGATGTGGTCGATGCAGCCAGCGCCTCCGGAGGCGATCACCGGCACCTCCACGGCCTCCACCACGGCCCGGGTCAGGGCGAGGTCGTAGCCCGCCTGGGTGCCGTCGCCGTCCATGGACGTGAGCAGGATCTCCCCGGCCCCGAGCGCCACCACCCGGCGGGCCCAGGCCACCGCATCGAGGCCGGTGTTCTCCCGCCCCCCCTTGACGAACACGTCCCAGCCCGGGGGCTCCTCGCCGACGCTGGGGCGGCGGCGGGCATCGATGGCCACCACGATGCACTGGCAGCCGAAGCGATCGGCGCCGGCCGTCACCAGCTCGGGGGTGCGGACCGCTGAGGAATTGAGGCTCACCTTGTCGGCGCCGGCTCGCAGCAGCTCGGTGATGCCATCGACGCTGACGATGCCACCCCCCACCGTGAAGGGGATCGTCACCGCCTCGGCGGTGCGGCGCACCATGTCGACGAGGGTGGCGCGGCCCTGGTGGCTGGCGGCGATGTCGAGGAAGACGAGTTCGTCGGCCCCGGAGGCGCTGTAGCGGCAGGCCAGTTCCACCGGGTCGCCGGCGTCGCGCAGCCCGACGAAATTGACCCCCTTCACCACCCTGCCGTCGGCCACGTCGAGACAGGGGATGATCCGCTTGGCTACCACGGGTTCGCTGTTAGGGTTGCGCGACTTTCTAATCGCGCCGGACATGGCCCAGGCTGGCATCACCATCGGTTCGAAGGTGCGGGTCACCCGCGTGCGCGATCGGATCCCGGCCGGCCTGGTGGCCGCCCTCAAGGCCGATGCCACCGGCACGGTGAAGGATTTCCGTGTCACCGACGGCACCGGCATCGGTGTGGTGGTGGAGCTCAGCGGCGGCACCACCACCTGGTTCTTCGACGACGAAATCACCCCTGCCTGAGACGGCCCAACCCATGAGCCAGAGCCCCGAACCCAGCGCCGGCTCCCCAGGCGTCTCCGGTGGCGCCCGGCAGCTGCTCGGGATGAAGGGCGCCGCCGGCACCTCCAACATCTGGAAGATCCGGCTGCAGCTGATGAAGCCCGTCACCTGGATCCCCCTGATCTGGGGGGTGATCTGCGGGGCGGCGGCCTCCGGCAACTTCCACTGGACCCTCGCCGAGGTGGGGGCGTCCGTGGCCTGCATGCTGATGAGCGGGCCGCTGCTGGCCGGCTACACCCAGACGATCAACGACTACTACGACCGCGAGATCGACGCGATCAACGAGCCCTACCGGCCGATTCCCTCCGGGGCGATCCCCCTCGGCCAGGTGCGTCTGCAGATCGTGGTGCTGCTGCTGGCCGGGCTGGCCGTGGCCTGGGGCCTGGATGTCTGGGCCGGGCACCGCACGCCGGTGCTGCTGCTGCTGGCCCTGGGCGGCTCGTTCGTGAGCTACATCTATTCGGCGCCACCGCTGAAGCTGAAGCAGAACGGCTGGCTGGGCAACTACGCCCTGGGCGCCAGCTACATCGCCCTGCCCTGGTGGGCGGGCCAGGCCCTGTTCGGCCAGCTCACCTGGGGCACGGCCCTGCTCACCCTGGCCTACAGCCTGGCGGGGCTGGGCATCGCCGTCGTCAACGACTTCAAGAGCGTTGAAGGGGATCGGGCCCTGGGCCTGCAATCGCTGCCTGTGGTGTTCGGAATCCAGCGGGCCAGCTGGATCAGTGCCGGCATGATCGACATCTTCCAGCTGGCGATGGTGGCGGTGCTGATCGCCATCGGCCAGCACTTCGCCGCCGTGCTTCTGGTGCTGCTGATCATTCCCCAGATCACCTTCCAGGACATCTGGCTGCTGCGCGATCCCGTCGCCTTCGACGTGAAGTACCAGGCCAGCGCCCAGCCGTTCCTGGTGCTGGGGATGCTTGTCACCGCCCTGGCCATCGGCCACAGTGATCTGACCCGCATCGCTGCGCTGACGGCAACGCTGCCATGACCAGGGTGGGCCTGTCCACGGCCACCAGCGGCCCGCGGCAACCCGGTGAGCCGCCACCCAGCCGGCCTAAGCGACGCTCCGGCTGGCGCCTGCTCGCCCCGGCCCTGGCGGCGACCGCCGTCGGCGGAGTGGTGGCCCTGGGGCAGACGACCCTGGTGCGCGCCCTCGACGGGATGCTCCCCGATGCGGGCCGCATCACCAGCTTCAACCGGCCGGGGACGATCACGATCCTCTCCTCCGACGGCCAGGTGGTGCTCAAGAAGGGGCCGGCCACCCGCGAAAAACTTCCCGCCGGCAAGATGCCGCTGCTGATCCAGCGCGCCTTCGTGGCCGCCGAGGACCGGCGCTTCTACCAGCACGACGGCATCGATCTGCTCGGCATCAGCCGGGCCGTGATGCGCAACGTCCAGCAGGGTGCCGTCGAGGAGGGCGCCAGCACGATCACCCAGCAGCTGGCCCGCACCGTGTTCCTGAGCCAGGACCGCACGATCATGCGGAAGCTCAAGGAAGCGGCCCTGGCCGGAAAGATCGAGCGCCAGCTGAGCAAGGCGCAGATCCTCGAGCAGTACCTCAATTACGTCTACCTGGGCTCCAGCGCCTACGGCGTCTCCGATGCGGCCTGGATCTACTTCTCCAAACGTCCCGACCAGCTCACCCTGCCGGAGGCGGCGCTGATCGCCGGCCTGCCGCCGGCCCCTTCGGTGTATTCGCCCCTGGTGAATCCGGAGGTGGCGCTGCGGCGGCGCTCGATCGTGCTGCAGCGCATGCGGGAGGCGGGCTTCATCGACGATGAGCAGCTGCAGCGGGCCGACGCCGCCCCCCTGGCGCTGAAACCGGCGGAACCGAAGTTCTTCTACAACCCGGCCCCCTGGTACACCAGCTGGCTGGAGCAGGAGCTGCCCAAGGTGCTCAGCAAGGAGCAGCTGGAGGTGGGCGGGCTCACGATCCGCAGCGGTCTGAATGCGGCCTGGCAGGCCCAGGCCCAGAAGACGATCGACTCCTACGCCACGGGCAGCATGGAGGGGGCCCTGGTGGCCATGGAGCCCGGCACGGGGCTGGTGCGGGCGATGGTGGGGGGCAAGGACTGGGAGAAGACCCAGTTCAACCGGGCCTCCCAGGCGCTGCGCTCCCCGGGCTCCACCTTCAAGCTGTTCGTCTATCTGACGGCCCTCAAGCTGGGGATGAAGCCGGAGGACACGGTGCTGGATTCGGCCCGCTGCTTCGGCAGCTATTGCCCCAAGAACTTCGGCAACCGCTACATGGGCCGGGTGAGCCTGGCCACGGCCCTGCAGAACTCCCTCAACATCGTGGCGGTGGGGCTGCTCCAGAAGCTGGGCTATGACCCGGTGATCGCCACCGCCAAGAGCCTCGGCATCCACCGGGAACTGGGCCGCTACCTGTCGATGGCGATCGGCGCCAACGAGCAGACGGTGCTCGACATGACGGCGGCCTATGCGGCGCTGGTGAACCGCGGCGTGTACATCCAGCCGCTGCCCTTCGAGGAGATCTACGGGCCGGAAGGGGAGCTGCTCTGGTCGCGCCGGGCCAACGGTCCCCGCGGCACCCGGGCGGTGAGCAGCGACATCGCCGACGCGATGGTCTGGATGCTGCAGCAGGTGGTGCAGGGCGGCACCGGCGGCGGCGCCGCCCTGGCCGACCGGGCGGTGGCCGGCAAGACGGGCACCTCGGAAGGGGGGCGGGATCTCTGGTTCATCGGCTCCATCCCCCAGCTCACCACCGGCGTCTGGCTGGGGTACGACAACAACCGGGAGACGGGCACCACCAGCGTGCTGGCCACCTACGCCTGGCGGACGTTCATGGAACCGGTGACCAAGGGGATGCCGGTGCAGAAGTTCCCGCCCAAGCCGAAGCTCACCGGCACCTTCAAGCCGGTGCCGGGCAAGAAGACCACCGAGCGCGACGCCCGACCGGAGGACAGCGGCAGCCGCGAGACCCAGCGCTGGCAGCCGCCGGAGCAGGAGCCCAGCCGCACCGATCCCCCCGAGCGGGAGCCCTCCACGGAACAGCCGCCCACCCAGAGCGAGCCGACCCCGTCGGCGCCGCCGAACAATCCCGTCGCCGCACCCCGCTCCCGCGACGCGGCCATACCCCCGCCGCCACCGCCGGAACCCGCCGCCCCCCTGCCGCCACCGCCCCCCGTCGCCGCACCACCGCCACCGCCCTAGGCGGCCCCCGGCCCCCGCAGCAGCGCCGCATAGAAGCCGTCGCCACCGCCGCACTCCGCCGCCGCGGGAGTGGGCCACCACTGACGCTCCTCCAGCAGGGTCCAGTCCGGATGGGCCGCCAGCAGCGCGGCGATCAGGGCGCCGTTCTCCCGCGGTTCCACCGTGCAGGTGGCATAGAGGAGCCGGCCGCCGGGGGCCAGCAGCGGCAGCATCGCCTCCAGCAACTGGCGCTGCAGGATCACCAGCCCGTCGATGGCATCGGGGGTGATCCGCCAGCGGGCATCGGGGTGGCGGGCCAGGGTGCCGAGTCCCGAGCAGGGGGCATCCAGGAGAATCCGCTCGAAATGGCCCTGCCAGTGGGGCTTCAGCTCCCCGAGGCCGGTGGCGTCGGCGGCCAGGGAGCGGATCGTGGTGAGGCCCAGCCGCTCGGCGTTGCGATCCACGCGCCGCAGCCGGGCTTCGGAGCGATCCAGCGCCCACACCTCGCCCCGGTCGCCGATCAGCTCCGCCAGGTGGGTGCTCTTGCCCCCCGGGGCGGCGCAGGCATCCAGGATCCGCTGGCCGGGTCGGGGGTCGAGCAGGGGGGCGATGGCCTGGGCGCTGCGGTCCTGCACGCACCAGAGCCCTTCGCCATAGCCCGGCAGCTCGCGGGGATCGCCCACCCGCTCCAGCAGGGTGAGGCCATGGGGGGTCTCGGGCAGGGCGCGGGCGGTCACGCCGGCGTCCGTGAAGCGCTGCAGCAGGGCGTCCCGGGTGGTGCGCAGGCCATTGACCCGCAGGTCGAGGGGCGGCACCGCGTTGCAGGCAAGGGCGAAGGCCTCGGCCCGCTCCGGCGGCAGCCAGTCGAGCAGCCCGGCGCTGAGCCAGGGGGGCAGGGAGCGGCGCACGGCCAGGGCGGCGGCCGGGTCAGCCGGCAGCGTCAGCCCATCCCAGGGCTCCTGGCAGGGTCCGGTGCCGACCGGCCCCTCGCGCCGCCGCAGCAGGGAGCGCAGCAGGCCGTTCACCACCGGTGCCAGCTTGGCCAGGCCGGCGCGCTTGGCCAGCGCCACCGTGGTGCTCACCGCCGCCGCCGCCGGCACCCGGTCGCTGAACAGAAGCTGGTAGAGCCCCACGTGCAGCAGCCAGCGCAGGGCCGGGGGCTGGCGCTGGGCGCTCACCTTGCCGAGGGCGTCGATCCAGGCGTCGAGCAGCCGCCGCTGGCGGATGGCCCCGTAGGCGATCTCGGTGGCCAGGGCGCGGTCGGCGGGCGACAGGCCACCGCCGGCGCGGGCCAGGGAGGCCAGCTCCCGCTCCAGGGCGGCGTCGGCGTAGGCGCCGGCCGCGACCGCCTGCAGCACCTGCCAGGCCAGCTGCCGGGAGGCCAGGCCGGGGACGACGTCGCTGGCGTGAATCGGCGGGCTCCCGGGACGGATCAATCCTTTGTACAGGACCGCAGGGCTGGGCCTGGGGGCTCGGGGGTCCAGGCGTCGCCGGCCTCCGGCAGGAGCGCGGCGGGCGGGTGCCAGCGGTGCCGGGCCAGGGGCAGGCGCCCGTCGGGGGCCACGGCGATCCCCTCGGCCAGGAGCAGCTCCCGCTGCATCCAGTCGCTGCCCTCGCGGCCGGGGCTCATGGCGATGCGCCCCTGGGCGTTCACCACCCGGTGCCAGGGCACCTCGGAGGGCAGGGGCAGGCGCCGCAGGGCCCAGCCCACCTGGCGGGCGCAGCCCCAGGCCCCGATCAGCTCGGCGACCTGGCCGTAGGTGGCCAGCTGGCCGGGGGGGATGTGGGCCACCATCGCGTAGACGCGACGGTCAAAGGGGCGTCCGGAGTCGGCGGCAACCGGGCTGGCCATGGCGGACGCGGCGCGGGGGACAGGGAGGGCAACGCCGATGATGGCGTTTTGCCACGCCGATGCCGCTGCTGCCCCGCCGCTTCGAGCGCCTGCGCGCGGTGCTCGATCGCCGCATGGGGGATCTGACGCTGCTGCTGGAGCAGGTGGACAAGCCCCACAACCTCTCGGCGATCCTGCGCAGCTGCGATGCGGTCGGGGTGCTCGAAGCCCATTCCGTCAGCCTCCCGGGGCGCACGCCCACCTTCAACAGCACGGCCCTGGGCAGCCAGAAGTGGGTGGCGCTGCACCGGCACCGGAGCAGCAGCGACGCCATCGCCCAGCTCAAGGCCGGCGGCTTCCGGCTCTACGGCACCCATCTGGGGGCACAGGCGGTCGACTACCGCGACTGTGACTTCACCGGCCCCACGGCCTTCGTGCTGGGGGCGGAGAAGTGGGGCCTGAGCGAGGAGACGGCCGCGGCGATCGACCAGGCGATCGTGATTCCGATGGTGGGCATGGTGCAGTCGCTCAACGTGTCGGTGGCGACCGCGATCCTGTTGTTCGAGGCGCTGCGGCAGCGGCAGGCGAAGGGCGGCCTGCCGAGCCGGGGCGAAGGGCTGGCGCCGGAGCAGTACACCCGGCTGCTGTTCGAGTGGGCCTACCCGCAGGTGGCTGACTGGTGCCGCCGCGAGGGGCGCCCCTATCCGGCCCTCAGCCCGGAAGGCGCCATCCTCGAGGAGCTTCCGCGGACCGTGCGGCTTCGCTGTTGAGGGGGCCGCCGTCGAAGCGGGCGGCGCTCGGCAGCCAGAAGGTGAGCCCCAGGGCCAGGATCTCAAGCAGCAGCTGGCGGCCGCCGAGCAGCACCACCAGCACGGCCACGAAGGCCAGGAACTTCTGGAAGACGCTCCAGACGTCGTCGGGCGTGTTGCCCGCCTTCTGCCAGAGGGCAACAGCCAGCGCCAGCAGGGCCAGATCCAACCACCAGGGCATCGCCGCAGCCGCCGTTCACTGGAACGCTACCCCAGGCCTTCGGTGTCGGCCCGGAGACATTCAGCCGCGCTCACCGGCCGAAACGCCGCTCAGCCAGTTCTCCAGGCCCTCGCCCAGGAAGGACAGGCCGAGCACCAGGACGAACATGGCCAGCCCCGGAAACAGGGCGGTCCACCAGATGCCGGTGGGCAACGCCGTCAACGCCTGTTGCAGATCGCTGCCCCATTCCGGGATGGTCTCCGGCAGTCCGAGCCCAAGAAAACCCAGCCCCCCCAGCACCAGCACCGCATCGGCCGCATTGAGGGTGAGCAGCACCGGCACGGAGGTGATCACATTGCGGAACAGGTAGCGGCGCATGATCCAGGCGGGGCCGGCCCCCAGGGAGCGGGCCGCCTCGATGAACAGCTCCGCCTTCACCTGGGCCGACTGGTTGCGCACCACCCGGAAGTACTGGGGCACGTAGACCACGCAGAGGGCGGCGGCGGCGTTGGGCAGACCCCGGCCCAGCAGGAAGGCGAGCACAACAGAGAGGAGCAACACCGGCAGGGTGTACAGGGTGTCCATCACCAGCACCAGCAGACGGTCGACCCCGCCGCCGAGGTAGCCGCTCACCATGCCGAGGGGAACGCCGATGGCGAGGGCGAGCACCAGGGCGGTCAGTACCACCTGCAGGGCGACGCTGCTGCCGGAGAGCGTGCGTACGCAGACGTCGCGGCCGAGGCGATCGGTGCCGCACCAATGGCCGAAGGAGGGCGGTGCGTAGATGGGGTTCTCCAGGCCCGCGTTGGGATCGCTCAGCAGGCCCCCGTGCACCAGCAGCGGGGTGGCCAGGGCGATCAGCCCGTAGACGACCACGATCGCCAGGCCCCAGCGCGCCATCCGTTCCGCGAGGGTGGCGCCTCCGACCCGGGGGGCCTCCATGTCGGCATCACCAGTGGACTTTGGTATCACAAGTGGACGGGCATGCCCCGGAGTCGTGCGCATCTGCGCTCAAACGGGCGCAGATCAGGAACGCCGGAAGCTGTGGAGGATCGCCAGAAGAGTAACCTTGCCCATTGCCACTGTGGCGGCCTGCCGATCAGCGGAGTCACTGAATAACTCCGGCAGCCGTGATGTGCGGCGGAATTTATGCCTCTGACGGCGCCGACGTCAAGCCAAGCCGCGGGGATCGACATCGGGCCGTACTCACCGGGCCTACAGGAAGGTGGCAGTGATGCAATGGGATTTCTACCGCGTTGCAAGAGTGCCTGCAGGTGTGCTTGCAGGTGAATTCTCACGCTGGTATAATGTGCATCATATGCGCCACTCAACTCCAGAGTGCTGACTTCCATCGTGGCCGAGCGTCGTTCAGCCTTTCCGATCAGATGACCAGCGCCCGCCTCCTGATCGTCGACGACGACCCTGAAATGCGCGGCTTCCTCACCTCCGAGCTGGCGGTCGAGGGCTACGAGTGTGAAGAAGCCTCCTGCGGCCAGCAGGCCTTGGGCCGGATCCGCAGCCAGACCTGGGATCTCGTGCTCCTCGACTGGAACCTGCCCGATTTCAGCGGCGTCGAGGTGTGCCGGCGGATGCGCAAAGGGGGCATCTCCACCCCCGTGCTGATGCTCACCGCCCGGGATGAGGTGCAGCAACGGGTGGAGGCGCTCGATTCCGGCGCCGACGACTATCTGATCAAGCCGTTCTCGATCGAGGAACTGCTGGCCCGGGTGCGGGCCCGCCTGCGTCGCAGCGGCATCGATGAACAGGAAGGCGGCCTGCTGCGGATGGCCGATCTGGAGGTGAATCCCGCCAGCCGGGAAGTGGCGCGGGGCGGAGAGTCGATTCACCTCACGGCCAAGGAGTTCGATCTGCTGATGCATCTGCTGCGCCACCCCAATCAGGTGCAGGAGCGGCGGGCGATCCTCGATGCGCTCTGGGGTGAGAACTGGCTGGGCGACGACAATCTCCTCGATGTCTACGTCCGCTATCTGCGCCGCAAGCTTGAGCCGGCCGGCCAGCCCACCCTGATCCAGACGGTGCGCGGCGTCGGCTTCATGCTGAAGGAAGGGCCGCCCCGCTGAGGATGGCGGAGGCCACCACCCAGTCGCGGCTGCTGATCGTCGAGGATGACCAGCGCATGCGCACGTTCCTGGCCGGGGAACTCAACTGCGAGGGCTACGACGTCACCGAAGCCGAAGACGGCCAGGGGGCACTGATGCACCTGAGGGACGCCAGCACCGATCTGGTGCTGCTCGACTGGACGCTGCCCGATTTCAGCGGCGTCGAGATCTGCCGTCGGCTGCGCTCCAGCGGTGACATCACCCCCGTGCTGATGCTCACCTGCCACGACGACATCCGCGACCGCGTCGAAGCGCTCGATTCCGGGGCTGACGATTACATTCTCAAACCCTTCTCCATCGAGGAGCTGCTGGCCCGCATCCGCGCCCAGCTGCGGCGCACCTCCTACTGGCGCGGGGTGGCCGAATCCGATCTGCTGCGTTGCGCCGACCTCACGGTGAACACCGCCACCCGGGAGGTGATCCGTGCGGGCCAGGCGATTTCTCTCTCTGTGCGCGAATACGACCTGCTCCTCTGCCTGCTGCGCGGCACCGGACGGGTGGTGGAGCGGGAGGAGATCCTGCGCGAAGTGTGGGGCGAAAACCACTTCGGCGACGAGAACCTGCTGGGCGTCTACATCCGTTACCTGCGCCGCAAGATCGAGCCGGAAGGTCTTCCCACCCTGATCCAGACGGTGCGCGGCGTGGGCTTCATGCTGCGTGAAGGGGAGCCGCGCCCTTGAGGCGCAGCTGGAAATCGGCGCCCCCCTCCGGCAAATCCGCCACCGACACGCTCCCCCCCATCGCCTCCATCAGCGCCTTGACCACCGCCAGGCCCACCCCACTGCCGGGGATGGCACCGGTGTTCCGCCCCCGGCCGAAACGCTCGAAGATCAGCGTCTTCTCGCGGTCGGGAACGCCCGGGCCGGCATCGATCACGTGCACCACCACCCGATCAAGGCTGGCATCGAGCCGCAGCTGAATCGGGCCGCCACTGGGATCGTATTTCTGGGCGTTTTCAATCAGATTCGCCAGGCACTGCTCGAAGCGGTCGGCATCCCCGAGCGCGAAGGTGCGTGAACCCTGGGTGGCGCCGGGGGAGATCCGCAGGCGGCCGTGGCAGCGGGAACGCAGCCGCTCCGCCACCCGCTCGATCGCATGCGCCACATCAAAGGGCTCGAAAGGCATCAAGGTGCGGTTGGCATCGATGCGGGTGAGAGCCAGCAGGTCCGTCACCAGCTTCCCCATCCGGCCTGCCTCCTCCTCGATCAGCGCCAGCTGAGCGGCGTCCTCCTCCGACAGCCCGTGGGAGCGGCGGCGCAGGCGCCCGGCGTAGTTGCGAATCAGGCTGATGGGGGTGCGCAGCTCATGGCTCACCCCGTTAGCGAAGCCACGCTGGCGCTCCCAGGAGGCCGAGAGGCGATCGAGCAGATCGTTGAAGGCCACCGCGATCGGTGCCAGCTCCCGGGGCTGGGCGGCCACGGACACTCGCTGGGTGTCGAGGGTGTCGGAACTGATCGCCTGCATGCGCAGCCCCAGATCATGCAAGGGAGCCAGGCCCCGCACCAGCACCGGCCTCAGCAGCAGACCCGTGAACAAGGTGGCCAGGCCGGCGGCCACCATCAGAACGGTGAGCAGCAGCCGCTGCTGGGCGATCTTCTGGGTGATGTCCTCCAGGAAGCGGAGGCGCACCGTGCTTGCCCCGAGATAGATCTGCTCCGAACTGGTGAGATAGGTGAGCTCCCCGAAGTGCAGCACGGCCACCTGCCCGGAGCGGTTTCCCTGGGCCGGCAGTCGCGTCAGCGGCACGCCGGTGGGGATGGAGAACAGGCGGATCTGGTCGGCCGCCCCATAGGGGACCCCCTGGTCGGTCTCGACCCAGCCAAGGAAGTTGGGGCTGATCAGCCGTGCCAGGGCGTCACTGATCTCGTTGAGGGTGCGTGGCACGGGCCGGCGCGAGAGGAGTACCTGCCGCACACTGGCAGCGGTGGCACGGTGCTGGTCGCGTCGCTCCTGGCTGGCCAGCAGGGCGGTGGCGCCGATCAGGAGGGCGTAGCCCCCCAGAACGGCCAGCAGACTGAGCCCCAGCAGCCGCCGGCGCATCGAAAACGCTTTGGAAGGCCAGCGGAACAGGCCCGGCAACCGAGAAAAGCCCATCAGTTTCATTAGAAGGACATTAGACCTGGGCGAGATCCGGCTCCAATTGGATCGTAGTGGACAATGAAAAGGCCGCCACTCCGCCACAGAAAGACGGGGTGCAAGACCGGCGGAACCCCGTCCCCTAAAGGGTTCCGAAGCTTAGGGAATACAACAATGCCCCTCAGCCCACTGCAAGGGGTGCGGCATGGACGGAAGTGCCTTCGGTGCATAAAGTGGGTTGTGCTAAGCGCTTCGAAGCTTTTCCAATGAACATCTCCCCCAAGACCAAACTGGCGCTGATGCGCAGCCTGCGCGAAAAGAAGTCGAAAGTGGCCCAAGGCTTCACCCTCATCGAGCTGATGATCGTTGTGGCGATTGTGGGCATCCTTTCCGCAGTGGCGCTCCCGAACTTCCTTGGCGCCCGTAACGCCGCTGCTGCAGGTGCTGCCATCGGCGAAATCGTTGGCATTGCCAAGGAATGCGCCACCTTCAAAGCATCAGGTGGTGTCGGAGTTGCTCCTACCACCGGTGATGTCACATGTAACACCACTGCTTCGCAGACTTACTCGGCTACTTGGGGGGGAACCGTCTCCGGCCTCAGGTGCCTCGCCGCCACTTCCGCTGGAGCATCCAAAGCAGTCATCACTGTGGCGACTGATGGTGGCCTCAGCTGTGCCCTGTCCTGATACTCAGTTTTCGAGTCAAGGCCTTTAGCCCCTAACTGGGGCTTTTTTATTTTTTCTTGTCATCAGACTTGCATTGGGGCACATACATCATTACGATAGTGTGCATCTGACTCAATTACCGTCTCGAGTCTTTTGCATATCCTCTTAGATTCAATAAGCCTAGGTCCTTTTCAATGAACATCTCCGCCAAGACCAAACTGGCCTTGATGAGCAGCCTGCGTGAGAGGAAATTGAAGGTGGCCCAAGGCTTCACTCTTATCGAGCTGATGATCGTAGTGGCTATCGTGGGTATCCTCTCCGCAGTGGCCCTGCCCAATTTCCTAGGTGCGCGTAATGCCGCTGCTGCAGGCGCTGCGATCGGCGAGCTAATTGGCCTCGCCAAAGAATGCTCCGCCTTCAAGGGATCCGGTGGCGTTGGCATTGCACCTACTGGTGGTGGTTTCACCTGTAACGCCACTGCGTCGCAAACCTATTCAGGTACCTGGGGTGGAACCGTCTCAGGACTCCGATGCCTTGCCGCGACTTCGGCTGGAGCCTCAAAAGCGGTCATCACTGTGGCGACCAATGGGAACCTCAGTTGCACCCTGTCATAAACAGCTTCAATTCTCATTCCATAGGCTTTAGCCCATTCAACGGAAAAAGCGGCACGTGAGCGAGTGGGCGAACCCGCTTTTTCCTCCAGGCTCGAAAGGCAATGAATGAGGCGGATCGCTTGCAGATCAGGCTTGCCATGGAGATGCCTGCTCTGAGGTGGTTGTGATCAAAGTCCGAATTTTGAGCGAAAGATCTCCAGTAGATTGACCCTATCTCCGGAATCGAACTGAACAACCAGATCCCTTACAGCAGAAGCCGAGCGGAAGTAGCAAGGAGCAAGGAGCAAACAGCTGTAGGGGCAAATCTGGCGAAGCAACTCCGCTCGCCTAGTTGTTGGTGGCACCGTTCAACATCCCACACCGAGCTAAACTGTCTAGATCACTTCCTCTGTCTGACATCTTTGTCCTCCACAGGCTCACGATGACGAAGGGAGAAAAAGTTCAACGACGACATTGTGGGCCTTCATGCGGCCTTAGCCTCTATTCCTTGACCCAGTGCTTCATCAACGCGTGACGGGAGAGACTGCTCAGCGAGAGCAGCAACCAATCAGGCAAGCTGCCGCACTTCAGGACATGGCGACGAAACCGGACCAGCAGTGCATTAAGGGTATCTTCATCCATCCGAGGAAGGAGAAAGCAGCTAAATCTCCGTCAGGAGGGTCTTTGCTAAGATTATATTAGATTTTCTTCTTGCTCATGAATGCCAGCAGCCCCGGCAGCCAAGAGGAACAGATGCAGGAGGAAGAGAAGAGAGCATGCTTTTTCTGCAGAGTTGGAGAATATCGCAAGGCGGCACTACTTGCCTTAAGCCATCGAAGGCCAATCGCAAGACAGACAAGAGAGTTTGATCTGGTTCTCCCAACCGCGTTGGGCAAGAGTGGTCATTACCGTGCATCCATCTTATCAGCACTAAAGCTGCTACACAGCAGTGGCTCGTTTCGTGGCGACTTGATCGTCGTCATTTCTAATTCGGTGAAGAGCCTATCACTTAAGTCATCAGACATCGCCAGCGCCTTGGATTACATCGACAATATTCGGCTGACTCCCACTGAAGCTGCAGTCATTGTTTCTGCATTTGAAGACGAAGCGATGCAGTCATTCTTTCTTGATGAAGTCAAGAACAGATATGGATATGCAGAGGAAGAGCTCAGTTTCATATCCGCCTACATCAGCTTCAGAAAAGATGATTTACCAACAGCCATGCGCCAAATACAGACTGACCAAGCTACTGGGAGGTGCTCCTCTGCGTCCACTAAACTCGCTGCTCGCATCCTCCTTAACACCGGTTACCTCTACCCAGCCAGACGATATGCCTGCCATCTTCTGAAATCCGACAGGCAGGATGTGGAGGCACTGGATATTCTTGGTCAAGCTCTGAACGGAGAGGCAAACTGGAAGGCTGCACGAAAAGCATATTCGCTCATTCATGAGATCACCAGTGACGAAGTGAGCAAGTTGAATATGCTATTCACCATGCCGCAGGTAGCTGGTTCAGCAGATGAGTTGTCGGAGTCTCTTGAGTCTTTTATCGCGAATCTTGACGCTTACTCTACCGAGACGAAATCAGTTGGGCTAATCGCTTCCCTAGCCTATTCTACACCTATCTGTCACACATTTTATCTGGCCTATCAGGGCAGTATCGATCTTAGGTGGCTCTTGGAAACCTACTATCGCCTTATCCGATCAGTCGCCCATCAGGTCATCCAAGAAAACTATTCTTTCCACTCACCAATAAACAAGCTTGGTTCGTCTACCCCAATCCTTCGAAACGCATCAAATCGAACAAGAATCGGCTTCACTTCAAGAAATTTCTTTCAGCATAGCAATCTTCAAGCCCATACAGGGTTAATCCAAAAGCTAAGTCGTAACCTTTTTGAGGTTATATTGATTCACAGACATGGCGTCAAGAAAGACATGGCGCATCTTGAATTTAATGAGTATGCCGATCGCGTCATATACCTTGCTTCTGATTTTGGAAGTGCATGTAAGCAGATTGCGGATTTAGAGCTTGACATCAACTTTATTACGGATATTGGCATGAATCCTCTTGACGGGATCTTACCCATGGTTCGACTTGCGCCGTATCAAGTGACAGGATGGGGGCTTCCCCACACGACAGGACTTTCCGAGATTGATTACTACCTGCGATCCAATATCTTCCATGACTGCGAGGGACAGAACGAGTACACAGAGACCCTTGCATCCATAGATGGCTATCTCGGTTACTTTGACGTTGACAGGTCTTCACTCATCGAGAAGAGCACGGATTACTTCTTGCTCCCTCCAGACCGCTTCCTTGTAGGGTGCTTACAAACACTCCACAAGATTCATCCAGACTTTGACTCCTACCTAGAAGAGATTGCAAGGATTGATGAGTCGATTCTCATCATTATCGCGGCATCAGAAAGTGATGTATTGAACCAACGCTTCGTTCAACGAATAAAGAGATCTGCTCCGACAGCACACAAGCAAATCTGTTTTGTGCAGAGAATGGCAATGAGTGACTATCACAGCCTCAACCACCTTCTCGATCTGAATTTAGATCCGATCCATTATGGTGCTGGAATAACATTTATTGAGACGGCCTGGTGCGGCCCACCCTGCATCACCTTGCGCGGCAACACTTTAAGATCTGCTGTTGTATCACGCTCGTACGAGTATGCAAAAATCAATGATGCGCCTATCGCAAACAGCAAGAGCGAATATATATCACTCTTTGAAAGACTCATGAAAGACGGTCAGTATAGGCTTAGGCTTAGGGAGGAAATTCAATCAAAGAGCATGGGAACAATTTACAATGATTACTCCCATATCAAATCCTGCGAGGAGTTCCTTCATCAGCTAGCCAAAGCAACGTAAACCTGTTGACTTATTCATGCTGGCGTTATCGGTATCAGTCAGCATGCAATGCAGTGGGGTCGTCGAGCTACTAGCTCCAAACTCCCTTGCCCTGCCCTATCCTCCACGTCGCTCCTACCTCAACCATGTACAATTACTCCGCAAGAAGGATTAACTCGCTTCTAGATGCCATCAATAAACCTTCAAGATATCTTGAAATAGGGGTAGAGAGTGGGCTCACATTCTTTGAAGTAACTGCCTCATCAAAGACGGCAGTCGATCCCGCATTTACTTTCAATGTAGAGGAAGGGAAACAAGCTGAACCCGCGTCTCATTTTCTTCAGATCACCAGTGATGAATTCTTCCAGAATCATTGGAACGGTGAAACATTTGACTTTATCTTTCTAGATGGTCTCCACACTTGGGACCAAACCTACAGAGATTTCTGCAACAGCCTGCTTGCTACTCATGAACGATCCGTGATTCTGCTGGATGACATTTTTCCAAGTGATGTTTTCTCCTGCAATCGCGATCAAGTCGAGGCTATCATGATGCGTCAGTTCATGGCCAATGATCCAAGCAATGCTTGGCACGGTGACACCTATAAAATTATACCCCTAATCCGGACATTCCACCCGCTCCTCAGCTACTGCACGATCATCACCGACGGGAATCCACAAGCCCTTGTCTGGCGCTCCAAAAAGCCGTCTCAAACTTCACCCATCCTCTCGGACGTTGGCGCGCTGAACATGCCTTCGCTGGATTATCTGTGGTTTCTTCGAAACCAGGAGAGCTACAACTTGATGAATGAGGAGGATGCTCTGACTCTCGTCATCGACTCCATGAACAGAGATTGACGACCAGATGAGTGATTGATCAATCCCAACGCCGAGAATAGACATTCAACGGGCTTATCAGAGCCCCCCCACCCGCACCTCCGTCTCGATCCTTTGGGTTCCACCCCCTGAGGGCTCGAACTCCTGCCGCAGTCGCAGATGCAGCAGGCCGTCGGGCTCCACGGTGGCCTCCAGCCCCGGCAGGCTGAGCCCATCCAGCAGCACCCGGTTCTGGGCCGCTCCGGCGCTCGGTTCCCCCTCCAGCCCGAAGGCCGGACCACAACGCATCAGCACCCGCCGGCGCCAGATGGCGCTCGGTGGGCTGCCCACCGTGTAGGTGATCGGGCCGGCCGGTGTCTGCAGCTGCAGCACCGGATCCCGGCCCCCCAGGGCGCAGGCGGCACCGGTCCCCAGGGCCAGGTCCACCCGGGTGGCCCGCTGCAGATCCCCCCGCAGCAGGGCCAGCACCCGCCGCTGCTGGCCCCGCTCCCGCACCTGCCGCACCAGGCGCTCCACCTGCCGGCCATCCGCCACCAGGGCCTGTAGCACCACCCCCCAGAGCAGCAGCCCGAGGCTCATAGCCACCAGCAGCTCCGCCAGCGAGAAACCCGCCGGCCCCGTTGCGGGGCTCCGGCTCGAACGCACCCATGCCATGACACAACCTCGGGGTAGGGGATCGGGCAGCTCAGCTGTGGGGATCCGGCAGGCAGCCGCCCGGCCCCTGCCGTCCCAGGCGGGTCACCCCGAGGGGCAGGGCCACCACCACGCAGCGCACCAGATCGGTGCCCTCGGTACGCAGCAGCACGGTGCCGCCGTCGATGATCAGGCCGTTGCTGGTGAAGCGCACCGCCGCCGGCAGGTTGTGGCTGACCGTCACATCCAGCCCGCCGATCCCCTCCCCCAGCTCCAGGGCCGCCCCCTCGCAGGCCGGCAGGCCGCCCGCCTGGGGCTCCCGCCAGCCCGTGGCCTCCAGGCTCAGGGCACAGGGGCGGCCGCTGCGCAGGGCGGCATCCCGGCCCCGCTCCAGCCCCACCATCACCCGGCGGCTGGCCCCCTCCAGCCGAGCCAGGGCCAGCTCCCGGCTGGCGGAGGTAAGCCCCAGCTGGGCCAGCAGTCCCACCAGCACCAGCGTCAGCAGGGTCTCCGGCAGGGTGAAGCCCCCCGGCTCAGGGTGTGCCACCGCCCCCTCCCTGCGGGATGCCGCAACGCCCGAAGGCTGCCGGCGCGTACAGCCGCTGGCGCGGTTCGGCCTCCCCGGCCACCGCCATCCGCAGCACCACCCCGTCTCCGCTGGGGGACACCTCCAGCTGGCGTGCCAGCCCCGGGGCCAGGGGCTGGGCCGCCAGGGCCTGCAGCAGCTGGGCCGTCGCCGTGGTGCAGTCGCCAGCCGAAGGGGCCAGGGCGCGCAGGGAGGTTTCAGCCCGCGACAGGGCGGCTTCCGCCTGCTCGAGCCGCTCCTGCTGGCGCTGCTCGGCCACGGCCGCGGCGCCCGCCAGGGCCCAGAGCTGCAGGGAGGATCCCGCCGCGGCGGTGAACAACACCGATCCGGTCAGCAGTTCGATCAGGCTCATGGCGCCACCCCCCGCAGGCCCACCAGCCGCACGTCGGTGATCTGCGGCTGGGGCTGGGTGGGTGGCTGGGCCGGCACCAGCTGCACCGTGAACGCCCCCTGCCGCGCCGGCTCGCCCCCGGCGGCGGCCAGCTCCAGCAGCAGTTCGGCCGGCTGCAGCTCCGGGCGCCAGGCGACCAGGCGGTAGGAGCCCCCCAGCACCTGGCCCTGCCGCAGGGCCGCGATCGCCTGGGCCGGAGCGCAGGCCAGGCCCTGGACATCCCATTGCGGCAGCGGCAGCGCCAGCAGGCAGGGATGGCTGCGGTGCAGCTCCGCCAGCAGGTGCTGGCCCGCCGAGGCCAGCCGGTCCTCCGCCCGGCGCTGCTGCTGCTCCCGGATCCCCTGCAGACGCAGCTGCAGGCTGGCGGTGTGGGCCGAGAGGCTCCCTAGCAGCAGCACCAGGGACGCCCCCATGGCCAGGGGCAAGGCGAATCCCCGCTCCCCGGATCGGTGGCGGTGCAACGAGGGCATGGCGATGACAGCGAACGCCTTTTCAGGGTTCCCCCGTGGGGTCACGGGCTGCCGCCGGCAGAGTTTCAGATCTGGCTTGAGAGCTCCTGATCCGGGCTTCGCCTGTCAGTGTTGCCAAGGGAATGACGCACCAGCGCCCCATGAACGATCGCCGGCACAGGGACACCCGCGATGAGGTCGACAGCATCGTCAATCGCCACCAGCTGGACTATTCCCTGGGCCAGCTGCGGCTGGTGGGGCTGCTGCTGCTGGTGCTGGAGCTGAGCACCCTGCTGATGGCGGGCAGCTTCGCCAGCGTCGAGGCTCCCGCCGGCCGGCTCAACGGCCTGATCGGCCTCTCCCCCGCCCTGCCGTTGCTGCCTGTGGGCTTCGCCCTGTACCTCGTCGGCGGCGGCCATCGGCGTGACCGCCGCGAGCAACCCTGGACCGGAGCGCTGCACGGGGCCCTGCTGCCCCTGGGGCTGATCCTGCTGCTGCTGCTGCCGGCGGTGACCATCCATGACGCCGCCACCCTGGTGAGCCAGCGGCAGCTGGCGCCCCTCCCCCCGATGCAGCAGCACCTGCTCAACCCCGTGCGCCTGATCACCACCCTGCTGCTGCAGGGGGTCACCGGCGCCGGGCTGGTGGTGATGCAGCTCCGCGGCCGGCGCCAGATGCGGCGGGTGGGCCTCACCCCGAGCCTGTTCTTCCGCACCGACGCCACCGGGCCCGTCCATCAGCACCGGCGCCGCTCGACGGACTAGGTAAGGGTGGTGGGCCGCGCGGACTCGCGCCATCGGCTGGGGGACTTTGAGGCGCAGCCAGGGGACATGGAGGCGCGGCCAGGAGAATGTCCAGATCTGTACATCCTGTACAGAATCCGTTTGGCTCTGCAAAAGGGTGAGGCCACGGGCTGCACGAAAGGGTGCGGAGCCTTTCGATTCAGGCCCGGCCCGCCGCTTCAGAGCCGGCTCACTGATTCAGCTTCAGCACCGCCATGAAGGCCTCCTGGGGCACCTCCACCCGGCCCATGGCCTTCATGCGCTTCTTGCCCTTGGCCTGCTTCTTGAGCAGCTTCTTCTTGCGGGAGATGTCGCCGCCGTAGCACTTGGCCAGCACGTCTTTGCGGATGGCGCTGATGCTCTCGCTGGCGATGATGCGGCTGCCGATCGAGGCCTGGATGGGAATCTTGAACTGCTGACGGGGGATCAGTTCCTTGAGCTTCTCCACCAGGCTCTTGCCCACGTTGTAGGCCTTGTCGCGGTGGACGATGGTGGTGAGGGGATCGGCCTTCTCGCCGTTGATCAGCACGTCAAGGCGCACCAGCTCGTTGCGGCGGTAGCCGATCAGGCTGTACTCCATCGAGGCGTAGCCCTTGGTGCGGCTCTTCATCTGATCGAAGAAGTCGGTCACCACTTCCGCCAGCGGCATCTCGTAGTGCAGCGTCACCCGGTCGGTGGTGATGTACTTCATGTCGATGAACTCACCACGCCGCTCCTGGCACAGCTCCATCAGGGCGCCGTTGTACACATTGGGGGTGTAGATCTCCAGCTTCACATAAGGCTCCTCGATCGATTCCCGCTTCTGGGGATCGGGGAGGGTGGCGGGGTTGTCCACCATCAGGGTGCTGCCGTCGATCATGATCACCTGATAGATCACCGACGGTGCGGTGACGATCAGGTCAAGGTCGTATTCGCGTTCCAGCCGCTCCTGCACGATCTCCATGTGCAGCAGGCCCAGGAAGCCGCAGCGGAAGCCGAAGCCCATGGCGCTGCTGGTCTCCGGCTCGTACTGCAGCGCCGCATCGGAGAGCTGCAGCTTGTCGAGGGCCTCCCGCAGGTCGGGGTATTGATCGGCATCGGTGGGGAACAGGCCGCAGAACACCATCGGTGTGGCCTCGGCGTAGCCGGGCAGCGGCTCGGACGCCGGGTTGGCCGCCAGGGTGATCGTGTCGCCGACGCGGGCATCGGCCACCGCCTTGATCGAGGCGGCCAGGTAGCCCACCTCGCCCGCATGGAGGCTGTCCACCTGGCGCTGGTCCGGCGCCATCACCCCCACCTCGTCGAGTTCCACCACCTTGCCGCTGGCCATCAGCAGCACCTTGTCCTTGCGGGCGATCACACCGCTGATCACCCGGAAGTAGACGATCACACCCCGGTAGGGGTCGTAGTAGGAGTCGAAGATCAGGGCCCGCAGCGGTTCATCCGCCTGGTCGGGCGGCGCCGGAACCCGATCCACCACCGCCTGCAGGATCTCCGGCACCCCCAGGCCGGTCTTGGCGGAGCAGTTGATGGCCGTGGAGGTGTCGAGGCCGATGATCGCCTCGATCTCCGCCTTGATCCGATCGGGGTCGGCCCCGGGCAGGTCGATCTTGTTGAGCACCGGGATGATCTCCAGATCGTTCTCCAGCGCCAGGTACACGTTGGCCAGGGTCTGGGCCTCCACCCCCTGGCTGGCATCCACCACCAGCAGGGCGCCCTCGCAGGCCAGCAGGCTGCGGCTCACCTCGTAGGAGAAATCGACGTGGCCCGGCGTGTCGATCAGGTTGAGGATGTAGGTCTGGCCGTCGGCGGCCTTGTACTCCATGCGGGCGGCCTGGAGCTTGATCGTGATGCCCCGCTCCCGCTCCAGCTCCATGTTGTCCAGGAACTGGGCCTGCATATCCCGGGCGGCCACGGTGCCGGTGTCCTGCAGCAGGCGGTCGGCCAGGGTTGATTTCCCGTGGTCGATGTGGGCGATGATGCAGAAGTTACGGATCCGCTGGGCGGGAACGTCGGTCATGGGCGCCCGGAGGCTCAGCCGCGAAGGGAACAAGGGTCCGATCCTAGGCAGAGCCCCCGGGGGCCCTCGGCGGCGATCAGGCGCCGATGCCGAGGCGCCGCAGCACCGGCAGGCGCCCTGAGGCAAAGGAGTCCCAGAACTCCTGGAGCTGGCCCAGGGCCTGGTCGGGGTCCTCGATCGGCTGCCCCTCGGGATCCTTCACACTGCCGCCCGCCATGGTGATGCCCATCCACACCATCTGGGCCACCCCCTCCGGAGGCAGGCCCGAATCGGCCACCTGCAGGAAGAACGACTCCAGCGGGCTGATGGTGACCGGCTGGTGCAGGACAGGGGAGAGCAGGGCACCGATCTCCTCGCCCGCCGTGATCTGGTCGAGGCAGCGCTGATTGAAAGCGGCGATCGAGTGCTTCAGCCCATCAGCTCCGTCCTCACGGCAGAAACCCGCGCCAATCACCCCCGCGCCGATCAGTATCGAGAGCCGCATCAGGAGGTCCTGCGGCTCCAGTGCGGATTGATCCAGGATCCACCCCACACTCTGGGGACCATCAGCGAGGGCGCCCTTCAAGGCCCGCATGAACTCGGGCTCAATGGCCAGGAGACCGAGACTCGTGGGGAACGCTTCGGCGTCATCGTCCGCTGCGACACCCAAATGGAGCAGCAGATCTGTCATGGCCTGGCGGCGCCATTGCCGCGTGGGGGGGCAGGGGCCCTTGCCGAACAGATCGCGCCGGAACGTCTGATTGATGGCCAGATCCTGCAGCACCTCCCGCATCGGTAGATCGACAGCCTCCATCACCTGGGAGCCCCTCTGGGGATCCAGCAGCTCCGGAAACATCTCCGGCAAGGTCGCCGAACCGATGTAGGTGAGGCCATGGGCACCGCAGAGCCGGTGCATCGGGCCCACATACAAGGGTTGGTGGGCCGGCTGGAATTCACCCACCAGATAGCCCTCCGGCATCGGCTCCAGACGGGCGGCCAGGGTCCTGAGTCCCGGCAGCTCCTGGCCGAGGGGCCAGTCCTGGTCCTCCGTGCCGGTGAGTCGGCTCAGCGTCTCAGCCGACTTGCGAATACCGGCCAGGGAGGTGCTGCCCCCCGCCCGCAGCGATTCCTCCACGCTCAGCATCTGCAGGGTGCTACGCGACAGCCAGCCCGGGTAGGTGTTGTAGGAGCAGTAGAAGATCCCACCGGGCCGCAGCAGTTCGCTCGCCGCGGCGATCAGAGCCGTTCTCACCTCCGCCCCCACCCAGCTCGCCACCCCATGGGCGACCACGACGTCGTAGGACTCGGGCCAGTCCCGGCAGGGGCCTCTGCTGGGCAGGCCGCCGGCAAAGGCCGTCAGATCCGCCAGGGCGAAATGCGCGTTGGTGAGGCCCAGCTCCTGAGCCTTGGTGGTGGCAGCGGCGATATGGGTCGGGTTCAGGTCCACGCCGTAGAAGCTGGCCTCGGGGTGGGCGGCCGCGTTGAACAGCAGGTTCAGCCCGTGGCCGCAACCGAAATCGAGGTACTGGAAGCCTCTGCCGATCAGGCCCGGATCGATCCTGTGGCGTCCCCCCATCAGCGTGGCCAGCACGAGCCAGGACACCGAAAGCTCCCGGTGCAGGAAAGCCTCGTAGGTCTTCTCGATGGGATAGGCGGGGGTGGGGTCCATCCCGGCGTTGCGGTGCAGTGAGCGCAGGATGCCTCAGGAACCGGGGCCTGCCACCTGGCGCAGGGTTCGTCGGCCCCACGGAGACGGCGCCTAAGCTCGTTTCAGTGCGTAACCGAGCCATGACCACCGAAACCGCCAGCCCCGAGACCGCCAGCCCCGAGACCGCCGACGCCGTGGCGCCCGCCGTGGAGAGCGACCCCCGCGCCCTGACGATCGAGAACGTGGAGCGGGTGCTCGACGAGCTGCGCCCCTACCTGATGGCCGATGGCGGCAACGTCGAGATCGTCGAGATCGACGGCCCGGTGGTGAAGGTGCGTCTGCAGGGCGCCTGCGGTTCCTGCCCCAGCAGCACCATGACCCTGAAGATGGGCATCGAGCGCAAGCTGCGCGAGGCGATCCCCGAAGTGAACGAAGTGGTGCAGGTGCTCTGAACCCTGCCGGAATGAACCCGGAATCGCCCCCCATCCGGGGGGCTTTTTTCATGGTCGGTTGTCAGCGTTCTCTTCCGATCCCCCCAGCCGATTGCTTCACGCTTCTCAAGCTCATCGGGCGGTCCGGTCGTACGTTGAAGGGGCAGCAGAAGTGCTGCAGCGAATGGGGTTCCTGTCCACGTCGGAGGAGGCCTGGAGCGATGACTGGTCGGCTGCTGCTGCTGACGCTGGCGGGCTCCCGCAGGTCCCGCGATGCCAGGGGCTTCATGGTGGCCTGCTTCCTGATCATCATGGCCGTGCTCCTCGGGGGGCTGGCCATGGCGAAGCGCTCCTCCATGGCGGAGCTGGCCTCGGCGTACCAGAGCCAGGCCCGGGATGCCCGGGCCGCCGCCGACATCGGCATGACGGCGGTGGTGAGTGAGCTGAACCGCCACCGCAACCGCCAGCTGCTGGTCAACGCCTGCCTGCTCGAGACGTCCACGCCCGCCGCCATCGCCGTCAACAACGCCGTCAAGGTGCCGGATGGCCGGGCCTTCGCCAACGTGGGCGCCACCTTCCCCACCGCCGGCGCCCTACCCACCGCCCAGACGATCAACGTCGGCGACGGCTCCCAGCAGCGCTGGCGGCTGGTGGATGTGGACTGCTCCGCCGCCACCGCCGCCAGCGTGCGCCAGGGCACCCTGGCCAACCCCATGACCGGGGTCGCCGCCGTGCCCCCCACCGCCGGCGAGCTCACCCTCACCGTGCGCGGCTTCGCCCTGCGCGGCGGCTCCGTCGTGGCCGCCAGCACCCTGCAGCAGACCCTGGAGGTGGTGCCCAAGTGCCTCGACCGCAGCCTGCGCGGCCTGGGGAACAGCTTCGGCAACGACATCCGCCGCTGCACCCTGGCCCCGGGCTTCGGCTTCGTGGCCGGCGCCGCCGACGACAACACCGGCGATCTGGTGATCTCCGGCGGCGCCTACAACCTCAACGTCGATCCGGTCACCTGCATTGCGTCCTTTGCCGGGGGCTGCGTCGACGGCCTGGCCCACACCAGCGTCAACGTGGTGGACGTCAACCTGCCTCCGCCCCTGCCCACCGCCAACGCCACCTGCCGCAGCACCTCGCCACCGGCCAGCTGCAACGTGACCGTGAGCAGCGACCTGACCCTGGCCAGCCGCGACTTCGCCAGCTGGCCCGCCCCCTGGAACACGCTCTGCACCCGCGAGGACGAGAACGGCGGCGCCTCACCCCCCGGCACGTTCCAGACCATCTCCTGCAGCCTCAACCGGCTCAGCACGGGCAACAACGTCGAACTGTTCTTCGACACCAGCGGCAGCACCGCCGCCAGCACGATCCCGGTGCGGCTGCACTTCCCCAACGCCTCCACCAGTGGGCAGAAAAGCGTCAGCCGGGGGAACGGCTCCTCCGGCATCTTCCAGTGCGACTCGGACGCCGGGGCCATCACCTGCTCCACCAGCACCCAGGGCGCCCCCCGCGCCGCCGACCTGGCCCTGTTCGGCTGCCGCCCCGGCGCGCCCGCCCCCTGCGGGGCCCAGTACCTGGATCTCGGCAACGGCAACGGCGCCTCCCAGAGCATGTTCCTCTACTTCCCCCTCGGCAGCATCGAGATGGGCGGCACCCCGGACTTCAAGGGGGTGATCTGGACCAACGATTTCCGGGCCAACGGCAACATCACCGTCACGATCTCCCCGACCGATCTGGAGAGCGTCTGCGGGCTGATGAAGTTCTGCGGCGGCGACGATTCCCTCTACGAATCCTTTGCGATCGATTACGTCACCAGGGCCGTCAGACGTCTCACCTACTCCTGAGCCACCGTGAAACCCCTCCATCCCGCTGCCTTCAATGCCACCCCCCTCCCCCCGCCCCGCCGCAGCCGCGGCGCCGGTGGCTTCTCCCTGGTGGAACTGATGGTGTCGTCGGTGCTGCTGGTACTGGCCCTCACCGGCACCTCGGTGCTGTTCGTGGAGTCGAACCGTTCCTCGGCGGCGGCGGAGACGCGCTACCGCCAGCAGGCCCTGGTGGACACCGATCTGGCCCGGGTGCGGCGGCTGAACGATCGCTACACCTGCAGCACCGGCACCTGCACCAGCCTCGGCAGTGTGGAGCTCTCCAAGAACGATTTCTTCCCGCCGCCCACGTCCACAGCCGCCAACGGCAACAGCAGCGCCGGCCAGCTCTTCGAGGCCCTGTGCAACTCCACCAGCCTGATCACCCAGCTGGTGGCTGACATCGGCGCCACCCCCTCGACCCTCACGGCGGCCGGGATCACCTACAGCATCGACAGCGCCAACCAGGGGCAGCAGACCGTCACCGAATTCGGCACCAACGTGGTGCGCAACCTTCACCGCTACACGATCACCTACACGAACAGCAGCAGCGGCGAACTGCTGCGCCGGGTCACGCTCGTGCCCACCACCGTCGCCTGGTGCCCCTGATGAAAAAACACCCCGCCAACGCCGGCTTCACCATGATCGAGCTCGTCGTGGTGGTGGTGATCGTGGGCATCCTCGCCGCCGTCGGGCTCACCGCCTCCGGCAATGAATGGCGGCGCGAGCGGGTCAATGCGGTGGCCACCGAACTGGCGGGCTGGCTGGAGGGGGTGCGGCGCACCTCCCTGAAGGGCAATGCCTGCCAGGTGACCATCAGCGGCGGCAACCTGACAGGCGGCGCCATCCTCGCCAGCGCCTCGGAGCTGATCGCCGGCACGGCCATCGCCAACCCGACCATCGCCAACAACTGCCTCACCGGCCAGCCGATGCAGATCAGCGAAACCCTCGGCTCCTCCACCTACACGATCGCCCCGGGCGGCACCACCAGCTTCAAGTTCACCCCCCGCGGCACGGTCAATGCCGCGGCCGCCGACACCCAGCTCAACGGCCCGGTGGTGATCCAGATCTCCCTGGCGGGCAGCGACGGGCCGATGCGCTGCGTACGCATCTCCGAAGGCCTCGGCCTGATCAGTGTGGGCGCCAGCAATTCCAGCGGCGGCACCTGCCCGGACAGCAGCTATGGAGGCACCCTCTGACGCCATGAACCACCCCATCTCCCACCTTCAGCACCAGCGGCGGCGCCCCCGGCACCGGGGCTTCACCATGGTCGAACTGCTGATCACCTCCGTGATCATGGGCGTGATCTTCGCCACCGGCAGCAACGTGATGGTGACCCAGATCCGGGTGTCCTCCCAGCAGGAATCGCTGCGGCGGCTGCAGGACCACTGGGGCCGCATCAACCACCTGCTGGACAGCGAGATCACCGAATCGGCCTCGGCCACGGCCGTCCCCGGCACGTCCCTCACCCTCACCCTGGCGGGGGGACAGACGATCACCTACGCCTACAACGGCGGCACCCGGACCATGACCCGGACGGGCCCGCCCATCAACGACAACGGCACCCTCAACCTCACGGGCGGCACGGCCAACGTGTCCTCGGTGCTGCTCACCAACGTCGACGCCTTCGCGCCCACCCTCAACAACAGCCGCGAACCGGCCTACACCCTGGCCCTCAGCGACGGCCTGGGGGCGTCGTTCACTGGGCTGTCGAGTTCCAGTCGCTCGCGCACCTCCAGCTTCCCCTGACCGCCGCCCCCATGCGTGCCCGCCCCCCGGCCCCGCGGCCGGCGCTCCTGCTGCCGTTCCTGTTGCTGCCGCTGCTGCTGCTGCTGCCGGGGTGCCGGCGGCCCACGGTGGAGGTGAGCGAGAGCCAGCGGACCGCCTGCCGCGGTGAGGCCGAGAGCGCCGCCACCCCCGAGGAGGCGCTGCGGCGAAACGCCGACTGCCTGGCCGCCGCGCTCCGGGACCACGACAAACCACCAGCCCCATCCGGCCCGCCGGTGGTGGCGCCGCCGCCGGCCCCGGCGCCGATCGATCGCTACCGCTACTGCCGGGTGCACCAGGAGGATGTGCAGGCCGCTTCGGCCAGGCTCACCAACGCCGCCAAGCCCTGGATGGTGGCCCAGAAGCACCACGCCCCCGGCAGCGAGGCGTACCGCGAGGCCCAGCAGGCCTACGACGCGGCGGTGGCGGAGCTGGAACGGCTGCTGCCGCCGGAGATCCGCAATGGCATGGATCTGCTGCCCACCGCCGCCGAGGCCTACAGCCGCTGCGATCGTCAGGTGCTGGAAGGAACCTCCGGTCCGTAGGCTGCCCCCAAGACGATTGGCTCTCCCGTGCTGGATCAGCGCCTGCTGCGCAACGACCCGACGCTGATCACCGGCCCCCTGGCGCGGCGCGGCATGGCCACCGACCTTTCAGGCCTGCGCCAGCTGGCCCTGGAGTCCCGCGACCTGGAGCAGCGGCGCAGTGAGCTGCAGGCGGAGGGGAACCGCATCGGCAAGGAGGTGGGCGAGCGGATCCGGGCCGGCGCCGCCCCGGGCGGCGAGGAGGTGAAGGAGCTGCGGGAGCAGGGCAACCGGATCAAGCGCCAGGTGGGGGAGCTGGAGGAGCAGGAGAAGGGGATCGAGACCCAGCTGCTGGAGCAGCTGATGGTGCTGCCCAACCTGCCCTCGCCCCTCTGCCCCAGCGGCCGCAGCGAGGCCGACAACGTGGAGGTGAAGCGCTGGGGCACACCGCGCGTTGCCGCCGGAGACGAGGAGCTCCAGGAGCACTGGCAGATCGCCGAACGGCTCGGCATCGTCGACACCGAGCGCTCGGTTCGCATCGCCCAGAGCCGCTTCGTCACCCTGCTGGGCCAGGGCGCCCGGCTGGAGCGGGCCCTGATCAGCTTCATGCTCGATCGCCACGGCCAGCGGGGCTACACCGAGGTGCTGCCGCCGGTGCTGGTGAACACCGCCAGCCTCACCGGCTCCGGCCAGTTGCCCAAGTTCGCCGAGGAGAGCTTCCGCTGCGCCGACGACGACCTCTGGCTCACCCCCACCGCCGAGGTGCCGGTCACGTCCCTGCATCGCGGCGAGGTGCTGGGCGCCGAGCAGCTGCCGCTGAAGTACGCCGCCTACACCCCCTGTTTCCGCCGCGAGGCCGGCTCCTACGGCCGCGACACCCGCGGCCTGATCCGCCTGCACCAGTTCAACAAGGTGGAGCTCTACTGGTTCGTGGCCCCGGAGGAATCGGAGGCGGCCCACGAGCAGCTCACCCTCGATGCGGAGGCGATCCTCGAGGCCCTGGAGCTGCCCTACCGGCGCCTGGAGCTGTGCACCGGCGATCTGGGCTTCTCCGCCGCCCGCACCTACGACCTGGAGGTGTGGCTGGCGGGCGCCGGCACCTACCGGGAGATCTCCAGCTGCAGCACCTGCGGTGATTTCCAGGCCCGGCGCGCCTCGATCCGCTTCCGCGACGGCAAGACCACCCGCCTGCTCCACACGCTCAACGGCAGCGGCCTGGCCGTGGGCCGCACCATGGCCGCCCTGCTGGAGGCGGGCCAGCAGCCGGACGGCAGCGTCAGGCTGCCCGGGGCGCTGGTGCCCTACTTCGGGGCCGAGGCCCTCACGCCGGCAGGGCCCCCAGCCGCCGCAGCTGGGGCAGCCGCAGGGCGATGAAGTCGGCGGTGATGCGTTCGATCGAGCGCATCTGGGCCTTGGGGTCCTCGACGACCGTCTTGTCGGCCTCCAGCAGCTGCACGCCCATCTGCTGCAAGCCCAGCAACACGCAGGTTCCCAGCATCGGCCCCTCCAGGCCCTCCGAGAGGGCCCGGTGGATCAGCACCTCCACCGGGGAGATGGAGGTCACCGCCCCCAGGCGGGGCACAAGGATGGAGGCGTAGGAGCGGCCCTGCTCGATCAGCTGGAACAGGGCGGCGTTGACGCGCTGGGCCTCGGGGGCCGCCGCCTCACCGGCGTCGCCGCGATCGAGACCGATCCGGTTGACGTGGAGCAGCATCGACACGATCAGCATCACCCCTTCGGGCGGCTTGTCGCTGAGGGCCCCCAGCTCGGCCAGGGTGCGCGGCTGGTCCTGGACAGCCGCTTCGATCGGTCCATAGACCTTCGGATCGCCGACCACCTGACCGAAGGTGGTGGTGAACAGATACGGTTCGTCGTCCTTCGGATCGCCGGCCTCCGCAGGCGGGCTCTCGAGCCGCTGCACCGCCAGCGTCGCCAGCCGCTCCTCGGCCTGAATCCGGGTGAAGGGGAGGGCCCCCTTGACGAACAGATCGCGGCGGAAGGCCTTGTTGGTCGCCAGATCGATCAGGGTCTGGCGGATCAGGGGGTTCTCCTCCTCGAGCACCGCCTCCTTCAGGGAGGGGGCCAGCAGCTCGTCGAACAGTTCCGGCAGGGTGGCGCTGCCGAGATGGCGCAGCTTGTGGCGGCTGCAGCGCCGGTGCATGTCGGCCACATAGAGGGGCTCCCAGCCTTCGCAGCCGTACTCACCGCAGAGGTAGTCGGGATTGTCCTGGCTGATCCAGGCCAGCTCCCCATCCAGGGAGGGGAAGGCGCTGCCCAGGGGCGTGGGCGCGTCCACGGTTCCGATCAGCCGCCGCAGGCTGGCGACGGTTCGTTGGATCGTCGCCAGGGGTTGGCTGGGGTCGCTGCGGCCCGATTCGAGGGCGTAGAGCTTCTGGAAGGCCGAGCGGGCCAGCCAGCCCGGATGGGTGTTGTAGGAGCAGTAGAACAGCCCCCCGGGCCTCAGGGCCAGGGACGCCAGCTCCAGCAGGGCCTCCTGCACCGATTCGCCGATCCAGGTGGCGATGCCGTGGGCGGTGACGTAGTGGTAGGGGCCGGTGTGCCCGGGCAGCCAGCCGAGCGGCGAGGGATCCCGCTGCAGGGCCACGAAATCCGCCTCGAGAAAGCGGATGTTGGTGAGGCCCAGCTGGGCCACGAGCCACTCGGAATGGCTGATGTGCTCGGGGTGGAAATCGACGCCGACGAACGATCCTTCGGGGTAGTTGGCCGCCAGCAAGGCGAGGCCGAAACCCATGCCGCTGCCGAGCTCGAGGTAGGAGAACGGGCTGCCTTCCCGCGGCCGCGGCGGCGTGTGCCCCTTGACGAGGGAGGCGAAATCCAGCCAGTTCGGGGCCAGTTCCCGGTAGGTGCCGCAGGTGTAGGTGGATTGCGAGTAGTAGCCGCGATCCCAGTGCATGGGGGCTCGCGCTAGCGGATGTAGTGATCGGCGCCGGCGGCCACGCGAATCTGCTGGGTCCGGGTGATGGCGTAGGTGGGCACCGCCAGGGTGACGTCGATCGTCGCCGAGCGGCAGTCGGCCGAGACGGTGGGGGTGAAGGCGGTGACGCCATCGAGCACCACGGCGTTGTTCTGGTTGCTGGCGACGGTGGGATCGAGCCGGCCGCTGGTGAGGATGCGCGGGCCATCCCGGAGCACCCGGCCGGTGCCGGCATCGAAGCGGTAGGTGATCACCCGCTCCACCGGGTCGGCGTTGGCCACATCCAGGGGCACCAGCAGGTTGAAGTTGGTGGCCGGGCCGGTGACCGTGGCACAGCTGATCGGGGTGGCGAAGGTGCCGGGCACGCAGACGGTGTCGTTGGCGGGAGGCGTGCCGGACTGCACCCGGCAGGCCTCGACGGCCTCGGAATTGAGCAGGTAGTTGAACTTGCTGAGATCCCGCTGCAGCTGCACCGACCAGATCGTGGCATTGGTGGAATTCAGGTGCGAGACGATCACCGAGGCGGCGGCGGCCACGGCGACTCCCCCCAGGACCGCGCCGATCAGCAGCTCCACCAGGGTGAAGCCCGAGGGGCGCAGGGGACGTAGACGGGTTCGGTTCATGTCAACGGACGCTCCAGTCGGTGCAGTCGGTGTTGGGGTTGCCGGTGGCGTTGTTGCGGCCCATGCGCTGCAGGCCGAGGGTGCCAGAGAGCCGCACGCAGCGCACCGGCACCTGGCCGGCCACGCTGATGCGCACGCTGATGTCGGTGGCGGCGCTGCCGGCATTGACGCCAGGTGCGGTGGTGCTGATCGCCCCCCGGGGGGTGAACCACCACTGCAGGGTGCCCGTCGAGGTCACCGTCGTCGCCACCGACGCGGCCACCTGGTAGTTCAGGTTGGTGTTGATGCCCGGCAGCCGCACGTCGGCCTCGGTGGCGCAGTTGGTGGGGGTGACGGAGGCCAGCACCGCACCGGGCGCCAGGGTGCCCGTGGTCACGGTCACCTGGCAGCTGACGCCGTTCTGTTCAGGGGAGCGGGAAATCAGATCCAGCCAGGCGGCGAGCTCCACCGTGGCGGCGTTGGCGCGCTCGCGGCGCCAGCTGTCCTGGGAGACGGTGAACAGCACAGAACTGACCACACCGATGATGGCCACCGTCACCATCAGCTCCACCACCGTGAAGCCACGGACGAGGCCAGCGACGGGTGCCTTCGGCAGGTGCGCTCTCATGGACACCAGCGGGCCATCGGCGGGGTGATGTTGGCCACCCGGGTCACCCGGGAATTGACCGTGTCGAAGAAGGTGACGCGGATGGTTCTGTTGGCCTGGACGGCGGGGGTCAGGGTTACCCCGGTGGGTCGGGGGATCACGATCGGGTCATTGATCGCCGTCACCAGGGGGTTCAGGAAGGCCCCGCTGGCGCAGAGCTGGTCGACGGCGGCCCGCTCATCGGAGGTGGCCGGACTGGTGCCGACGATGGTGGCGGTGGTGGCGGGGTCGTCCCGCTGGGGATAGAAGTAGCGGGAATCGAGCGGATTGTTGGTGGCGCAGTTCGAGGTGGTACCGAACGTGGTGGGCGGTGTCACGGTGCAGACGGAGGTGCAGCAGGTGAGCCGACCGCTGAGCTGCTTGATCTGGGCGATGCTGGAATCAATCTCCTGATCCATCGTCACCACCCGGCGGGCTTCCGCCGACGACCGGTTGACGCTGGTGAGGACCACCGCCGTGCCGGAAACGACGATCGAGAGCAGGATCACCAGCACCAGGGGTTCGACGATCGTGAACCCGCCGGCCCTCCAGACCCGTGGCTGGCGGGCCCACAGCCTGGAGGTTCCGTGGCGCGCCGGGGAGGCCATCACTGGTAGTTGCGGGAGGAGGACACGGCACGCGCCACCCAGTCAACGCCGGTCCACTGGACGTAGTCGGGGTTGAAACCGGTGGAGAAGGCCGCCGAGAGGCCCACCGAGGAGGACGGCGGAATCCGGAAGTGGAAGGCGCCGCAGGGCCGGAAGCTGCTCACCCAGATCCTGCCGTTGATGCTCCAGTTGTTGGGATCGGTGGCGAAGCCCGGGGGATCAACACCGGTGGAGCAGCCATCGGAGATCAGCCGCAGGTTGCCCCACGGGAAGTAGAACCAGGCCCGCGAAATCTTGCCGGTGCCCGATCCGGCGGCGGCCATGGTGATGAATTGCTGGCCGGGCGTACCGCTCAGGGAGCCGTTGTCGCGTCCGAAGAAGTTGAGGCGATCGGGAACGCCCACATCCGAATAGGGATCGGAATCGGGAATCTCTGTGGTGCAGTTGTCGGAGAGGGTGGCGCAGCGGAAATGCTGGATCGTGGCCGTGTCGCTCGCGGACATCAGAGGATCGGCGAACGTGGAACCCCGGATGTCACCGGTCTGGCTGTAATAGAAGGAGATCGGCCCACCGGTGGTGTCCATCCTCACGCCGCCGCCGCTGTCGAGATCGATGATCGGACCGACGCAGTGGAACCCAGGCAGGACGGTCTGGGGGGAGGTGGCGGTGTACTCGCAGAAGCTGTTCACCCCGCCCCGGGGGGCCAGCTGCACGTTATCGATGGTGACCGTTTCATTGGGCTCGAGTGCCGTGGTATTCACGAAGCGGATGCGGGTGTTGGCACCCACGTTGGCCGACGGAATCGGATCCGTGATGTAGGTCCGGGCCGTATTGGCGCTGGCGGTGGTGATGGTGCCGATCGTGACCCAGGTGGAATCGTTGCTGGAGGCCTGAACGCTGACAATGTCAGCCGCATCGAAGTTGAAGGCCCTGGCCTGGAATTTCAGCCGCGGACCTGAGGTCTCGAACCCGGTGAGGTTGATGCCGCGGCGAACGCTTACGGTGTTGATCGCCGTGATGGTGCCATCGACGCTTCCGAAGCGCAGCGCCTTGCTGGAGGCGCCGAAATCGGTGGCCGCGGCGATTCCCACCTTGCCGGCCGTGGTGCTCTGGGAGGCTCCCACCGGGTCCACCTCCACCCAGGGGCCCAGCACCGCACTGGTGGAAGGGTGCAGCCACTGGGCAGTGGCGGGCGTCACATTGGTGTTACCGCTGTTGCCGGAATAGTCGCCCGAATTGAAGTTATCGGCGATGCGATCATCCGACACATTCTCCCAGGAGGTGCTGGTGCACGTGGCGAGGGTGCAGACCTCCACCCTGGGGCGATTGACAGCCGTGGGGGTGGTGGGAGTGTTGGTGCGGAAGGTGAATCGCCAAGTGCCACTCGTGCTCTGCAGCCGCATGAGCGGATTGGGGTTGAACACATCGGTCGCGACAGTGGCCGTCGTGGTTGACGTGTTGGTCAGGGCACTGCCTGGGATGTTGTAGCTGCTGGCGATCGTGGCGGCCGCCCAGCCATTAGGGCTCCAGGTGTAGTAGTAGTTGCCGGCGGTCGTTTCGCTGCCGATGGTCGGCAGGGCGATGGTGCCGGGGATGATGGGAATGCCGGAGATGCTGCGGCCCAGCTTGTCGCTGGCGCTGCCGCACTGGGCGCAGTTGATGTTGCCCCACCAGCTGGCGTCGTTGGGGGTGCCGAGCGCGGTGCTGTTCACCGATTTGCTGTTCGGCGACACCCGCCAGTTGGCGCGGTCGAAGGTGGTGTCGCCTTTGTTGACGATGCCGATCATGCTCGTGATCTTCACCACCTGATTGGCCTTGTTCACCGTGGTGAACCGGTCGTTGGCCCAGTAGGAGAAATGGGTGCCGCCGTTGATGCCGGTGATCAGGCCGAACTCAACGCCGCAGGCCCGGTTGTCGGAGCCCAGGTTGGTGGCCGCGTTGGAGCCGAAGGAGGCCCCGCAGCACTTGGGCAGCACCTCGAATTCCCGGGTCACCGTGGCGGTGGCCACGGCTGTGCCCCCCCGCATCACCCGGCCCTGAACCTCGACGGTGATGAAGCCCCCGTTGGCCCCCGGCAGGGCAGCGCCGGTGCCGTCGGGGTCGTCAAGGTTGATCAGATCGCTGAAGTTGCCGGTGAAGCTTGGTCCCACATTGGTCACCCCGCCGGTCTTGGTGGAGGCCACCGAAATCGCCCGGCGGTTCGTATTGCCGGAGGGCCCCGCCGAGTAGATGACGCGCACCAGGGCGAACTGGCGATTGCCGCTGTTGACCGCGGTCGGGTTGTCGACATCGCGGAATTCACCGTCACCGAAGCTCTTGGCCTGGGTCGTGGGCTGGCCGGTGCCTCCCGGCCTGGTGGCGGTGCCGTCGGTGGTGACGCAGGGGCTCTGGAGGGTGGTGGTCGAGCCGGCCCAGGTGTTCATCGCCTGGCCCGAGACCAGCAGCTTGCGGTTCTGGGGCTGGTTCCAGGTGGCGATGATCTCGTCGATGCCGGCCTCGGCGGCGCTGCGCGCCTCACTGCTGGAGCCCTGCTCGCGGCTGCCCAGCAGGTTGCCGGCCACCAGGCTGGAAAGCCCCACGGTGCCGACCACCAGGGCCAGCAGCACCAGGATGCCGGCGAGCATGGAAAAACCCGCCTGACCTTGGCGCCGCTTCGGCGCGGTGGTCAGCAGGTGGAGCAGAAATCTGGCGTTCACGGCAGGACCGACGGTGGGCTGAACATCCATGCAGCCGATCCGGAAATCCTAAGCACGGAGAGCGCGGGCAGCACGGGCCTGGGGAAGGGTCGGCAAGGATTTCGCCCCCCGGGCTCAGCCGTCGACGTTGCCGCGCGTCTGCAGGGTCTGGTCGAAGTACTGGTCGAGCATGGTGCCGGGCAGCAGGGGGCCGTCGCTGAACGCCAGCCCGACCAGGGTGTTGTAGCTGCGGCTGTTCACCCACTGGACCCGCGCCGGCAGGGAGACGCTCTGGTGCTGCTCGTAGTCACTGATGTCGAGCAGCACCTCCTCGTCGGCTGTCACCTCGAGGGATCCCCGTCGCACCACGCAGGCGCCCGTGCGGCTGACGTCGCCCACCGTCACATAGACCGTGCGGCCCGTGGACAGCCGGATGCTGGCCGAAACACCCCCGGGCAGGGCGTGGCGCAGCGAGGTGCGCAGCTCCTGGAGCTCACCATTGGCCTGCTCCTCCAGCCCCTCTTCCTGGGTTGGTTGCCCAGCGGTCGGTTGCCCAGGGGTTGGTTGTTCACCGGTCTGTTGCTCGGCCATGCAGGCAGACCCGCCCATCGATAAGGGCATGCTATCCCTCCCCTCCGGCGGCGCCAGCGTCCCGGTGCCATGGCGGTTCCCGCAGAATGGGGCCAATGGAGCCGGGAAACTGAATGGGTGTACTGACGGCGCTGGCGATCCTGGCGGGCCTGATCGTGGTGCACGAGGCCGGCCACTTCTTCGCCGCCACCTGGCAGGGCATCCGGGTCAGCGGGTTCTCGATCGGCTTCGGGCCCGCCCTGATCCAGCGGAAGCGGCGCGGCGTCCTGTTCGCCCTGCGGGCCATCCCCCTGGGCGGTTTCGTGGCCTTCCCCGACGACGAGGACGACAGCACCATCGCCGCCGACGATCCCGATCTGATGGGTAACCGGCCCCTGCCCCAGCGGGCCCTGGTGATCGCCGCCGGCGTGATTGCCAACCTGCTCCTGGCCTGGGGCGTGCTGCTGGCCCAGGGGCTGGTGCTCGGCATCCCCTCCGGCTTCAGCACCACCCCCGGTGTGGTGGTGGCCGCCGTGCAGCCCGGCCAGGCGGCCGCCGGCTCCGGCCTCCAGCCCGGCGATCGCATCGTCGCGGTCGACGGCACTCCCCTGGCCGGCGGCCAGGACGCGGTGATGGCTCTCGTGGAGCGCATCAAGGACGCCCCCGGCCGCACCCTGCGCCTGCAGGCCGACCGCAACGGCTCCCTCCTGCAGCTGCCCCTCACGCCCTCCGACAGCGACGGCATCGGCCGCATCGGCGCCCAGCTGCAGCCGAACGGCACCGAGTCCTTCCGCCCGGCGACATCCCCGCTGGAGCCGATCCAGCAGGCCAACCACGACTTCCTGGCGCTCACCCGCCGCACCGTGGAGGGCTTCGGCACCCTGCTCACCCACTTCGGCGAAACCGCACCCCAGGTGTCGGGGCCGGTGAAGATCGTCGAGATGGGGGCCTCCCTGGCCAGCCAGGGTGGCAGCAGCCTGTTTCTGTTCACCGCCCTGATCTCGATCAACCTGGCGGTGCTCAACGCCCTGCCCCTGCCCCTGCTGGACGGCGGCCAATTCGCCCTGCTGCTGCTGGAGGGGGTGCGGGGCCGGCCCCTGGCCGACCGCTACCAGATGGCCTTCATGCAGTCGGGCTTCGTCTTCCTGGTGGGCCTCTCCCTGGTGCTGATCGTCAAGGACACCAGCCAGCTGCCCGCCATCCAGCAGCTGCTCAGCCGCTGAGGTGCCCCGCTTCCCAAGCCCCCGCACCCGGGCACCCCTGATCCTCGAGCGGCTCGGCGTCCTCTATCCGGAGGCCACCTGCTCCCTCGACTGGCGCACCCCGTACGAGCTGCTGGTGGCCACCATGCTCTCGGCCCAGTGCACCGATGAGCGGGTCAACAAGGTGACCCCGGCCCTGTTCGCGCGCTTCCCCGATGCGGCGGCGGCCGCCGCCGTCGAAAGCGACGCCGTGGAGCCCTACGTGCAGTCGACCGGCTTCTACCGCAACAAGGCGAAGCACATCGTGGCCGCCTCCCGCCTGCTGATGGAACGCCACGGCGGGGAGGTGCCGGCATCGATGGAGGAGCTGCTGCCCCTGCCGGGGGTGGCCCGCAAGACCGCCAACGTGGTGCTGGCCCACGCCTTCGGCATCAACGCCGGCGTCACCGTCGACACCCACGTGAAGCGGCTGGCCAACCGCCTGGGCCTCACCCGCCACAGCGACCCGAAGAAGATCGAGCCCGACCTGATGAAGCTGGTGCCGCGGCCGGAGTGGGAGACCCTCTCGATCCGGCTGATCTTCCATGGCCGGGCCGTCTGCGTGGCCCGCAAGCCCCGCTGCGCCGGCTGCGGCCTGGCGGACCTCTGCCCCAGTCACCCGGGCCCCTGACCAGGGTCGGCCTGGGTGAACGGGGCGGGCCAGACGGTACGATGGCGGGCTGAAGTTTCCCCCTCCTCCGGCCGCATGGCTAAGAAGTCGATGATCGCGCGTGACGTGAAGCGCCGCAAGATCGTGGAGCGCTTCGCAGCGCGCCGTGCCGCCCTCAAGGAGGCCTTCGATGCGGCCGGCGATCCGATGGAGCGCCTGGAGATCCACCGCAAGCTGCAGTCGCTGCCCCGCAACAGCGCCCCCAACCGCATCCGCAACCGCTGCTGGGCCACCGGCAAGCCCCGCGGCTACTACCGCGATTTCGGCCTCTGCCGCAACCAGCTGCGCGAGCGCGCCCACAAGGGTGAGCTCCCCGGCGTGGTCAAGTCCAGCTGGTGAGCCGGGGGCTCCAGCCCTTTCACCGCAACGGCTTTCGGTCGCATCAGGCGCCCCGCGAGGGCGCCTTCTTCATGGCCTGGAACGGCGGATGCGAGAATGGTCGGCGACAACAAAACGGACATAACGCCCAGTGCAAGGACACACTCAGTCGATCTCCTTCGATGGTCGGGAGATCCGGCTGACCAGCGGCCGATTTGCGCCCCAGGCCGGGGGCTCGGTGATGGTGGAATGCGGCGATACAGCGATTCTGGTCACCGCCACCCGCTCGAAAGGCCGGGAAGGCATCGATTTCCTGCCGCTGATCTGCGATTACGAGGAGCGTCTCTACGCCGCCGGGCGCATCCCGGGCAGCTTCTTTCGCCGGGAGGCCCGCCCCCCCGAGCGGGCCATCCTCACCTGCCGCCTGATCGACCGGCCGATGCGGCCCCTGTTCCCGGGCTGGCTGCGGGACGACCTGCAGATCGTCGCCACCTGCATGTCCCTCGATGAGCGGGTTCCGCCCGACGTGCTCGCCGTGACCGGCGCCTCGATGGCCACCCTGCTGGCGAAGATTCCCTTCATGGGCCCCATGGCCGCCGTGCGGGTGGGCCTGCTGGGTGACGACTTCGTCCTCAACCCCAGCTTCCGGGAGATCGAGCGCAGCGAGCTCGACCTGGTGGTGGCCGGCACCCCCTCCGGCGTCGTGATGGTGGAAGCGGGCGCCAACCAGCTGCCCGAACAGGACGTGATCGAGGCCATCGACTTCGGCTACGAAGCCGTGGGCGAACTGATCCGGGCCCAGCTGGCCCTGCTCAAGGAGCTCGGCATCGAGCAGGTGCTGCCCGAGGAGCGCAGCGAAGACCCCGCCCTGCCCGAGTTTCTGGAGAAGGAATGCGCCAAGGGCATCGGTGAGGTGCTCAAGCAGTTCGGCCAGACCAAGGCCGAACGGGACGAGAAACTCGACGCCATCAAGGCCGAGGTGGGCGAGAAGATCGCCGCCCTCGGCGGCGAGGACCCCATCAAGGTGGCCGTGAGCAGCAACGGCAAGCTGCTGGGCAACACCTACAAGGGCCTCACCAAGAAGCTGATGCGCCAGCAGATCATCGTCGAGGGCAAGCGGGTCGATGGCCGCAGCCTCGACGAGGTGCGTCCCATCCAGGCGGCCGTCGGCGTGCTGCCCAAGCGGGTGCACGGGACGGGCCTGTTCCAGCGGGGGCTCACCCAGGTGCTCTCCTGCGCCACCCTCGGCACCCCGAGCGACGCCCAGGAGATGGACGACCTCAACCCCATCAGCGAGAAGACCTACCTGCACCACTACAACTTCCCCCCCTATTCGGTCGGTGAGACGCGGCCGATGCGCTCCCCCGGTCGCCGCGAGATCGGCCACGGCGCCCTCGCCGAGCGGGCCCTGATCCCCGTGCTGCCCTCCAAGGAGAGCTTCCCTTACGTGCTCCGGGTGGTGTCGGAGTGCCTCAGCTCCAACGGCTCCACCTCGATGGGCTCGGTCTGCGGCAGCACCCTGGCCCTGATGGACGCCGGCGTGCCCCTGGCGGCCCCGGTGAGCGGCGCGGCCATGGGTCTGATCAAGGAGGGCGAGGAGGTGCGCATCCTCACCGACATCCAGGGCATCGAGGACTTCCTCGGCGACATGGACTTCAAGGTGGCCGGCACCGAGAAGGGCATCACCGCCCTGCAGATGGACATGAAGATCTCAGGCCTGGCCGTCAAGACCATCGCCGACGCGATCAACCAGGCCCGTCCGGCCCGGCTGCACATCCTCGGCAAGATGCTCGAGGCCATCGACAAGCCCCGCGAAGTCCTTTCCCCCCACGCCCCGCGCCTGCTCAGCTTCCGCATCGATCCGGAACTGATCGGCACGGTGATCGGCCCCGGCGGCCGCACCATCAAGGGCATCACCGAGCGCACCAACACCAAGATCGACATCGAGGACGGCGGCATCGTCACGATCGCCAGCCATGACGGCGCCGCCGCCGAAGAGGCCCAGCGCATCATCGAGGGCCTCACCCGTCGCGTCAGCGAAGGGGAGGTGTTCAACGGTTCGGTCACCCGGGTGATCCCGATCGGTGCCTTCGTGGAGATCCTGCCCGGCAAGGAGGGGATGATCCACATCTCCCAGCTCTCCGAAGCCCGGGTGGAGAAGGTGGAGGACGTGGTCAACGTCGGCGACCAGGTGACGGTGCGGGTGCGGGAGATCGACAACCGCGGCCGCATCAACCTCACCCTGCGGGGCGTTCCCCAGCAGGAGCCGGCGGCGGTCTGATCGCTGCGGGGGCCTGGCCGTGCGGCCGGGCCCTCAGCCCTAAACTGGTTGGCAACTGGTTGGAATCGGGCGATGAAGACCGTCGGGGCCTTCGAGGCCAAGACCCACCTCTCCAGCCTGCTGGAGGAGGTGGCCGGTGGCGAGGAGATCCTGATCACCCGCCACGGCAGGCCCCTGGCACGGCTGGTTCCTGTCAACGCCCATGGCCGCGAGCGCCGCATCGAGGCCATCCAGCGTCTGCGCCGCTTCGCCACCGGTCGGCGCCTCAACGGCTCCTCTATCCAGGAGTTGCGGGACGCAGGCCGCCGGTGCTGAGCTTCGTCGCCGACGTTTCCGCAGTCTGCGCCTGGTGTTTCGAGGACGAACGCACCGCGGCCTCAGAGGCGCTCCTGGCGCGGTTGCCGGAGTCTGAACTCTGCGTGCCGGCGCTGTTTCTCTGGGAGCTGGCCAACGTGCTGCTGATGGCCGAACGGCGCGGCCGGATCAGCGCAGCGGATCGGAGCCAGTTCCTCACCCTTGTGGTTCAGCTCGATCTGGCCATCGATCCCGCCGATCCGGCCGTCGTCTGGCACGACGTGCTGAGCTTGGCGGCCCAGCACCGTCTCACCAGCTACGACGCCGCCTATCTGGAACTGGCGATGCGCGCAGGTCTCCCCCTGGCCAGCCGCGACAACGCACTCATTGAGGCCGCCAGGACCTGCGGGCTGGAGCTGCTCGCCTGCTGAATCGACTGGTTGCCGTTCAGACGGCGAAACCCGGATCGATCAGCGCCATCGCCGCCGCCGCCCGGCGGCAGAGCTCGGCGTGGGCCGGGCCGTGGCTGGCGATCAGGCAGCCCGCCTGGCACACGTCGCCGCTGTTGTAGGTGAGGGGCCGGCCATCGGCATGGCTGAAGGCACCGCCGGCGGCGACCAGCACCGCCTCCGGGGCGGCCATGTCCCAGTCCTTGGGGGCACTGCGGCCCGACAGGGAGATGTAGAGGTCGGCCTCCCCCCGCAGGATCGTGGCCACCTTGCCGCCGACACTGCCGATCGCCGTGCTGCGGGCCGGCCGCAGCTCGGCCAGCAGCTGCTCCAGGCGGTCGTCGCGGTGGTTGCGGCTGGCCACCAGCACCAGTTCCTCGCCACGGCCGCTGAGGGTGGCAGGGGTGCGCTCACCAGCCCGGTTCTCGCGCCAGGCCTCACCCCCCGTGCCGGCGTCGCCCGCCCCCACCAGCCCGAACCAGAGCTCCTCCGGCTCCGGCAGCAGCACCACCCCCAGCACGGGCCGCTGGCCGCGCACCAGGGCCAGGTGGACGGCGTACTCGCCGGTGCCCTGCAGGAAGTCCTTGGTGCCATCGAGGGGATCGAGGATCCACAGCCACTCGGCGTCCAGGGGCTGGCCCGGCACCAGCATCTCGGCGGCGGTCTCCTCGCTCAGCAGGGTCCAGCCGGCGGCCGGGAAGGCCGCCGCCAGGCCGTCGAGCAGCCAGCGGTTGACCGCCAGATCCGCCGCCGAGACCGGCCCCTCGCCGCCGTGGTCGACGCTCAGGGCCGGCGGGAACCCGTAGGGGGGCACGTCGCCGCGGGCATAGGCCCGCAGGATGTCGGCCGCCCCCCAGGCCAGCCGGCGCAGTTCCGCCAGCAGGGGCTCACGGCCGATGCCGTCGGGCAGGGCGAAGGCAGACGGCATCATGGAGACCGGAAAACGGCATTGTGCAGGAATCGGTGCAGGAGCACGAACCCGCCGCCGGCGTTCTCTATCTGGTGGGCACCCCCATCGGCAACCTCGACGACCTCTCCCCCCGGGCCCGGCGGGTGCTGGCGGGGGCCGACCGCGTCGCCTGCGAGGACACCCGCCGCAGCGGCCTGCTGCTGCACCACCTCGGCATCAAGGCGCCGCTGCTGAGCTTCCACCAGCACAACCAGACGGCCCGCATCCCCCAGCTGCTGGCGGCCCTGGAGGCGGGCGAAGCGATCGCCGTGATCAGTGATGCCGGCCTGCCGGGGGTGTCGGATCCGGGCCAGGAGCTGGCGGCCGCCGCCCGCGCCGCCGGCCGCCAGGTGATCTGCGTTCCCGGCCCCAGCGCCGTGACCACCGCCCTGGTGAGCAGCGGCCTGCCCTCGGGCCGCTTCTGCTTCGAGGGCTTCCTGCCGCCGAAGGGCGGCCCCCGGCGCCAGCGGCTGGAAGCCCTGGCCGGCGAGGAGCGCACGATGGTGCTGTTTGAAGCCCCCCACCGGCTGCTGGCCCTGCTCGAAGACCTGCTGGCGGTGCTCGGCGACCGGCCCCTGCAGGTGGCGCGGGAGCTCACCAAGCGCCACGAGGAGCAGGTGGGCCCCACGGTGGCGGCGGCCCTGGAGCACTTCCGCCGCACCCCGCCCCAGGGGGAGTGCACCCTGGTGCTGGGCGGTGCCCCGCCGGCGGCGGCCCCCGTCTGGGACGAGGCCGACCTGCGCCGCGCCCTTGGGGAGCTGGTGGCGGGCGGCCTCAGCAACCGGGAGGCCGCCCGCACCCTGGCGGAGCGCAGCGGCCACAGCCGCCGGGACCTCTATGCCCTGCTGCACCGCGAGCCGTCAGACTGAAGCAGCTGGTCCTGCAACGCCCCGATGCTTCTGCGCCTGCGCCTCCTGTGCGGCAGCCTGCTGGGCGGCACCCTGCTGCTGACCCTGCTCTGCCTCGGGGCCCAGAACCTGGAGGTGCGGCCCCAGCTGCGCTTCGGCTTTGCCCGCAGCGCCCCGCTGCCGGCCGGCTTCATCGTGGGGGTGGCCCTGGTGCTGGGGGTGATCAGCGGCGGCGCCAGCGCGGCCCTGCTGCTGCCAGGCAGCCCCCCGGGCGACGAGGGCTGAGGCCTCAGCTGCCGGGAAGGGCGTAGAGGGAACCCTCGATCACCACCCGGCTGATGCCCTGGGCCAGCAGGTAGGGGGCGGTGAGCTCGAACACCTTCAGGTCGGGCAGCTTGATCACCCGCTGGGTGCGGCCGCACTGGCGTTTGGCCTGGCGGGGATTGAGGAACACCACCAGGGCCTGGCGCTCCAGCTCAGCGTCCGGCAGCCGGCCCAGCTCCGGGAACTCGCTCAGGGGCCGGGCCTGCAGTTCCACGGTCTTGTCGACCAGCATGTAGGCGCTGGAGGGCAGGGCGGCGCTGGCCAGGGGCTGGAGCCGGCCGTCGGCCCCCGCCGGGGCGCCGTCATCGAGCAGCACCACGGGGATCGGCTGGAACGGGTTGATCTCCCCCTCGGCCCCGTCATCGTCACCGTCGTCGCTGGTGAGCAGGTCGTCGTCATCGGCGCCGAAGTCGTCGGCATCCTCGATGGCGAGCACGGCGGGACCGTCCTCCGCTTCCGCCTCGGCCTTCACCGGGGCCGCCACCGTCAAGCGGCGGGGCGGGGCAGGGATGACCCTACGAGCGGTGGTGGTCGTCTCAGGAGCGGGTTCCGGGGCGGGCTCCAGGGCGGGTTCCGGCTCAGCCGGCGCTTCCGGCTCGGGATCCGGCTCGTGCGCCGCCTCCGGCTCGGGGGCGGGCTCAAGCTCGGAGGTGGGTTCCGGCTCGGGGGTGCTGATGGCGAGGGCCGTCTGCAGGGTGTCCGGGGCAGCGGCCGGGTCGGCATCGTCCGTGGCCACACGGCTGCGCCGGCGGGAGCGCTCCGCCTTGAGGCGCTCGTATTCCTCGTCGCCGAGTTCCGTGCGAACGACGCGGATGACCGTGTTGGCGCTGCAGCCGTAGCTGTCCGCCAGCTGCTGGCTGCTGGAACCCTCCCGGAATCGCCCAACCAGCTCGGTTTTCTGGCTGTCGCTGAGCCGGGTGGCGGCCATGGAACGGTTCAAGCGCGGTCGTTCACTGTAGGGGGGGCTACCGGAGTGGCCTGGCCGCCGAACACTGGCACAATGCCCACCGGGCTCCCTTAGCTCAGCTGGATAGAGCAGCTGCCTTCTAAGCAGCCGGTCGATGGTTCGAATCCATCAGGGGGCGTTGGCAGAAACGGCCGGGAATTGACACGCCGAAGCCCGACCAACCCATGTAGAGTCGTGTATCTACATCCCGGCGGCACCGGCCGTGCTGGACGCCTTGGCACCATCCCAGCCCAGTCAACGAGCCGAGGAACCTGGCCGGCGCGTCCAGCAGGCGATCCGTCGCTGGGGCAACAGCCTGGCTGTCCGGATCCCCGCCGAGTGCCTGCGTCAGGCCGGCCTGCGGGAAGGTGACCCGATCGAGATCGTCGTCGGAGCCGACGGCCGAGTGAGCCTGGAGCCCCTGCAACGACTGGACCGCCGCGCGCTGGCCGCCGACCTGCGCCAGCTGCAGGCCACCATGCCGATCACCCCATCGGTGATCGAAGCGTGCCGGGACCAGGAGCGCTGGTGAGGCCGTGCCCGCCGTGATCTACCTGGACACCAGCGTCGTGGTTGCCCTGCTGACCCCGGAAGCGTCCAGCCCGGGGGCACTGGAATGGCTGGAGCAGTGCCGCGACACCCTGATCAGCAGCGACTCGCTGATCACCGAAACCCACAGCGCCCTCGGCCTCAAGCAGCGCCACCACGGGCTCAGCCCGGAAGCCCGCAGGGCCGCCAGCGAGCATTTCGAGCGCCTGCTGCAGGGCGGCGTGGAACTGCGCGCCCTCGACCGGGACCGTTTCCGCCAGGCCGCTGAGTTGCTTCAGGTCCCCGCTCTCGGGCTGCGCGCCGGTGATGCCCTGCACCTGGCGGTGGCCCTCCATAGCCGCTGCTCCCATCTGGCCAGCTTCGACGGGCGGATGCGGCAAGCCGCCGCCGCCCTGGGCCTGACTCCAGCGCTGGACTAGCGCCGCACCGGCACCACCTGCATGCCGATCGGGGCCAGGGCGATCAGGGCCAGCTTGATGTGCTGGATGCCGAAGGGGATGCCCACGATCGTCACGAAGCAGGCCACCGCGGCGCTGAGGTGGCCGATCGCCAGCCACCAGCCGGCCAGCAGGAACCAGATCACGTTGCCGACCAGCCCCAGGGGACCGGTGCCGAAATCCATCCGGCCGGTGAGCTCCCGGCGGCTGACGGCCTCGTAGCCGAACGGCCAGAAGGAGAAGTTGCCGATCACGAAGCAGGCCCGGGCCCAGGGGATCCCCACGATCGTGATCGCCGCCACCAGGCCGGCCAGCCACCAGCCCAGGCCCATCACGAAGCCCCCCAGCACGAACCAGAGGACGTTGAGCAGGAAGCGCAGCATGGGGAGGTCCGGTGCTGCGCTCCAGCATGACGCCGTTCGGCCCCTCAGCCGCAGGGTTCGGCCGGGGCGGTGCAGCTGGCGGCCAGGCCGGCGAGCCAGCCCCTGAGGCGTTCCAGGGCTTCCGGCTGCAGGCGGTAATACACCCAGCGGCCGCTCTGGCGGTCCGCCAGCAGGCCTGTTTCCTTCAGCACCTTGAGGTGGAACGAGAGCTTCGACTGGGCCAGGCCCAGGTCGGTGGTGAGGTCGCAGACGCAGCGCTCGCCGCCGCCGAGGGCTTCGATCACCTGCAGCCGGATCGGGTCGGCCAGGGCCCGCAGCAGCAGGCGCGCCTCCTCGGCCTCCAGCGGGGCCGAAGCACAGGCGAATCGCCCAGAAGCGCCGGGAGTCGGCGGAGCTGCAGCGGTCCTTAACCCGGCCATAAATCGATCAACTCTGCTTGATGCGAGGTTAGGGGCCTGTCGCTGCAGGCGCTGTGAGGATCGGCATCAACGGGTTCGGGCGGATCGGTCGCCTGGTGTTCCGCGCCCTCTGGGGGCGGCCGGGCCTGGAGCTGGTTCACGTTAATGACAGCGCCGGGGACGCCGCCGGCGCCGCCCACCTGCTGGAATTCGACTCGGTGCACGGCCGCTGGACCCGGACGGTGGCGGCCGAGGCCGACGGCGGGGGCTTCGCCATCGAAGGGCGCCGGGTGGGCTGGTCGCGGGGGAGCGATCCGGCGCTGGTGCCCTGGCAGGAGGCGGGGGTGGAGCTGGTGCTCGAGTGCAGCGGCAAGGTCAAGACCCCCGAGGCCCTCGCCCCCTACCTGCGGCAGAGCGGCGTGAAGCGGGTGATCGTGGCCTGCCCCGTGAAGGGCGAGCTGGACGGCATCGACATCCCCAACATCGTCTTCGGCATCAACCACGGCACCTACGTGCCGGACCGGCACCGGATCCTCACCGCCGCCTCCTGCACCACCAACTGCCTGGCGCCGGTGGTGAAGGTGGTGCACGAGAGCTTCGGCATCCGCCATGGCTCGATCACCACCCTGCACAACGTCACCAACACCCAGGTGGTGATCGACAGCTTCAAGAGCGACCTGCGCCGGGCCCGTTCCTGCAGCCAGAGCCTGATCCCCACCACCACCGGCTCGGCCAAGGCGATCGGGATGATCTTCCCCGAGCTGCAGGGCAAGCTCAACGGCCACGCCGTGCGCGTGCCCCTGCTCAATGCCTCGCTCACCGATGCGGTGTTCGAGCTGGAGCGCCCGGTGACGGTGGAGGAGGTGAACGGCGCCTTCGCGGCGGCGGCGGCGGGTCCCCTGCTGGGCATCCTGGGCTACGAGGAGCGGCCCCTGGTGTCGGTCGACTACGTCAACGACAGCCGCAGTTCGATCGTCGATGCCCTCTCGACGATGGTCATCAACGGCACCCAGCTGAAGGTGTACGCCTGGTACGACAACGAGTGGGGCTACAGCTGCCGGATGGCGGATCTGGCCTGCCATGTGGCCGCCCTGGACGCCGTCCGGGCGGAGTGAACGGCCGATGCTTCCGCTCCGCTCCGGCCAGCCACTGACGGCCCTGCAGCAGTACGCCATCGTCACGGCCAACTACTGGTGCTTCACCCTCACCGACGGCGCCCTGCGGATGCTGGTGGTGTTCCACTTCCGCTCGCTGGGCTACAGCACGCTGGAGATCGCCTTTCTGTTTCTCTTCTACGAGTTCTTCGGCATCATCACCAACCTCTGCGGCGGCTGGCTGGGGGCCCGCTTCGGTCTGCACCTCACCCTCTGGACCGGCACCCTGATGCAGGTGGCGGCCCTGCTGATGCTGGTGCCCGTCGCCGACAGCTGGCCGAAATGGTGGAGCGTGGCCTACGTGATGGTGGCCCAGGCGCTCAGCGGCATCGCCAAGGATCTCAACAAGATGAGCGCCAAAAGTGCTATCAAGTCCGTGGTTCCGGAAACCCCCGACGACCACGACAGGGGCGAGAGCCAGCTGTTTCAGTGGGTGGCGATTCTCACCGGCTCCAAGAACGCCCTCAAGGGGGTGGGCTTCTTCCTCGGCGGCCTGCTGCTGGCCACGATCGGCTTCAACGCCGCCGTCGGCGCCATGGCGGCTGGCCTGTTCCTGGCCTTCCTGTTCACCCTGGTGCTGCCCGGGGAGATCGGCCGCATGAAACAGAAGCCCGCCTTCACCGCCCTGTTCTCCAAGTCTCCCGGCATCAATCGCATCTCCCTGGCCCGGTTCTTTCTCTTCGGCGCCAGGGATGTCTGGTTCGTGGTGGCCCTGCCGGTGTTCCTGCAGACCACGCTCGGCTGGCGCTACTGGGAGGTGGGCGGCTTCATGGGGCTGTGGGTGATCGGCTACGGCCTCGTGCAGGGATCGGCCCCGGCCCTGCGGCGCCGCTGGGGCCAGACCGCGCCGCCGGGCGTCTCCGCCGTGACCTTCTGGAGCGGACTGCTCACCGCCATTCCGGCCCTGATCGCCATCGCCCTCTGGCGCGAGGTGGGGAATCCCGGTGTGGCCGTGGTGGTGGGACTGGCGGCCTTCGGGGTGGTGTTCGCCATGAATTCCTCGATCCACAGCTACATGATCCTGGCCTACACCGATGCCGAATCGGTGAGCCTGAACGTGGGTTTCTATTACATGGCCAACGCCGGCGGCCGCCTGCTCGGCACCGTGCTCTCGGGTGCCCTGTTCCTGGTGGGCGGCCTGCAGGCCTGCCTGTGGAGCTCGGCCCTGCTGGTGGGGCTGGCCTGGCTGGTGAGCACCCGGCTGCCGGCACCGCCGCGCCAGGCCCAACCCCGCCCCCTGGCCATCGGCTGAGCGCAGATCCTCGGCTGAGCCCTGACCCCCGAGGGCAGCCCGCGCCGGCGGGGCTGTTGTCGCCATGCTGAATGCCGTTGTTCCGTCGGCCATGCCCTTGAGCGCCCCGCCCCGCCAGAGGCTGCTGGAGGCGAACGGCGGTTGCTGGGAGGGTCTGTTCCACCGGCTCGATCCCGACGGCCGCGAGATCGAGCGCTTCCCCACCCGGCTGCGGGTGAGCGATGAGGACGGCACGATCGAAGCCGCCCTCACCTACCTGAACACCGGCCGCGTGGTGCCGATGCGCTTCAGCGAACCCCCGGCGGCGATGCAGATCAGCGCCGCCGGCCACTGGAGCCTGGGCATGGATCGGATGGGTCCATGGCCCTGGATCGCCGAGCTCTGCGTCGTCCAGGGCGAGCGGCGCCGGCGCGTGGTGCTGCGCCATGGCATTGAGAGCCTCGAGAGCTTCACCTATGCCAGGGAATGGCGGCCGGGCACAGGTGACGCCGGCCCCGACACGCCGCTGGTGGCCGTGATCGAGAGCATCGGATCGGGGGACGCCTCCGGCCACCGCTGGCACCTCGACGACGATGTCGAGGTGGTCATCTCCCCTGGGCCCGGCGAGGCGGGGCCCGTGCGGGTGGCCCTCAGCTGGCAGCCCGCCGGCGGCCCGCCGTGCCGGATCGAGCGCCGCTACACCCCCTACGGTCTGCTGGAGCCGCTGTCGCCGGACTGATGGGGCCCCCGCTGGTTTACCACCCGGCCTACGCGGTCCCCCTGCCCAGCGGCCATCGCTTCCCGATGCAGAAGTTCCGGCTGCTGAAGGAGCGGCTGGAGCAGCTGGAGCTGGCCCGCCCGGGGCAGATCCACCAGCCGCTGCCGGCACCGCGCCGCTGGCTGGAGCAGGTGCACGGCCGCAGCTACCACGAGGCCTTCTCCCGGGGGCTGCTGACCCCCCAGGAGGTGCGCCGCATCGGCCTGCCCGTCTCGCCCCCCCTGGTGCGCCGCAGCTGGCTGGCGGTGGGGGGCACCGTGCTCACGGCCCGGCTGGCCCTGCGCCACGGCCTGGCCTGCCACCTGGCGGGCGGCACCCACCACGCCTTCCCGCTGCACGGCAGCGGCTTCTGCATCTTCAACGACTGCGCCGTGGCGGCCCGGGTGTTGCTGGCCGAGGGCCTGGTGCGGCAGGTGCTGATGGTGGATCTGGACGTGCACCAGGGCGACGGCACGGCGGCGATCTTCACCGGCGACCCCCGCGTGTTCACCTTCTCGATGCACGCGGCCAGCAACTTCCCCCTGCACAAGCAGACGGGCGACCTGGACCTGGCCCTGGGGGACGGCGTGGGGGATGACGCCTACCTGCGGACCCTGGAGCGGACCCTGCCGGATCTGCTGGATCAGGTGCGTCCGGATCTGGTGCTCTACAACGCCGGCGTCGATCCCCACCGGGACGACCGCCTCGGCCGGCTGGAGCTGAGCGACGACGGCCTGTACCGGCGCGACCGACTGGTGATCGATGCCGCCCTGCGGCGCCGCCTGCCGGTGGCCACCGTCATCGGCGGGGGCTACGACGACCTGGCGGCCCTGGTGGAGCGCCACACCCTGGTGGTGAGGGCCGCTGACGAGCTCGCCCGGATCCACGCCACCGGCATGGAGCTGTCACGTCCGGTCACAGATGGCCCCCGACCCGGTCAGCTCTGAGTCATACGGGGGCGTTTTCCTGGTGGGGCCACGGAGCTTCGACCATGATCAGCCGTTCCTCCCGCCTGCTCCACGCCGCCCTGGGGGTGGTCTGCGGCGCCGGAATCGTCTACGCCCCGGTCCAGGCCCAGACCTCCCTGACCGTGCCCCTGGGGCAGTCCGGGTACTACGGCCGGATCACCATCGGCAACCAGGCCCCACCGCCGGTCCTCGGCTACGGCCCGGTGATCGGCTGGCAGCCCTTGGGCAGCGACCGCTGGAACCCGTCCGCGATCGAGCCCATCTACCTGCGGGTGCCCCCCCAGCAGGCCCGCGACTGGGGCCGCTACTGCGCGCTGTACCAGGCCTGCAACGTGCCGGTCCTGTTCGTCCAGGACGACTGGTACCGCAACACCTATGCGCCCCGGGTGCGGGCGGCCCAGGCCAGGCAGGCCAGGCAGGCGGCCCGGCAGGTCCGGCGCGCCGAGGAGGCACGCGATCGCTGGCGCGCCTCCCGTGAGGCCGTGAAACGGCTGGTGACGCCCGACGGCCGCGTCTACGTGCTGGAGAAGCGGCGCGACCGTGACGACGACGACGATTGAACGCCGCCCTGAGTCAGCGGCGGCCGAGCAGGTCCTCCCAGGTGAGGGGGTGCTGGGAGGGGTCGTGGCGGGGCGGCCTGGCCGCCAGGGGGCAGCAGGGGTAGGCATGGGGACCGCGGCCGGAGGCGGCGGCGCCGGGGATGGGGCGGGTCGCGCCGGACGGGCGCCTGGAGAGGGTGTTCATCGGAAAGGTGGACAGGGGGATATGGATCTCGCACCGGGAGACTGCCGATCCCCCGCGGGGAATCGCACACGGCAGTCGATGTTGGACCTGATGGACCGACGTTGGACCTGGTGGACCGACCCCAGGAAGCGCGGGGCGGCTCGGTGCTGGCTCCGACGAAGGCGAACAACAGGTTCGCCGGCTTCTGCCGGATCGGTTCACCCTAGCCGATGCTCTGGCGGCCCCATGGCGGGATGTTGCAGGAACCAGGCGAAGCGGTGGTGACGCAGACAACAACCGGACCTAGAATTGGCACTCCCCCTGTTCGCGCTTCATGGCAGGGGCGTGCCGTGCCCGTTTCATGTCACAGGATCTGCATCCCGAAGGGAAGCGTGCCAGCACACGGCACCACGTCCCTGTCGGCGTTTCGGTGAGCCTCACCCTGGCCACGAAGCAATCGGTGTTCGTCAATCTCCGCGATGTCAGCGAACAGGGGGCCTGCGTCCTGCGTCAGGGGAGTCTGGACGTCCAGGAGGACGACACCGTCATCTTCGAAGCCCGCAACTACGACGCCGGCTCGAAGGTGACCCTGCGCTCCAAGGTGCGCTGGGTGCGAAACACCGGCTTCAACACCTACGTGGGCCTGTCTTTCCTCAACGCCTCGCTCCCCCAGGATGCCCTCACCAGGCTGGTCGCCTGAGCTCGATCAGCCCTCCGCGGCGGCAGGTCCAGCCTCCTGACCCGGTAACGGCCCATCCGTGAGCGTCCGGCTGAGCTGGGCGCCCCGAAACTCCGCCCCATCCACCCTGGCGCCCCGCAGGTCAGTCCGGCTCAGATCGGCCCCGGTGAAGTTGGCACCGCGCAGGTCGGCGTCTCGGAGATTCGCCCCGCTCAGATCGGCGCGGCTGAAATCCGCCTCGGCCAGATCAGCGCCATGGCAATCGGCGTTGCGCAGCACCGTGCCGGAGAAGTTGGCACCGCGCCACCGGCTGAACGGGATCCTCAGACCTTCGAGATCCACGCCCCCCAGATCGAAGCCGTCCTGCCAGAGGCCATCGGCGGAGAGCATCTCCAGGGCCCGAAGGCGGCCCAGGCTGTTGGAGGCCCCGGCCTGACGCTGGGCCAGCAGCAGTTCGAACATCTCCTGATGCTCTTTCTCCTTGCGCTGTCCGGCTTCGAGCAGGTAAAAGATCGCCGCCGTGACGATGCTGAACGATTCGACCGTGCCGACGCTGATGATCTCCAGGAAATTGCTGGTCAGGCAATCGGCCTGGCCGGCCTTGGCATGGCAGTTCTCGAAACGGTTGACCACCGCCAGCAACGCAAAGGACAGCGCGGCGGCCATCAGAACCCGGAAACCGAAGGAGCGGTCCAGCAGCCAGAAGAACGGCGATTCACGCCGCCGCTTCTGGCGTGCGTACCAGGTGGAGGAGGGCCTGCGCATCCGGGTCAGTTCTGGGTTGGAGGTGAGGGGAAGATCCTGTCCCAGTCACGCCGCAGGCTGACCAGGCTCCAGTCGTGGCGCCCGGCCAGCTCCAGGCCCTGATCCAGGCGGCCGAAGGGGGAGGCACGGTCGTAGGCCACCTCCCGCTCGCCGTCATCGTGGTGCAGCAGCAGCCCCAGCCGCTGGCCGGGGCCGGCGGTGGTCCAGCGCAGCATCGCCAGGTCGCCGTCGGAGTTCCCGAAGGCCGCGATCGGGCGCCGGCCGATGGCCCGGGCGATCCCCAGCGGCTTGGCCTCGCCGTCGTTGATGGAATCGACCATGGCTTCGCGCCAGACAGTCGGCTGGCCGTTCTCCTCGCCGTAGCGCAGCTGCAGTGTCGAGCCGATCACCCGCTCCGGAGGGATGCCGAAGGTCTCCTCGGCGAACACCCGCACGAACTCGACACCGCCACCGGTCACGATCCAGCTGCGGAATCCCCTGGCCCGCAGGAGCGCCAGCAGTTCCAGCATCGGCTGGTAGACGAGCCCGGTGTAGGGCACCCCAAGCCGGGGATGGCGGGCCTCCCGCAGCCAGGCGCGGGCCAGGTCGCTGAAGGCCGCGTCGGTCATGCCGGCATGGGTGATCGCCGCCAGCTCCAGCAGCCCCTCGAGGCCGTGGCCCATCAGGGCGTCGATGTCGTCGGCCAGGGCCGCCGCCACCAGGGAATGGCGTTCCAGCTCGGGGCGCTCCGCCACCAGATGCCGTACGCGCTGGAGGGCGAAGGCCAGCTGCACGTACATCGGCTGCTCCGACCAGAGCGTGCCGTCGTTGTCGAACACGGCGATCCGCTCCTGGGGCGCCACCCAGGCGGGGTCCCCGGGGGTGCTGACCGCCTGGGCGAACGCGAGCAGGCGCCTCTTGACGCTGCCCTCGCGCCAGGAGGGCAGGGGATCGGGGCCAGCGTCAGCGGTCATGGGGTCGCTTGCCGTCATGGGCTGCGGTGTGCCGCCGGCCCACGCTGGCACAGGGACCGGAGAAGCCCAGCCTCGCCCAGCCGGAACCCGACGCCATGAAAAAACCCCCTGCTCGCGCAGGGGGTTGGAAGGTTCCAGAGAATCTGGAAGGGCTGGATCAGCCGATCGCCGGGGCGGTCAGGGCCACGGGGGTGGCGCTGGCAGCGGCCAGGTCGAGGGGGAAGTTGTGAGCGTTG